>CATMRP010000009.1 GCA_950073835.1 uncultured Alteromonadaceae bacterium
CGCGGTGAGTTTGACGGCATTGGTATTTCGATTCGCCGGGCCAACAATATCATTATCCAGAACCTTAAGATCCATCATGTCTTAACCGGTGGTAAGGATGCTATTTCCATTGAGGGTGATGATGATGGCTCAACCACCAGTCATATCTGGATTGACCATAACGAGCTCTACAGTACGTTAGATGTGGATAAAGATTTCTATGATGGTCTGATTGACTCCAAGTCAGGCGCGAAGAACATCACGATTTC
Organism: uncultured Alteromonadaceae bacterium; assembly: GCA_950073835.1. Lineage (GTDB taxonomy): Bacteria > Pseudomonadota > Gammaproteobacteria > Enterobacterales > Alteromonadaceae > Alteromonas. The sequence continues at coordinate 249 of CATMRP010000009.1, forward strand.
CTACAACTACCTGCACGATCACTGGAAAGCCTCGTTACATGGCCATACCGATGATGAAAGTAGCAGTAATGACAGAGACCGGTTGATTACCTTCCACCATAACCGCTTTGAGAACATTGAGTCACGCTTACCGCTGTTCCGTTTTGGCTATGGCCATCTGTACAACAACTACTACAACAACATCAGTTCTACCGGTATGAATTCGCGCATGGGGGCAGAACTACAGATTGAGAATAATGTATTTGAAAATACGCAAAACCCAATCGTGTCGTTCTACTCAGCAGAGATAGGCTACTGGAATACCTCGGGTAACCTGTTTGGTAGTGGCGTTACCTGGACCACCCCGTCAGGCAGTGACGTGGCAGCCGGACCGGATGCCACCCCTACCAGTAGTTACGAAGTGCCGTACACTTACACGCTGGATGAAACCAGTATTGTGAAGAGTAAGGTTATTAACCATGCGGGTATAGGTAAAATTGACCAGAGTGATTTGGATATCCCGGCTATCGAAGATGATAACGGCGGCGAAAACGGTGGTGGCAGCAACGAAGGCACTGATGTTACGCTGCCTTACAGTGAAGACTTCAGTGCGGCCGACGAAGATACGTTCTTCAGTGCCGCCTACAAGTCGCTACCGGACGACAGCTCAATGCCACTGCATAATGTAACCGGCGGCGGCAGCGGTATCGTGGTGATCGCTGGCCAGATTACCCTGACCAGCGCGCGCTTTACCATTGGCGATACCCTGCCTGAAACCGACACCACCGACAGCGATACTACCGGCCGGGGCGTGTTTGACCTGAGCCGCCCTTATAAGGTGCTGGTGGATATTGTTAGCGTGAGCGATCCCGACGGTGATAACAACTTCCAGATCTACGTGGATAACAATACCAGTAGCAGCGGTAAATCCTGGTTAGGCGGCAGTTCTAAGTTCTATGCGACCCTGATTAACGAACTGACCATCGGAACCCTTGAAGTAGAAGGTCCGGTAGCCAGCGAGAATTCGTTTATTCAACTACGCACAGAAAGTGGTGGTACGGTCACGTTGGATAACTTCCGCATCGAATATATCGATTAATCACGCTACGGGATTAACCCGTTGTTAATTAAAAAATCCGCAGTGCTGATCCAGCCTGCGGATTTTTTTGTATTTAACTGACTGGCAGTAAAATTTGAACTACTAACCAGCATTATCAGGTGTTGCGTAAACGGATTGTGGTGATTATTGATAAATTTATAATTATCAATACATTACAAGATTATCGGGCACGTAAATGTGATTCCTGAAAATCGATGCAAAAGTGAAATGGTATACGATTTTAAAATTATACTGGCAATTATTACAGTATTGTCATATAGTTAATAGGGCAACATAGAACGGAGGATGGCAAATGAAAGCTTTTAAACGATTCTTCAAGCGCGCACATCCATATACTGTTGCCTGGTATTTAGGCAGGAAAAATACCCAGAAAATCTTTGATTGTAAGATTAAGAAAAAGTCGGAATTACTCGATGAACAGCATGGATAATGCTTGAAGGCATAAAGGCTCCCATACAGGAGCCTTTTTTGCGGATAAAAGCAGGCTTTCTCAGCACTGCCTTTTAGTTAGAACATGCCCTTATTGAGCACAAACTTTAGCGCCGTGTCCGGAAGTCCATTTCAGGGCATCTTTGATCAGGGTGATATTTTCCGGCACGGCATACATTTCTTCGCGGTGACCAATCGCGGTATACATAGCGCGACCTTCATTGACGCAATGCTTCCAGGCAATGGGATGAACGCCACCCATGGCCAGATCGCCCGGTGCATAGCTGTCTTCATCGATGGTGATCACGTATTCTACGCCATCCAAATCGGGCTCAGCCGCAAACGAGTACCACTCATCTTTAATTGACCAGGTGTCTGGCAGTGACTCAGCAATATGCGCTGAATTCTCGTGAGTGGTGAGCTCGGCTAACTGGAACTGCGGATCCATGGGGTGGCCAATAAACTGCACGCCAAGCAGAGCATCGCGATACCAGTCCCAGAAATAGATGGAGTCGCCGCCTGAGGCATGAACGCCGAGGAAACCCCCACCGTTATTCATATAGTCTTCGAATGCCGCGCGCTGTGACAGGGTAAGCGTATCACCGCTCACGTTGTTCCACACCACTACATCAAACTGCGCCAGGTTTTTCGCATTAAACGCGCCGCCGTTAGCGGTAACGGTAACGCCATAGCCCATTTCTTTTGACATCCGCGTGAGCGCTTCGGTAGCGGCAGTTACGGAACGACCGTGGTCGTAGCCGTTGATCTTTTGATACACCAGTACCTGCACCGGGGCGTCATCAACGCTGAAATACTGCGGCTCAGCATCAAAACGGGCGCAACGAGCAGCTTTAACGGCTTCGGTTACCGGTAACGCGCGAAGCTCGGCATCCAGGTCGGCCAGGCGCGGCTTAGTCGGATCAGCTCTGGCGATAAGTTGCTCCAGTGTCAGTATGGTGGCAAAAGAAGGCATTTTTTCGCTGAGTAACCAGGCCGGTAGCGTTTCAAACAGTCCCGGGTAATATTTTTCGGCAACAGCCCGCGCTTCCGGGCGGGTCATAACATCATATGCCGGTAGTTGCACACTGAATGCCGTATCGCGTAACACACAGTCTGCGACGGCGGTTTCTGCCTTGGTGACATTCGCACAAAGTAAGCCGGCAGTCAGCACGGCAGCCTGGGTTAGTGGAAGTTTGATAAGTTTGTTTAATTTCATTGTGTTTTACCAGGGCCAGACTGTTGACCAGGCTTTATCGCCTTCGTTATATGGAATGCCGTAATAGCCGCCGGGCACATCTGAATGGCGGAGTACCTGTGTGCCACCTACTTTGGATGAGAAGAAGCCAAAAATAATCAGTTGTTTCATCAGCGTGAAGTAGTGTGGCTGACCTGTAAAACCAGCGCCATCCCACTGCGTGTCTTCGCCTTTGTTAAATGCCATGGCTTCTACATCGATGGCCGTGATCAGATCGGACTTTTGCACTGTTGCCAGGGTGGCAAAGGGTTTGCCGTAAAGCGTTTTACTGCGCGATTCAATGTCGGCAAAGCCTGCCTCAAACAACTGTTGTTGCTGTTCGTCGTAGCACTCGCGCACCATACCAATGAAAAATGGCGGTACGCCTGCGTCTTTGGCTCCCGGAGTGTCGGTACGCGGCATAACCACTTCGCACAGCTCGGTAATGAGTGCCACAGTGGCGTCATCAAAACCTGCTTTATTAACCGGTAGCAGGTCGGGTTGTTCTTGCCAGACTGCCAGTGCCGGAGCATTGATCAGACCGGCGCCGGTTGAGGCGGCAATCAGCTTTAACAGCGTACGGCGGTCCATGGTTGATGATGAGTTTGCCATTACAGATTCCCCCGTTTTAATTCTTCAACGGCAAAGTCTGCTGCCCGGGCGGTTAATGCCATGTAGGTCAGAGACGGATTGACGCAGGATGATGATGTCATACAGGCACCGTCGGTGACGAAAACGTTCGGTGCGTCCCATACCTGATTGTGTTTATTCAGTACTGAGGTTTTTGGATCCCGGCCCATACGAGCGGTCCCCATTTCATGGATCCCTTTACCCATATGGTAGGTGCTTTCCCACGCCTGCGCATTTTCTAAACCGATGCTATCAAACATTTCTACAATGTCTTCTTTCATGGCTTTACGCATTTTAATTTCGTTATCACGGATTTTGGCATCCATTTCCAGTACTGGCAGGCCCCAGGCATCAGTGACAGTTTTACTCAGGCTAACCTTGTTACGGTGATCCGGCAGGATTTCACCGAATCCTACGGTGCTCATGGTCCACTTACCGGGCTCGCTCAGCGTCTGTTTCAGTGTTGCACCAATGCCAAGGCCATCGGCGTCACGATTAAAGCTTTGACGTACAGCGTTACCCTGGAAGCCAAACCCGCGCAGGAAGTCGCGCTTGTCACTGCCCCAGTTAGCGAAACGAGGAATGTAAATACCGGTAGGACGGCGACCATAAACATATTTGTCGAGATGACCCGGAATATCAGCGGTGCCGCCTAACATGTAGTGGTGATCCATTACGTTGTGGCCAAGCTCACCAGAGCTGGAGCCCAAACCGTTGTCCCACACATCCCGGGCGGAGTTCATCAAAACCCAGGCAGAGTTAAGGGTTGACGCATTCAGGAAAACAATCTTGCTTTTATAAACAATGGTTTCTTTGGTTTCGGCATCAATGATTTCTACACCGGTAACGCGCTTTTTGTCTTTGTCGTACAACAGTTCTTTTACGATAGACATCGGGCGCAGTGTAAGGTTACCGGTTTTCAGAGCTGCCGGCAGGGTGGCCGACTGAGTACTAAAGTAGCCGCCCCACGGACAACCCGTCCAGCATTTATCCCGGTTCTGACATTTACCGCGGCCCTGCTCCGGGCGGTGCTCGGTAATGTGGGCGGTACGGCCCATGATAATGTGACGCTCGCCTTTGTATTGCTTTTTCAGGCGCGCAGCCAGGTCTTTCTCTACGGCGTTCATTTCAAACGCAGGCAGGAAGTCACCGTCGGGTAAAACGTCCAGACCGTCTTTGTTTCCAGAAATACCGGCAAACTTTTCTACATAGCTGTACCAGGGGGCAATGTCGTCGTAACGGATTGGCCAGTCTATGGCTACGCCTTCTTTGGCATTGGCTTCAAAGTCTTGTGGATTGAGGCGGTAAGACTGGCGGCCCCATAACAGCGAGCGGCCGCCAACCTGGTAGGCACGAAACCACTGAAAAGGTTCTTTTTCTACGTAGGGTGAGGTTTTATGATCCGCCCACGCACCCATGGTTACTTCATTAAAAGGGTAGCCTTTACCGCGTGCCATCACCGGCTGAGAGGCCAGCGCTTCTTCGCTTGGACGACCATGGTGAGGATAATCCCACAGGTTTTTATGGGTATTGGTGTAGTCCTTTACGTGCTCAACGTTTTCGCCACGCTCCAGCATTAATACCTTCAGGCCTTTCTCGGTCAGCTCTTTAGCGGCCCAACCGCCGCTTATTCCAGAGCCAACAACGATGGCATCATAAGTGTTATTAACCATTACTACCTCAGTGCTGATGACAACGATATGAGGCTCGCCGTCAATTGTTAGGGGGCTTAACTAATTGGCCAAAGATACTCCTGCTGTGAGCATATTTGAAGCAAAAAATAAAAAAATTAACATTTGTTTATCTTTTTATGTGCTGCAGGGCAGGTAAACCCTGGTCTGCGCCACTGCGCCGACCATAAATAGCGATTCGTTAACATTCGCTGTTAATGAATCACTACCAGGGAAAAAAGAAGGGAATAAGAAAATAACAGCAGGCAAATACCCAGAGCAGCATAGGACTGCCGAGTTTAATGAAGTCGACAAACCGATACTTGCCCGGCTCAACAATCAACGTAATGATGGGCGAAGCAATAGGCGTCATAAAGGCCGCTGATGCAGCAAATAGCACGGTCATCGCCAGCGGGTACGGCGAAACACCCAACTGCTGGGCTACGCTGATAGCAATGGGGGCCATGAGGACCGCCGAAGCCGTATTGGATAAAATATTGGTTAGCAAAGCTGTAATGGCGAATAACAGGACCAGCAGGGTTTGCGGCGAAGCGTCGCCCGCCGAGCCTATCATACTGCTAACAATTATATCGGTACCGCCGGTTTGTTGCAGGGCGTCAGCCAGGGGCAGCATACCGGCCAGTAATACCAGGCTTTGCCAGTGAATGGCCCGGTAAGCGTCGGCCGCGGTGAGGCAACGGGTAATAACTGCCGCGATAACTGCGATTAGCACTGCTGCCACCAGCGGCATCCAGTTAAAAACCGAACTGAGCACCATAAAGGTAGTGATAGCCAGTGCTACCGGCATGCGTCGGAATGCCGGTACTACATCGGCAGCTTCGGCAGGCGTTTCCAGCACTACAAAATCGTGGTTTTGCTGTTGAAGCTGCATAATTTTAGCCCAGGGGCCGGTTACCAGCAGACAATCAGACGCTTGCAATTTTTGATTCTGGTAGTCATCCAGCGACTGACGGTTACGCCTCACGCCAAAGACATCCAGGCCGTAATGATCGCGGAATTTCGCTTCCCGCACCGACTTACCAATTAGCTTTGATTCAGGGTGGATCAGCACGCTTTCAGCGCCGAACTCCCAGCTGCGATACTGGGTTTCCAGTTGTGAGGGGTGAAATGGCATCAGTCTGAGCTGGCTTTCCACTGGCGCCAGTTGCTCAGGCGGAATAGCGACATGCAGCACATCTCCGGCATGGAGCACGATATCCGGCGATACGCCGGCCTTTAACTCCCGCCAGCCCCTAACACGCTGGGACAGATCAAGAATGCGCAGGCCGTAACTATTGTACAAGCCGCTTTGGGCGATAGTTTTGCCGTGCAAAGGCGACGCCTCGTCGATGCGCAGGTAAATCAGTTCACGGTTTACCCGGTAGTCGTCCCACAGGGCTTTAATCGACCGCTGGGCAGATTGATGCTCGGCTTTACCATTGTTGGGCAGCCACTTACGACCGACCAGCAACATATACAGCATCAGGCCACCAAGCACGACCACCCCGGGCAGCGTAAAAGTGAAAAAGCGCAGGGGCTCATAGCCCTGAGCACCGAGCTCGCCACTGATCACCAGATTAGGCGGTGTGGCAATGAGGGTGAGCATACCGCTCACCAGTGCAGCGTAAGACATGGGAAGCAGTAATTGACTGGCACTGTTACCGGTTTGTTTGGCGATACGCATAACGATGGGAATAAAAATCGCCACTACCGCCGTAGAGCTCATTACCGCGCTTAAAATAGCACTGGCAAGCATAAGCATAATTAACAGTTTATTGGTGGAGCTATGACTGTGCCGGCCTATCCAGTCACCCACAAAGCGGGCAACACCGGTGCGATCGAGCATTTCGCCAACAATCAAAAGGGCGCCAATAAGCACAACCACCGGGTTACCAAAGCCGGCCAGCGACGCCTGTACCGACAATACGCCGCCTAACATTAAGGCCAGCACTACCGTAATGGCTATCATATCGTAGCGCACGCGATTACTGGCCATTAACAGCGCGGCCAGACCAATAACCAGAAATACATAATGAGCATGCCAGGCATGCGGAATAGAAAACATGGGAACTCCCGCGACACAAACCCTGTGAAACCGAGAACAGAGAAGACATTTTGTACAATCAGAATACTGAAATAACGTATTGAAAAACAGTGGTCTGGATCAATAGAGTTATAAAAACTCCCGTGCGCGTGGGTCTGTCATATCCATCGACAACGCACGGGAAGGTGAAGCGGAGTTATTTTTTCAACAGCTTAGTAGTGCGCTGATTGAGGTCGGCCGGGTCGACTACTGGCCAGTCATTATCCCAGCTAATCGGCAGAATACGCAGCTTTTGCAACCCGTTATCGGCTGTTTCATAGGCGTGTAACACCAGGTAATCCTTACCGTCAAAGGTGTAGGCTGCATTGTGGCCCAGGGCAACCCAGTCGTCGTTACCTTCTATCACCATGGTACCGCCGCCTGCCATTAACGACTTGCCATCACGGTCGAGATACGGACCGGTAACCGATTTGCTGCGCCCTACGCGTACGTTATAGGTGCTGTCCATACCGCGACAACACTTATCAAACGACACAAACAAGTAGTAATAACCGTTTTGCTTAAAAATATAGGGAGCCTCAATAGCCCCTTCGCCCGGATCAGCACTGTCGTCGACATTCGAACCTGGGCGGCTGGCAATGGAATACCATTCCTGCGGCTCTGCCAGACGTACTAAGTCATCATCGAGCTTAACCAGTTTCAGACCATCCCAGAACGAGCCAAAGCTCATCCATGCGTTGCCTTCGTCGTCTTCAACAATTGCCGGGTCGATGGCATTCCAGTGATCGCGGTGGGGCACCGATTCTACCACTATGCCGTAGTCTACCCATTTGTAGTCAGGAGATTGCGGATCGAGACTTTCGTTAACGGTTACACCAATGGCCGACGTGTTCTTACCAAACGCCGAAACCGAGTAGTACAGATAAAATTTACCGTCTTTCTGGTAAATGTCTGGTGCCCATAAATGGCCGTCGAAACTCGGCGAGATACGCTTGGCCCAGCTGGGCTCATCGGGAAAAACGCGCCCGGTCAGGGTCCAGTTTTCCATATCCTTGGACTCATAATAGGTGATCCCCGGCCCGGTACTGAACACATAGTAAGTATCACCGGCTTTGGTCATCACCGGATCATGAACCTCCACCTGTTTTGCCTGGGCACCACAGCCCATCAATAAGGCACCGCTGAGTAAGCTTGTTAAGGCTAAGCGCAATCTGCTTGCACTGGTTTTCCGTTTACGGCTCTGAATCATTTTTACCTCTGAAAGCACCTGTAAAAGAACTTGCTTAGTGTAGCAATAATCATGTTAAATATGTAATACAATATTAATAATTGATTAGCAACTGCGCAACCGCAATTGCCCGTTCATTTTTAAACCAAGGACTCGCTATGTTGTTTGATTTTAAAACCCTGCTGCGCACCAGCCTGACCATTGCCTGTACCGCCTTTGTAACGTTAAGCGCTGCACCGGTGGTAGCTGCCCCGCTTGAGCCTATTGATAATCCTATCGTGGTCCAGCGGGCCGATCCCTGGATTGTACAGCACGAGGACGGTTGTTATACGTTTATCGGCACCTCACCTAAGTTTGACGAAATAGAGCTGCGCGCTGCCTGCCGGCTCAATGATTTGAAAATTGCCGAGCCGAAAGTTATCTGGCGCAAGAACGACAAGGGGCCGATGAGCGTAAATATCTGGGCACCGGAATTACACGAGGTGGACGGCGACTGGTATATTTACTTTGCCGCCGGGGATGTGGATGCGCCCTGGAGTATCAGAATGTATGCGCTGAAAAATACCGCCGCGAATCCTATGGACGGAGAATGGATAGAAGCCGGTCGCATCCGGACGCCGGTAGATGCTTTTTCGCTGGATGCCACAACCTTTGAACATGGCGGTAAGCGGTATCTGGTTTGGGCCCAGCAGGATGCAAAGCGCAGTTACAATTCGGCGCTGTGGATAGCTGAAATGGACTCGCCTACCTCAATAAAATTCGACACCGTTACCCTGTTAAGCGAGCCTACTTTCGATTGGGAAGTCGCCGGTTATAAGGTTAACGAGGGGGCCGCAGTGCTTGTTCGCCATGGCAGGGTGCTTATTACCTATTCGGCCAGTGCCACCGATCACCGCTATGCCATGGGGTTGCTGTGGGCCGATGAAGAAGCCAATCTACTCGATCCTACCAGTTGGCATAAAAAAGCACAGCCGGTATTTACCACTAACGCAGCGGTGGGCCGCTATGGTCCGGGCCACAATAGTTTTGTCAAAGCCGAGGATGGCGAGACCGACCTCATGATTTACCACAGCCGTGATTACGAAACCCTGCGCGGGACACCACTTACCGACCCTAACCGTCACGCCAGAGCACGGGTGATTTACTGGGATGCTAAAGGGTTTCCGGTATTTTTCAGCGATAAAACTGACTAGTCGAGCACAAAGAATAGTGCCACCGGCACCACTACCAGACTGGCAATATTGCCGAGCAAAACAATCGATGCCACCGTGTGCGGCGCCTGTTTGTAGCGCTCTGCCAGCATAAAATTGAGCACGGCCGGTGGCAATACAGAAAACAGCACAAAATACGCCGTATGTTCGTTAGATAGCCCGGCCAGCAAAGCAAATGGGTAAGCAACCATTAAGCCGGTTAGCGGCCCGTATAACCCCCAGAACAGGCCGGAGCGCCAGTCGGCAAAATCCACATCGGTCATGCGAACCCCCAGCGCAAACAACATCAGCGGAATGGAAATCTGCCCCAGCATATCGATGGGTGTGCTGACCCAAACCGGCAATGACCAGCCGGATAAACTCCATACCAGCCCGGCTGCGGTAGCCATTACCATTGGATTGGTTGCCAGCGTCTTTAGCTGAGCTTTGTCGTGCAGGATGTAGACGCCCAGCGAAAAATGCAGCAGCGTACTAACCAGAAACATGGCAATAGCCGCACTTAATCCGGCTTCACCAAAGGCCAGTAAGGCCAGGGGTAAACCCAGGTTGCCGCAGTTGTTAAACATGGTGGGCGGGGCGAAAATTTTGGGCGACACCGCCAGCCATTTACACACCGGCAGCGCCAGTAAGCCAGAGCCGATCACCATCAGCAAAGTCCCCAGCATTAAATCGAGATAACTGAATAGATCAAATGACTTAGACGCCATGACAGAGAAAATTAGTGCGGGCACGAAAATATCGATATTGATGCGGTTGGCCACCCCCATGTCCGAGTCGGTTTTGCGGGCATAAAGAAACCCCACCATCACCATGGCGAATAACGGGAAAACGGTGGCAAAGATGCGCTCAATAATGGGCAGTAATGCAAAGCTGTCTGACATGACAATCCTGTCTGTAAAAGGCGAGACTAACCGCAAGCAAAAACACGGAAATTCAGAGTATCCTTATTAGGGGCTGTTGATCTTTGCTGTACGATTTTTGGTCTACATGAAAGCATTTTAATCGCGGAGCAGTCCTGAAGGCATAGTTGTTCTACGTCAAAGGGCTGTGACAATGAGTAAAATGCTTTCATGACGACCCCTTCGGGCAGCGCCTGTGTATCATTTATACTGTGTTGACTGTTTTTGATTTAGCCCACTAGACCTGCAAACAGTCGCCTTGTCTAAATGATACACAGACTGCTGCAAAAGTGTACAGCAAAGATCAACAGCCCCTAATCAGTGGATTCCAACTGATTGCGACAGATACAGAGAAAGAGACGTTAGCTACCCGGAATTCGCCAGCCATGGGGACAGGCATCAACCAGCCAGGCAACCTCCAGCAAAACGAACGAATTGCACCAAAAAAATCCACAGGGGAAGAGAACAGGGCAAATTATGTCGTTTTTCTTTACAGCATCATCGGGCCTGTAATTTAACTATATGAAATTTCTTATATAAAAAACTGGCCCTTTCCTTGCTGTGTGAAAAATATACAGTAAGAATGACTTCTCTATTTTCCCGGTTTAACCCACATAAACCGCCATTAAAAGGAATTAATGATGAAATTAAACGCCTCTCTGCTCTGCGTAAGTGCATTATATTTCAGTGTTGTATACTCCGCCCTCGCGGATGAGTTGCCATCCCCGGTAGTCGACTCTGATTACCATTATGATGGTGCGCCGAGTGATGAATTGGTAGAGCTCGGCCGCATGTTATTTTTTGATAAAATTATGAGTGGCAATCAGAATATTTCCTGTGCTACCTGCCACAACCCCATGACTTTTAGCGCCGATGGTTTGTCATTAGGGGTTGGGGAAGGCGGCAAGGGGTTAGGCCGTTATCGCTCTACAGGTGAGGGAGATGATACGGTTGATGCGCGTATCGGTCGGCATGCACCGCATCTGTATAACCTTGGCGCCAGGGAATTTACTCATATGAACTGGAACGGTCTTCACTTTGAAGAGGATGGCGAGGTAAATATTCCTGCCAATCGTGATACGCCTCCTGATTTGCATAACGTGTTGGCTGGCCAGGCATTGTTTCCTATTCTTAATCAAAACGAAATGTTGGGCGACGCGATTGAGAATGAAATCATCGCGCGATTGATTATCACCCGCGACAACAGTTTCCCACCGCTGTGGAATGCTTATATGGAGCGGCTGCGGGTCAATCCGGATTACGTGCAGTTATTTGACGCGGCTTTCGATGATGTTCGTCGGCCTGCAGATATTCAGATCCAGCACTACGCAAATGCGGTGGCCGCGTTTCAAACCGTTGCTTTCCGGAGTGATAACAGCCCCTTTGATGCATACCTGCGCGGTGATTCTGAGGCCATGACAGCTCAGCAGTTGCGTGGTATGGATTTATTTTACGGCGCGGCTAATTGCAGTAGTTGTCATAGCGGTAAGTTTCAGACCGACCATCAGTTTTACGGTATTGCAATCCCTCAGGTAGGGCCGGGTGGTGAAGGCCGCACGCCTCACCAGGACCGCGGCAGGGCAGAAGCAACCCGTTTAGATGAAGATTGGGGCAAATTCAAAACGCCTTCCCTGCGTAACGTGGCGTTAACGGCGCCTTATGGTCATACCGGCGCCTATGCGACGCTGCGCGGCATTGTCATGCATCATCTTGATCCCCTGACGGCACTGGAAAATTACGATCCGAGCCAGTTGGTAATGCCTTCCCGTGAAGATCTGGATGAAAGTGACCTGATTGGACACGAAGACCTCAGTCTGCGACAAGTAGTAATTGATGCCAATGACCTGCAACCAGTATCGCTCACCGCAGCCGAAGTTGATGATCTACTGGCATTCCTTCATGCGTTAACTGACTTAAGTGTGATGGAAGACCTGGAGTTGATTCCACAGAGTGTTCCCAGTGGATTGCCGGTGCTAGACTAGTTCAGCGATTGCTCAAGCTACTCAGGGGAGCGAGTGGCACACTGACTTTCCAGTTGTGCCACTCGTTCGGCAAATTGGCGTCCTAGTGTCAGGTAATCTGCGGATGTGTAGTGCCAGCCGTCATCAAGATGGGTAAAACCTTCAGTAACGGTAACCAGAGCTGCGCAACTATCCTGCTCTACAAAATCTAGCTGGGCCTGTTGCACCAGACTGCCCCAGTTCATTCGTAATCCGTCTTCAGGATCCATGCCTGAATCCGTAATCTTGCCTAATACCACCGGTAAATCCGGGCTGCGGAGCGCGGCCCGAAACAGTGCCATCATCGTTTTCAGGTTATCCAGATAACGGTTGGCAGTGATGTCGCTGTCGTAAGCATCAGACTCTCCCTGCATCCAGATAATACCAGCAGGGATGAGGGTGTCTGGCTCACCGTCGCCATCGATATCCCGGCTGGCAAAAGCATTACTGAGTGTCGATAAGAAGTGGTCGTACTGGTTTATGCCATTGCCACGGCGATAGTCTGGATACCAGTTGTTGCCAACCCCATAACCGAGGGCTGAGCCGCCCAGTGCATATTTAATCACTGCTACGTTTTGCTGAGGGTGCAGGTTGGTAATCTGATGGCCAAAACTCAGCTCCGGTCCGAAATAATCTGAATACCGGTTGGTTTTTCCATCAGAGTAAAACTGCCGGCCATAACCGGGTTGCAGGGTATCCCACAAACCACGTCCACCATTGAGTTTAAAATCGGCCGCCGGATTGCCCTGGAAAACCGGTACCGATTTGAGTGGTGCCCGATAGTTAGCTGGTAAATCGACATTTTCACCAAAGCCTTCCATGTTCGACTGGCCGCCGAGGTAATAAACCTTATAGGTGGCTGCCGTGGCAGGCAATGTTACCAGTAACATTAAGGTAAGTATTTTCAGCATGGCGATCACCCGGATAGTCTTTAATCGTTTGATACAAAAAAAAGCCGGTGACGAAGGCACCGGCTTGGTTATTTACCAGAAGCGGATATAGATAAAGGCAGTGATAGCTAATATACCCACGGTATGGATGTAATCCCACTTATCCAGACCGTCGACCACTTCTCTCATGGTGCCTTTGCCCAGCGTTCGGAACGTCAGGCCCTGCAGTTTCTCTTCACTGGCCGCTTTGGTGAACATACTCACCACAATCATGATAACCGTCACCAGGACGAACAACAGGATACAGTAGTACAGCCAGTTCATTTCCACAATCCAGGCAAAGCTGGTGTTGGCCAGGCTGTCTTTGAATGGCAGCATGACCAGTCTGATCATACCCAGTACAAAGCCTGAAACCAGGCCAGCGTAACCCGCGGCTGGCGTGATACGTCGGCTAACCAGACCTAGCAGGAATACTGCTGCAATCCCAGGGGCGATAAGCGACTGAACGCTCTGCAGGTACTCATACAACACATCGGCGATTAAGCTCATCACCGGGATCCACAGGATACCCAGAATAACAATGACGATGGTGGCGATACGGCCTACTTTAAGCAGGTGCTTTTCGCTGGATTCAGGTTTGAATTTCTTATAGAAATCGATGGTAAACAGCGTAGCAGAAGAGTTAAACAGTGACGCCAGCGAACTCATCAGCGCGGCAACCAGGCCTCCGATAACAATGCCCTTAACCCCTGATGGTAACAGTTCGGCAACCAGAGTCGGGAACGCCTGGTCGGCGCTGGCGTAATTGATAATGCCTTTTTCCTTCAGGGCCACAGCAATCATGCCCGGGAACAGGAAAATAAATACAGGCAGTAATTTCAGGTAACCGGCAAACATCGTACCGCGACGGGCTTCTTTAATCCCTTTAGCAGATAATACACGCTGTACGATGTACTGATCGGTACACCAGTACCAGAAGCCAATGATGAATGAGCCGAAAATAATGCCTGGCCATGGGAAATCCACATCGCTGGCAGCACGAATCAGGTGCAGGTTGGCGTCGTTAATCCGCTCAACTTCAGACCAGCCACCAACCTGATCGAGGCCAACAACCAGAATGACTACAGAACCGATGATCAGCACCGGGGTTTGTAATACAGAGGTCCACATGATGGCCTTCATACCACCGAGTACGGTGTAAATACCGGTAATAATGACCAGACCCAGCGCCGATATCCAGAAAAAGTCGATACCCCAGATACTATCGATACCAAGGATAGTTTTAAATGCAATACCGCCGGCATAAACCGTTACAGCCACCTTGGTTAACACGTAACTGACCAGTGAGATTACCGACAGGAAGGTTCGTGAAGCCGAGTTGTAGCGGCGTTCTAAGAACTCCGGCATGGTATAAACTTTACTGCTCCAGTAGAAGGGCACAAAAACCCAACCAAGCAGCAGGATGATCCACGACTGCAACTCCCAGTGAGCAAGCGCCATGCCCGACTGAGCGCCGGAACCAGACAGTCCCACCAAATGCTCAGAGCCGATATTGGAGGCAAAAATTGAGGCACCTATCACCAGCCAGCTGGCGTTACGACCGGCAAGGAAATAATCTGCCGTATCTTCCTCTTTTTGCCGCATGGACATCCCGACCACGCCAAGTAACAAAATAAAAAAACCAGCCAGAACCAGCCAGTCGAGTGTACTTAATTCAACCATGTAATAACCCTGATACCATGATGTCAGCTCAAAATAATTAAAAAATATTATATTACAATATAGGTAATGAAAAGCTTTTTGTTAAAACAGCGTTAAATTACGTAATGGCGTTAAAAGATTGTTTTTAGCGCTGGATCAATTTTAAACGCTTGCACGGGAGGGGATTACGACTCTATGATGAGAACAACTATATTAACAATAAAGCCAACAGGTACCACCGATAAGTATGATATTATCAGTGGTTATGGCCGTAAGCAGAAAGATTATAATCCATGGCGCGAATTGAGAATTTAAACCTGTCGCAGCGCGTTACCAATGAATTGGGTAAAGCGATTATCGCAGGAGTCTATGGCGAAGGTTCCGGCCTTCCAACTGAAGCTCAGCTTTGTACCGAGTATGGCATCAGTCGTACTGCAGTGCGCGAAGCCGTAAAAATGCTGGCAGCTAAGGGGTTAATATCCTCCCGGCCACGTCAGGGTATTCGGGTTGAGCCACCGGAAAACTGGAATTTATACGATACCAGTGTGTTGGGGTGGATGTTTGAGAGCAGCCCGTCTTTACTGGTATTAAAAGAGTTTTTGCAAATGCGTCTGGCCATCGAGCCACAGGCGGCAGCATTGGCAGCCAAACATGGCTCACCGGAAGCTATCGCGCAAATTGAGGTGGCTTTAAATGCCATGGATAACGCTGCACAAACCGACGGTTCTATCCATCAGCCCGATGTAGAGTTCCATACGGCCATTTTACTTGCCAGTGGCAATCGCTTTTTCTACCAGCTACGGGATTTCATCAGCACCGCTTTAAATGTAAGCTTTCAGTATACGACTAATGCCAAGGACAGCCTGCAGACCATTGCCGACGAACATCGCAAGATTTATCAGGCGATCAAAAACGGTGAAGCAGAGCGAGCCAAAAACATGATGGCGTATCTGATAGATGAGGCAATGGCTTATATTGAGCTCAAGATTGCTGAATCAGAACTGTCAGCGTAACAAATATTTATTTTATAACGAAAGTTGGTGTGTACTGAGCCATCATCAATGGTGATTTTTTTATGACCCAGTCGTCTGATACTTCAGCCTGTTATCCAAGCCTGAACAACCGCAGTGTATTTATTACCGGCGGTGGAACAGGCATTGGTGAGGTTATGGTGGAGCGATTTTGTGCACAGGGAGCCCGGGTGTGTTTTGTGGATGTCAATGTTGACAAGAGTCAGGCATTGGTAGAGCGAATAGCACAAGCCGGAAAAGGCCAGGCCACTTTTATAGAGTGCGACTTGCGCGACCTCAAAGCCCTTAAAGGGGCTATCAGTGAGGCCGGAAAATTGCACGGCGATATCAGCGTGCTAATTAATAATGCGGCCGACGATACCCGCCACGAATTTGAAGAAGTGGACGAGGAATACTGGAATGATCGCATTAACGTAAATCTGCGTCCGAGCTTTTTTGCCGCCCAGGCGGTTGTCGAGCAAATGCGCCGCTGCGGTGGCGGCAGTATTGTGAATATGGGCTCGGTTAGCTGGCGCCAGAAGCAAACCTGTATGCCCGTTTATACCACGGCGAAAGCCGCGATTGATGGCCTGACCCGCACCCTGGCGGCCAAACTTGGTCCGGAACATATTCGGGTGAACACGCTGGTGCCGGGCTGGGTAATGACCGAAAGACAAATGACCCGTTGGGCTGGTCCTGAAATTGTGCAGGAAGTACAACAGGCGCAGTGTATTCATGAAACCCTGTTACCCATCGATATTGCCAACGCGGCATTATTTCTCGCCGCTGACGACAGCAAAATGATGACAGCGCAAACGCTGATAATCGATGCTGGCTGGGTGTAACGCCATTCTATCGTCTGCCGGCGATGCGCCGGCATGCCTTATCCTCTGAGTTTTCCCTATTAGTGCGGCGTGGTCTGAAGAGCCTGATTCGGCCGCAAAAAACTATCCTGACTAATTGTTATGTTGCAAAAATGTTTACATTCTGGCACTGTGCACACATCATATGTAATATAATATGTAAATTGCATGTTACACATAACAGCTAAGTTTTAGTTGAAGGATTGTTTGTTTGACCGACTATATCCTGGTGTATCTGGTCCTGATCATCGGTTCATGCTTGCAGAGTGTTATAGGCTTTGGGCTTGGCCTGTTGGGTGCACCGCTTATCTTTTTGATCATGCCCGAGCTGGTTCCTGGCCCCATGATCCTCAATGCTTTACTGTTAACCACGCTGCTGGCTGTTAAACATCAGTACGATATCGATTTAAAACAAACCGGGTTTTCAATTCTTGGCGGCACGGCGGGTGTGCTGGTGGCCGGTAGCGTGCTGCTTTACATAGACGCCCATCAGTACCAGATGTTGTTAGGCGTGTGCATTATTGCCGCAGTGATATTGTCGATGGTAGGTGTAACGCCACGGATAAGCGTTATTTCCAATTTAATTGCGGCGATGATTTCGGGCTTTATGGGCACCACTACATCGGCGGGCGGTGCGCCTATGGGGTTGCTGTATCAAGCGGAAGATAAAGATAAAATTAAAGCCAACCTGAGCGTCTTTTTTGTTTATATCAACATGTTTGGTATCGCCGTACTGTGGTTTACCGATGCGGCGGGGCATGACGATCTTGAGCTCTTCTTAACGTGTATCCCGGCTATTCTGACTGGCTGGTTCGCGTCGTTTTTCATTAACCGGCGTATCAACGAAATACTGATTAGAAAACTGATCCTGGTGGTGGCAGCGTTTGCCGGCACCGTGCTGATTGTTGCCAGTTAATCTGGCTTTATTAAGCTTTATATAAACTGGTCCCAACCTGACTTTCGGATCTGCATACCCGGTGTGCTTTTCCGGTTACATTGGTTTTTGCCAACGAGGATCGCACAAGGGAAACCACATGGAACGTATCTGTATTTACTCAAGCCTGGTAATAATGACTGTGGCGGTTTATCACGGCTTTAGCGAGGGATACATCTGGTTGCCCGTTGTCCTGACGCCCATTGCGCTTGTCGTTGCGGCAAAGCTTTATGCTCATACGCAGGGCAAAGGCATAAGTCAGTGGCAAAAAGAATTACCGGTGCTCAGGTTCATGGCCTGCGTGTTAAGAGACGAGCGGCTGTGCCAGCAGCAAAACAGCCAGTCGTTGTTTGCTTTATTGTTTTTCGGTAGCTTTTTTCTTTGCGCCGATCTCTCAATGATCTTATTTTTAAATGACATTCACTATTCGATTCTGTTTACAGGTTGTGTAAGCTTTGCCTTTCTCTATTCAACTTTGATGGTGAATAATCAGTCAGCCAACTGACGAGGGAAGTCGGTTAGGGCAGGGTTCACTCGCAGGACTATTTATCAGCGAAATTATGTAATGCCGGTTAAAATGTTAAATGTAAGTCGTCACAGATGCAGCCTCGGCGAAGGCATTTATTACAGTGCCCGGTATCAATGCGTTTTCTGGGTCGATATTAAGCAGCAGCTGTTATACCGCATGGATTACGCTTCCAGGGCCGTGACCTCCATCCCCATGCCAGAACAAATTGGCTGGGTTAAGGAAACCCTTTCGGGCCGCTTTATGGTTGGATTACAGTCAGGCATTTACTGGCTAAACGACGATCTGAGTTGTGGCGAATGCTGTTTATTGCTAAGCGAAGAACCGGCAACCAACCGCTTAAACGATGCGAAAACCGACCAGGCTGGCCGGCTGTATTTTGGCACCATGGATGACCGTGAAACGGCCCCCAGCGGAAGTCTTTATCAACTGACCAGTCTCAACGAAAACAGTACGTTACAGAAAGTAGATAGTGGTTATGTTGTCTCTAATGGCCCGGCCGTTAATCTTGCCGGAGACCGGCTTTATTCGGTGAGTTCCGCCACCCGAACTATCTACGCCTTTACCGTTGATGCCATCGGGCAGTTATCCCATAAACGCCAACACATTGTTTTACCCGAGCGCCACGGTTATCCGGACGGTATTACGGTGGATAGCCAGGACAACCTGTGGGTGGCCTGTTGGCAAGGCCATGGGCTGTGTTGCTTTAATCCGACAGGAAAGCTCATCGAGCGAATTGTGTTGCCTGCGCCACAAATTACTAATGTTACCTTCGGCGGACCCGCCTATGCAAAACTGTTTGTTACTTCCGCCTGCATCGGGATGGATGATGATGCGCTAAATCGTTATCCGTTGGCCGGGAGCGTGTTCGAACTCGATCTGGGTGTAACCGGTGTTGCTGAGCCGCGGGTTTATGATAACTAAACTCAGGTTTATCAACCTCTTGGATACCGTCTTCAGGTAAACGTATACCCGTTTAAAAACGTTCCTGTCGGTTTCTGCTGGCAAACATTGATAATGTTAATTGCCGGATCAAAGCAGACATGTTTGCTCTGAGATATTTACATCTCTGTAAAAAAAGATGAGAATAGGGAAAACGTTTACCCTTTAAGTTAAACAGGACTTAATCATGTCTGTTCCTTTTGAGCCGTCAGATCATCCGCATCGACGTTACAATCCGTTACTACAAGAATGGGTACTGGTATCGCCACACCGGGCCAAGCGTCCCTGGCAGGGCCAGCAGGATGAGCCAGACCAATCCGTGTTACCGCCGTATGATGAGAACTGTTATTTGTGCCCGGGAAATACCCGGATCAACGGGGAAATGAATCCGGTTTATGAAGGGACTTTCGTGTTTACCAACGACTTCGCCGCGCTGCAACCGGATACGCCACAAAGCGCCAGTAGCGATCCGTTGTTTCGCTATGAGTCTGAACAGGGCTGTAGCCGGGTGATTTGCTTTTCGCCGGATCACAGCAAAACACTGCCATTACTTACCGATGAAGAAAGAGTCGGCGTAGTGAAATGCTGGATGGCCCAAACCGCAGAGTTGGGTAAAAGCTATCAGTGGGTGCAGGTATTTGAGAATAAGGGCGCAATGATGGGGTGCTCTAATCCGCATCCCCATGGACAAGTCTGGGCACAGCGTCATTTACCTACCCAGGCGGTCAAAAAACTGACCAGCTTCGCCGAGTATTATCAGCAACATCAACGGTCGCTGCTACTCGATTATGCTAAGCGTGAAGTTGATCTGAATGAACGGGTGGTATGCAAAAACGACGATTGGCTGGTTGTGGTTCCATACTGGGCTGCATGGCCCTTCGAAACTTTGTTACTGCCTCGCTTTAGTGTGAGCTCTCTGGCGGACCTGAGTGAGTCTCAGGCGCGTCACCTGGCCACCATTGTGGGCGACATCACCTGTAAATATGATAACCTGTTTAAGACCTCTTTTCCTTATTCAATGGGCTGGCACAGTCAGCCCTGTGATGACAAAGTGCATCCTGAATGGGGGCTGCACGCGCATTTCTTTCCGCCACTGCTGCGCTCAGCCAGCGTCAGAAAGTTTATGGTTGGCTATGAGATGATGGCAGAAGCCCAGCGCGACCTTACTCCTGAACAAGCTGCCCAGCGCCTGCAGGCGCTCTCGACAACGCATTATAAGAAGGCCGGCCAATGATGCTTGCAGATATTTCTTCACTCTTCACAACTTATTTTAATACCCCCCAGAAGTAACCAGCCACGCCCCGGGCCGGGTTAATCTGATTGGTGAGCATACCGATTATAACCAGGGCTTTGTTTTTCCGGTAGCAATCAACTTTGGCACCGACATTGCCGCGGCAAAGCGGGAAGACGGCATCGTTGAAGTGGTGGCCGTTGATTATGATAACGAATGTGCGTCATTTTCGCTGGATAACATTGAGCACCAGCCACAGCCTGGCTGGCTGGCTCAATTATGTGAAAGGGGTGTGTCAGGTTGTCAAAGCAAAGTATCCACAACTTGGCGGGGCTAACCTGATAGTGACCAGCAATGTGCCACAAGGCGCGGGACTGAGTTCTTCTGCGTCTTTTGAAATGGCGATTATCAGTGCCTTAACGCAGCTTTATGAACTGAATATTCAGGGCACTGAAGCCGCTTTGCTGGGCCAGCAGGCCGAAAATGAATTTGTAGGTTGCTCCTGCGGCATTATGGACCAGCTGATCTCGGCACTGGGCAAAAGCGGTAAAGCCATGCTGCTGGATTGTCGCGACCTGTCACAGCGCTTCATCGATTTGCCCGAAGATTTCGCCATTATGATCATCAACTCCAACGTTAAACGAGGATTGGTTGACAGCGAATACAACCTGCGACGTCAGCAATGCGAGGCGGCGGCACGCAAACTCGGCGTGGCCAGTTTAAGGGAGGCCGATACGAAGCTGCTGGAATCCGGCAAAAATAGGCTCAGTGAGGATGAATACAAACGTGCGCGGCATATCATCAGTGAAAACTCACGTACTACTGCTATGTTTGATGCATTGGGAAAGGGTGACATTGCTAAAGTGAGTCAGTTAATGGCCGAGTCACATGTATCTATGCGTGACGACTTCGAAATAACCGTACCGGCTATTGATTACCTGGTAGAAATTATCCAACAGCTGATAGGAGAATCCGGCGGGGTAAGGATGACTGGAGGCGGTTTTGGGGGTTGTGTTGTTGCTTTATTACCAAAAAATTTACTTTTAGGGGTGACTAAACAGGTAGAAGGCAAGTATTATGCGCGGACTGGGTTGAAACAAAAAGTTTACATTTGTACTACAAATCAGGGCGCTTTTGACGAAAATACCTAATTTCGTTGCCCAATTACGAATTAAAATTACAATTGACTGGGTCGCATAATGAAAATTGAAACACTCGACATAGCGTTATTCGCTATCTATGTGATTGCCTTAATCGGCATTGCATGGTGGGTTTCTCGTGAAGAGAAGGGACACGAGAAAGACACAAACGATTACTTTCTGGCGGGTTCAAGTCTGCCATGGTGGGCCATAGGTGCATCACTGATTGCTGCCAACATTTCGGCAGAGCAGATTATCGGAATGTCCGGTTCCGGTTACATGGTGGGTCTGGCGATTGCTTCCTACGAGTGGATGGCAGCTATCACGCTGATCATTGTTGGTAAATACTTCCTGCCAATTTTCCTGAAGCATAAAATTTATACCATGCCGCAATTCCTTGAGCAGCGCTATGACCACCGTGTACGCATGGTAATGGCGGTGTTCTGGCTGGGTGTTTATGTGTTTGTAAACCTCACCGCCGTATTATGGCTGGGTGCATTGGCAATTAATACCATTGCCGGTGTCGAACTGATGTACGGCATGATTTTCCTGGGTATCTTCTCCCTTGCTTATTCACTGTATGGTGGACTCAAAGCGGTGGCTATGACCGATATTATCCAGGTGGTGCTGTTAGTGCTGGGTGGTTTGTTCCTGTCTTACACGGCACTGAACCTCATCGGCGATGGCGCAGGCTTCTGGGCGGGTTTCAATACGGTCACAGAAGAACTGCCTGGTAAGTTCGATATGATCCTTAGCGAAGACAATCCACACTATATGGATCTGCCGGGCTTATCGGTATTGATTGGTGGTTTGTGGATCATGAACCTGTCTTACTGGGGCTTCAACCAGTACATCATCCAACGTACCCTGGCCGCCAAAAGCGTTAATGAAGCGCAGAAAGGGATTGTGTTTGCGGCCTTCCTGAAAGTGCTGATGCCATTGATTGTGGTATTGCCGGGTATTGCTGCGGTTCTGCTGGTACCGGATCTGGAAAAAGCCGACCAGGCTTACCCATCGCTGATGACACTGATGCCGGTGGGTCTTAAAGGCATTATCTTTGCTGCACTGGTTGCCGCAATCGTGTCGTCACTGGCGTCGATGACCAACAGTGTGTCGACTATCTTTACCATGGATATTTATAAAGACCGGAATCCTAATAAGAGCCAGCATCATTATGTAAAAGTAGGTCGTATTGTAAGCTTAGTGGCGTTAATTATAGCCATGGTGGTGGCTAAACCCTTACTGGGTCAGTTTGATCAGGCGTTCCAGTATATTCAGGAATTCACCGGCTTCTTTACACCAGGTATTGTGGCGCTGTTTGCTTTGGGTATGTTCTGGAAGAAAACCACGGCTAATGGCGGTCTGGTAGCAGCGGTTGGCTCTGCAGTATTCAGCCTGGCGTTTAAACTACTGTTGCCTGAGCTACCGTTTATGGACCGCGTAGGCATTGTATTTTTACTGTGTGTGGGACTGGCCGTTATTATTAGCCTGTTTGAAGGTAAGGGCGACCATGAGCACGCTGTACAGCTGAACGACATTAACTTCAAAACTTCATCAGTGTTTAATGTGGCTTCTGTGGCATTAACCATTGTAGTGGCGGCGTTTTATATTACCTGGTGGTAAGCGCCATCGCTTAATATATGTCGCTTATTAGATAAAGCTGAAAGCCTCAACCCCGGTTGAGGCTTTTTTTTGCCTGGCTGAGCTTAATCGTGATTAGCCATGCTACACATGGCACGCTTACCTGCCGGGTTAAGTAACACAACCGGTTGCAAGAACAGGTGAAAGTTGCGCTTATTTGCCGTAGTCTGTTTGGTAAAACAACGAGTTAGTATTTTGTCATTGAGGATTTTTATTTAACCTCAAAAAGGCGCTGAGCGAGCGCAAAAAATGCGTTATACTGGCAAGCTTTACAAACGACGACGAAGCGCTGCATGCGCTTATATTATTATAAAAGCGTAAACAGATTTTAGGAGACATCATGGCAACTCGAGGCGTTAACAAAGTCATTCTGGTCGGTAATTTAGGTAACGACCCGGAAGTACGTTACATGCCCAACGGCAACGCCGTTGCCAATTTGAGCCTGGCAACCAGTGAAAGCTGGAAAGACCAGCAGGGGCAGGTGCAGGAACGAACTGAATGGCATCGTTTAACCATGTACCGTCGGTTAGCAGAAATTGCCGGTGAATACCTCAAAAAAGGTTCGCAAATTTACGTTGAAGGTAAACTGCAAACCCGCAAGTGGCAGGATCAGCAGGGTCAGGATCGTTACACCACAGAGATTATCGTCGACCAAATGCAAATGCTCGGTGGCCGTGATGGCGGTCAGGGCGGCCAGGGTGGTGGTTATCAGCAACGCCCACAAGGCGGTCAACAGGGCGGCGGTTACGGTGGCGGCAACCAGAATTACGGCGGTGGCAATCAGGGCGGTGGTTATCAGCAACCGCCTCAGCAGCAGCGTCCGCAAGGCGGCCAGAACCAGCAAAAGCCACCTATGGCTGAGCCTGATTTCGACTTTGATGACGATATTCCGTTTTGAATGACATAAAGATTTTATTGTAAGGTAATTTATAGCCTAGTTTATTTTATAGCTTAATTTATAAGCGATAGGTGAAGGTTAAAGCCCTTTGAGTGTGTAAACATTTAAAGGGCTTTTTTTTTTCCTAAGACTGCGTAAACAGTGAGATCGTATAAATTTAAAATTGTAAAGATAGTGCTTTGTGGCTATTGTTATTTTGTTGACAAGGATGGGTCAGATGAAAGTAGAGCTAGTCACACATAAATCGGGTGAACAAATACCAATCATGCTGGATGCTTCCGATATGCCAGTTGTCTTACCCAACGAATTCATTCTCTCCAGACGGTCCCGTAGTACCAACACATTGATTCGGAATTTGAGAGAGCTCTCAGTACTCTACCGTTGGCTGGATAAATCAAATTGTGACCTATCTGCAAAATTATTGGCTCAAAACTCATTCAACGAAGCAGAATTAAAAGGAGGTTTGGTCGAAGCGTTAAGAATGGAGCAAGTCAATGGACGTGTCAGTGTAGTAGCACCTAATACCTTCAATCAACGGTTAACAACCGTCCGACAGTATCTTGGTTGGTGCATGGACGTACTGATTAGCCAGTCGCCTCTATCTTCCTTGGACTATGAGCGTTTAAGAGAGAGAAAGTTATTTTTGCTAAAAACGCTTGATGGTAGTTTTATGTCTGCCACACCCATGAGAAAGAGCCTTAGGAAGGGCCTAATTGAGACTGAGGTTGATTTCTTACTTGCTGTTTTGCACCCCGATATTGAGCAGGGATTTGGACGAAGTTCTGCTGTAAAGTTCAGAAATTATGTATCTGTTGGGCTTATGTTATTTTGTGGTTTAAGGCCTGGTGAGTTGCTTAGTCTCAGGGTGGAGGATGCCCAGGTTGGTGCGATTTCGGCGATAAAAGTTGAGCGTAGACCAGCGGACCCAATAGATGTAAGACGACCGAGGCCTCAAATAAAGCGCAATGGTCGAGTCATTCCCATTGAAAATAGAGATTTTGCATTTGCTTTGAATGAGTACGTTGTTACTTGGCGTGAGGTACTTGAAAGTAAGAGCAAGGATGAATCAGAATATTTAATCTTGAGCGATGAGGGGAGGCCGTTGTCACAATCCTCAATCACACAGTTCTTTCAGTTGTTGCGATCACAATACGCTGACCATCTTCCCGAAAATTTAACGGCTAAATCTCTAAGGCATACTTTTTCTTCACGGCTTGAAAGGGTTTTACGTGCTTCTGGAATGGATGAACAGCGTAGACGAGAAGCTCTGGCCGTACTACGTGGAGACAGTAGTTTGAACTCTCAAGATACATATATAGCTCAAGAGATCGAGGAACAGGCAATCAAGTCGTTGAGGTACTACCAAGCTGAAATAATGACGGAGAGATTGGATTCGTGATTGAGAATTTATCGCAAATTCAAGCTGTAGAGCTGCATTTGTCTGAAATGCAGACCCTAGTTACTCGAGAGGGTAAAACAATAGATATAACCGGCGATAAATGGTTGCTCCCTATTGTAATTCGCGACCACTCAACGATCGATTTTGGTAAAGTTCCAAGCTTAAAGGTGAGGAATGCTTTGAAGTATTATGTGTCTGATCAGCTCAGGCGAATTTCAACATCCGCTGGTCATAAAGTATTTCATGATTTATGGAGACAAGTCTTCAGAAATTGGAAAAAGGATTTTCATCATTCAAGTGTAAGTGAGCACCTTATCGATTTATTTGAAAAATCTATTAATTACCAACGTTCTAGGCAGAAACTATGGATGATGTACGAACCAATTAGGTGGTATATATGGTGTGCTAAAAACCTTTCTGATGAGACATTTTCAGATGCGTACGCCGCTGAACTAGAAACAATGGTGATTCCCGGAGGACCAAGGGGTGAGGCTGTTAGGATGTCAGACCCCGATACAGGACCACTACATAAGTCATTGGAGCTTCCTCTCTTAATAAAAGCGCTAAAAGAGGACAAAGGTAAAACATTTGAGCATTTGCAGCAGAAAGCAGTGATTGCTTTATCTCTTGCCTTTGGTAGAAATCCTGCAAATCTTACTTACCTGAGAGAAGGCGATCTCGTTAAGCTTGATCCGTTTAATAATGAGGATCCTTGTTATCTCATTAAAATGCCGCGAATAAAGAAAAGATTCGTCAATCCTCGGGACGACCTTTTAGATGAATATTTAGATCCACACTTTGGAAGAATCCTTGAAAGGCTTGTTGAGCGAAATCGCTCCGTTTCACTAAGCCTTACTGGACGAGACTTTTCTATACCTGAAAATCGCCCTCTTCTTATTAAAGCTGGCGGGAATCGCGTTGCAATGCTTTCAAAGGATGTGGAAAATAATTTCAACATGACAAGCGGAGACATATCTCGCTTGATCACAGCATTTATAAAGCGCCATAACATAATTTCCCCTCTCACTGGTGAACTCATGCACGTTACACCAAGGAGGTTGCGATATACCTTAGCAACAGGCTTAGCAGCAGAGGGAATTAGCAGGCGAGAGTTGGCACGAATATTAGATCATACTGACACCCAGCATGTGGGAGTATATTTTGATGTTGCTGGTAAAATCGTTGAGCACCTCGACAAGGTAATGGCAAAGGGGTTCTCGAAGTACCTCAATTTTTTCAAAGGCAGGCTAATCGATAGTGATGAAGATGCTGTCAATGGTGAGCGAGATGACAAGCATCTAACGTTTATAGATGATCAAAATCCTGCTGATCAAGCTGATATTGGGGTGTGTGGCGAATCCAGTGTCTGTCATCTTGATCCACCTTTTTCATGTTATTTATGTCCCAAATTTCAGCCTTATCGCCATGCTGATCATGAGCATGTACTGGAATGCTTGCTGGCTGGTCGTGAAGAGCGTTTGAAGAAGTACGAGAATGCGCGATTGGGAATACAGCTTGATGAGGTAATAGCCGCTGTCGCACAAGTAGCCAAACTCTGTGAGGAAAGGGATCGCAATGACTGATGGGCGCTCTAAACGTAAGGCTAAGATCGTCCCTTTCGTAGATCGTCTTGAACGTGAAAGGAATGAAAACCTCAAATCTTTAGTCAGCAAAGCAAAGCTAATGAAGCTAGAGGGGTTTGAATCGGTTGTTTGGGATGACCCCGAGTGGCAAGTCGATTCAGGTCGCCTAGTCAAGTTAACTGGTAATAATACGAAATCAGCCTCTTTTGGTTTTGCGCTGTCTCTGAAGCTGGGTTCAGCGCCACTAGACGGTTGCTGGGGACTAGCTGCTAAAGCGTTATTTGTTCTTAGGTTCCACAGAAAACATCAATCAGCATCGAATCAGCGCAATTTCATTACCGCTATTGGATATGTATCATTTGCAGCTAAACAGCTAGGGCAGGAGTTAGTTAGGCTTACGCCAGAAGCTCTGGACAATGCGTCGGGTTTAATCTCAAAACATTACAGTGAATCCTCAGCCTACAACCTTCACAAGCATGTTGCAGAGTTTGCGGCACACTGCGATGCCAATGGCTTGTGCAGGGTTTTATTACAGTACAAATATGCCAAGATGGCACGTCCTGCGAGCACAGGAGGGCTGAATCATAAGAGGCTGGATGATCCGGAAATTCTGGAAACAAAGTCGGATAAACTTGTCTATCCAGTTGTATTTAGAGTTATTGGAGAACTCTATCTAAACGTACCAAAAGACCATAAGTATCGCCATTATGTTTTGATGTTGGCATTACTTGCTTGCACTGGGCGTCGATTTAGTGAGGTTTCACTATTCCCTAATCAGCAACTATCGTTAGATGGAGAAGGAAAATGCTATATTGAATATTTTCCGCGAAAAACAAGTCAAGGTGATTTTTTTACACCAAAGCGTCGGCTGTACTTACCCTCAGAAGTGTATCCTATCGTAGGTGATGTACTCGATGAGTTGATTGAAATTACTAGGGAAACACGTTCGATAGCTGAAGAAATGCACAAGGTTCGGGGAGCGGATCTTAGATTTTTGGACAGCATTCCTGAAAGTAAAAAGTTATATATTGATGATTTAACTAAATTAGGAATCAGTCACACTGTATTGAGCACAACCGGTTGGCTCAGAAAGCAAAACTTAACTTGGCCGGATCCATATGCTCAAAAAAAGCGAGGTGGAAAAACGATAGCGCCGATTCGATATACAAATAAGCAAGGAATCATAAGGTATTGTTTTCGAGATTTCTCTGAAAAATTACTACGTCCATATCATGTCGATCAGTTTGGTAAAGAGTATTACCTAAAAGATCTGTTATTCATTCGCCCGCTCGGGCTTTCCAGTGGGAGCTACGCTCACTGGTTGGCCGCAAGCTGTAGCCAGTCAATGTTTACTACCTTTCTTCGCTATTTCCCAGCGCTTGCCGCCGAATACGCCTCCAGTAGTATCGAGGTGGACTTCACTAGTCATCACTTTCGTCACACACTTAATACCCTGCTTGATGAGGGAGGGTTAAGTGACCTGCTGCAAACTGAATGGTTCGGTCGAACCAACCCAAGAGATACTAAAGCTTATCAGCATACATCTCGCGAAAAGCGAGCTCTGATGCTACGTGCAGACGTCAAAAAAGGCTTGGTTGGTGGCCAGTTAGCTGAGCGAATAAAAGTGGTTCCGTTGGAAGTTCAGGATGCCATTTTGAAAGCGCGAATTCAGGCAGTTCATGATGTCGGTACGGGTATCTGTATCCACAATTTCTCTCAAACACCCTGCGAGCGTCATTTGCAATGTTCGGCGGACTGCAAAGACTACGTGTGGGCGAAGGATGATAAAGGACGTCTGGACGAGCTGAAACGCCAGTATGCTCTTACTGCGCAGGCACGAGAAAATGCTGAAAAGCAGTTGGCTAGCGGCAAGCCGAAAAAAAGTGCCGACTGGTTGGCACACAACGATAAAAAACTTAAAACACTAGCAGCTCAACTTGCCGACAATGGGGTAAAGCTCTTTGACCCCGAAGAATATCTAAACGAGGTAGAGCATGGTTAAGCGCTTCAGACGCATGTCCGACAGTGACATCAATACAATCGTTGCCGATTTGGATCGCTGGGCATTGGGTGAGCTTGGGTCAAAATTAACCTGGGCTGTGCTGGAAGAACGTTTTGGCTTTAGTCGCCAATCGCTCCAGGCTAAATCTGAGATTAAAGCTGCTTATGACAACGCCAAACGCGCATTGTCGGGCGGATTGGTGAAAACCAAAGAGCAGGCCACTAAAGAGGCTGAAGGGCTTCAGGTAGAGGTGGCTCGCCTCAAAGCGGAACTGAATGCTTACAAGCGAAAGGAAGAGCGATGGCTGTGTCGCTGGCAGCAAATCGCCTTTCATGTGCGGCAGAAAGGCATTCAGATGGCCAGTGTTGATAAAGCTCCGTCAGAAGAGGGCGTGCTGCCTACTAAAACGGAAACCGATAAGATACTCAGGCCATTTGATAAGGAAATTCCACCTTCAGGTAGGGTTTAGACTGCGATGAATATTAATTGGGATGTTGTGCGAAAAAACATAAAATTTGTGGTTTTGCTGCTTAGACCTTCATTAGCGAAGGCTCTAAGTGTGCCGTTGTTGTTGTCAGGAATAAGTATCCTTAATCCTCCTTTGTGGCTGGATTTTCTAAATTGGCTTTTGAGGAATCAAAAAGTCCTTCCAGAATTTAGCGAGCCAATATCAACTCCAATGTATATAACTGGCTGGGTGCTAATCGGTTTAAGTATTCTGATTTACTTGATCGATGTTTGGCTTCAATTTAAATCAATACGTCAGGATAGTGAGATAAAGCTACAGGATGTCGTCAAGGAGCATTCTAAACAAGCAGCAGATTCGATAGCTGATAAGTTGCGGAGCGAAGGATTTACCGCGCAGCATCTTCAAGACGAAAAAATAGAAGAATTTGCTCACGAAATTTCTTCGCTGCGATTTTTCGGGGCTTTTCCTAAAGTGGAGAAAGCAAAAGCTTTGGCAGAAAGCATTATTAATGGAGAGTTGTCTGGCGGTACACCTCAAACAAAAGCCAAGGCACTTGCACTACTTGCACGGTACTTGTGTGTGGGGGAAACATTAGAGCAGGCTAAAAGCTGGTTATCATCCTCTAAAAAACTATGCCAAACGGAAGAGGCGGAAATAGCTCAGTCCTTTATAGACGCTATTGGAACGAAAAATGTAGATGCGGCAACTGGATTGCTAAAGGTAAGTATCCCATCAAATTATGCCGCCTTTTTTACAATTAAAAGAATAGTAGAGGGCAACGTTGCTGCTTTGGACTGGTTTGAAAGCGCTGGCTTAAGCGCTCAAGATTTAGATTATGATGGTAAGGCTGTAATGGTTTCCGCATTGTTAGCTGAGCAAAAATGGGAAGAGGCTTTAAATTTTTTGCAGGTAATGGACGATGAGTCATTGTCTGTGTCTCCAGCGCTGGCTCAGCTTTCCGCATTTACTTTCTTGGTAAATGCAATTAAGGCCGTAGAGCTCCGTGAGAGTGTATTGACTTATATCCCCCTCGCTGCGGATAGGTTTCCACTGGCGGATGATTCTGAATCTATAGTGCTTAGAAATCGTTCGGTAAAGCTATTTAAAATATGTTCGCGCTGCGCAAGGGATCTCAGAGCTGAAGATATAGCGAATATTTCGGATAGCTATGCGCTGTGGTTAGAGCTTAGAAACAGTGAAACTCATGAACAGGCAAAGGCTGAACTTCAAAGTTACTTCGTTAGTTACACTCAAAAAACACTTGAGTATTTACCATTGGCGTATGCTTTTGGAATTGATATTGATTTTGACTCCATTGAGCAAGAGGTAAATAGACAGACAGCACTAAGTCCAGCGAATAACGCAATTCTCGGTTTAGCTCGGTTTATATTGGCTCAGGCACAAGACCCAATATCGGCCGCGGTGGATTATATCAGCCGCCATAGAAGTCAAATGGAAAGGAGTGTTAATTCCGTTGTTATAAGTATGCTAGAAGTAGAAGCATTAGCGAAGTCAGGGTTGGTTGATGATGCACAAAGGCTTTTAGATAAGGCTGCGGAGTCGGGGGCGTCTGATACCGAGGTCAAGAACTTGCAAAATATTATCGATTCAGCCAAAGGCGCAGATCCTGTTGCATTGGCAATAAGCCAATATCAACAAAGTGAAGCTACAAGTGATCTTGCTTATTTGGTTAATTTGTTAGAAAGGAAAAATCGAGGGGACCGATACTATTTATATTGCCGGGAGCTTTTTGATCGTACTGGCCAAGAATCTGATGCAATTAGAGTTTGTAATGCCGCGTCTTCGCTTGGAAAGTTTTCTGAGATTCATAATTTTCTGTCAGAAAGGATGGATATCGTTAATAGAAGCGAAGGGTTGCTGGCTCACTGGGCTTGGTCTCTTTTTAGAAAGGGGGACCTAAGAGGTGCTCATGATCAGATCGCACTGTTAAGACAATCCAAATCACAACTGCCTCATCTTAAAGCGCTTGAAATCAATTTGGCCATATTCGGTGGTAATTGGGAATCCCTTAGCGTATTTGTGGAGGATAGTTGGAATAGCCGGGAGGAGTTGAATGCCAACGATCTTTTGCAGGCCGCCCAGTTAGCTAAGGCCGTGTCCCCGGGTCGAGCACGGCAAATAGTAGAGTTTTGTACTGGCAAGTATGCTGAAGATCCTCAAGTGTTAGCGGCATCGTACTTTACTGCGACCACTATGGGATGGGAGGACAATCAAAAAACATCGGAGTGGCTCAATCAAGCAATGGTCCTCTCCAATGACGATGGCCCATTGCATAGGGCTTCACTAGAAGACTTGAAACAGATGATGTTTGAAGCCAGGGAGAAAAATGAGAAGGTTTATAAGGCATACATGGATGGTGATGCGCCTATATTTACTGTGGCTGAGCACTTGAACAGGACGATGTCTGACTTTTATCTGGTGCAGTCACAGGAAAACAAAAGCGTTAAAGATATACGGCGGAAAAATTTAGTCCCGATATATCATGGTGTGAGATTGGAGCAGATTATTGAAAGTAAGAGGATTGCCATAGATGCTTCCAGTGCCCTAGTTATGGAGAATGTAGGGCTTCTGCATCATTTGTTTGATTGTTTCGAGAGAATTGTTATCCCTCACTCGTTCATGCGCTGGTTGTTTGAAGAAAAGCAAAAAGTTGCTTTTCACCAGCCGAGCCAGATCGAAAAGGCAAAATATTTTGAGCGAATGGTATCTAACGACATAATTTCCGTTTTCCAACCTAAAACGATTAACAACCCGGGGCTTGCGATGGATGTGGGTGATGAGCTTGCTTATATGCTTGAGGAAGCAATCGCGAATCCTAAAAGTGTATCGCAAACATTGGTTGTTTGTTCCTACCCCGTGCATAAGGTTGGTGGCTCATTCAGAGAGGTGGAAGTTGACCTTTCATCATTTAAGCACAGTCTGATTTCATGCACACAATTAATTAAAAAACTCGAAGGTCTGGCAGTAATAACTGAAGCTCAGAGTTGTAAAGCCATAAAATACCTACGCCAACACGAGAAAGAGTGGCCTACGGATCTTGAAGTAGAGAGTGGCGCAAGATTATTTCTCGATTCACTGTCAATTACCTATTTAATGACCGTTGAAATGCTCGACAAGCTTAGCGAGGCCGGGTTCGAAGTGTTTGTCTTTAGAGGGGAGCGGGATAGGTATAGGTCGCTGATAAATTACGATTCAATCATCGAACAGGCAGATTCTAAAATAGAAAATATCAGGAACTTATTTTCTAATGGGATTGCATCTGGGAAAGTGGCCCTTGCTGGATTGCCGGAAAATCTAGAGCAAGCAGATGCATCTAATAATAAATATGCTAGGCCAACAGAAGAGCTTTTTGAGACGCTGAAAGAATGCGATGCAGCTTTGATAGATGATCGATTTATGAATAAGCATCGAAATATTGTATTTGGTGAAATAACGGTACCAATTTTCACATCATTGGATTTTATTAATACGCTACACCACAAAGGACTTATTTCTAAAGAGCAGAAGCTTGATGCCAGAACAACGCTTCGGGAGTTTGGGTTTGAGTTCGTTGGAATTTCTGCTGACGAGCTTGAATATCACCTAGATCACTCGGTTATGGCAAATGGTGAGTTTAAGCCAACTAAACAGCTAAGACAGATAAGAGAAAATCTACTTTTGATCAGGATTAGTGGTTTGGTTCAGCTCCCACGAGATGCGCAGTGGCTACAAGAAACACTGAAAACGATTGCACAAGCCATAAGGGCTCAGTGGTCGAAAGATATTCCACTCGAACTAAGCCGCGCTAGATCTTGCTGGCTTTATGAGCTGATTGGCTATAGGGAATGGGCTCAGGCACACCAAATAAGGGGGGATGAAGGGATGGCCAATTGGGGTGAGGTTTTAAAGGTGAATTCCATATTGATTGCTCCGGAGTCTTTAACTAATAAGCAAAAGAAAAGCTACAAAGCATGGTTAGATGAGTTTGTTCTGGGGCCGCTGAAAGATATCGATCCATGGAGTTTTAAGAATATGGTTGATTCGATGAAACAGCAGGTTAAAAGCATTTCTCAACAATCGACCACGGAGGATGAATTGGATGGCTAACTCTGATTCTGTGCGTGCTTATATGGCCATCAGTGCGATCAATTTATTCCCCAGCCTTGTAAAGACTGAACTATTATCTGATTCAAAGATGCTGGAAGAGCTGGCTATTACTACTGACGCTACAGTGCATTTTGGTAATAGAGAGTTAGCCTTTTCCAGAAGTTCTCTCTTTGATGCTATTCGCAGTGCTTTTGAAAACACCGGGAAAGACTTTTTTCTAGATGATGTTAAGGGTAATTCTTGGTCTTTACGCTATCATCAGGATGAACGTCCAGCTTTTTCTTTAACTCTGGGGGATTTGCAAATATTTAATGATAGTTTTTGGCCGCTTTGTGCTGATGTGGACAGGCGGTTAAGCCTATTTGAGACAGAAGCGAAGGGTAGATCACTATCGAAAGATGAGCGGCTCCGTTGGCGGACAGTACTTTCGACACAAACGATAAGTGATGATGATGTATCAGATTTGTTGCTCGATTTGGATTGCTCGCCAAGTCACATTGAGGCTCTTTTGAGGCAGGAGTTTCAAGGCTCCTCAAATGATGTTTCAACGCTAGTTCCAAGTAATATTCGCTACTACGAGAGGCTAGTGGGGAAATATTGCGGGAGCAACAGTGTTGATGAGTATTGCGAGGTCGAGTTAAAGCAACATTTTGGCAGAAGAATAGAAAGTGGAGTTACTGAAAATGATTTTTTGATATGCATTCACAAATCAATATCAGCAGCCGTTTCCAATGGCCCTATTGATGAGGTTCAGTATCACGCTATAACAAAACGAGCGATCGAATCCAGTCACCCAATACTTTTAATTTCATGCATCGAAGTAGGGATTCTGAAATTCAAAAATACATCAACTGCGATTATTAAGGAGCTCTTTGAAAGCATATCATCTACCAAAACGTTAAATAACATACGCCTGTTTTGCTCAATGGTAGTTTTTGTTGATGGCGAACTGTCGCGATTGCAGATATTCAAAGGAATGCCGCCATTCTACAGGCGTCTTGCTTCATTCGCCCAGTCAGCTTTAATTGTTAAAGTGGCGTTGGAAGAGGGCGTTGCTTTTGACAATGTTGAGCAGTGGGCTTCTCAGCAAAGGGGCCTTAACTTTTTCTGCCAAAGCTTTATCGATTTAAGAGAAGAGCCAAGATGGCTGCCGACTTACTTAACAGAAGAGCAAATTAATAATGAACTGTACGGACGGGTCAATGTCGCGTGTCAAGAGTCTGATAAGTGTGAGGTAACTGAATATCTACAAAATGAGCTTACGTCTGGTTCCAGGTTGAATATGCACTCGTTCTTACCTGGGCCATTGGAAGGTATCTCTGTACCAGCGGTTGTGCCTGATGAAATCTCGAATTTACTAGCTAAAAATATTACCGGTGAGGCATCATTTGAATCCTACAAGGTTTTGATGCATTCAGCACCGTTTTGGAAAATTGATGATGAATTTTTGGATCGTGCCGTTTCGTTGCTCGAAAGCGCACAGCACAAGTTAGCAGCAGTTAACGACAAGGATTCTGTCTACCAAGTGTTAAGTGGGCTGGCTCAGGTTGCCTGTATGACCAGAAGTCAAAAGCTTGCTGCGTCGGTAACGATCTTAAGTCGACTATATCGAGACTATGTTGAAGTGGATTCTGAACCCGAAAACTATCTGGCAATAGGCGTTGTGGCAGGTGCAGCTTTTGAGGATAAAGATGGTTGGGCAGAATATATAGGACAATGGTGCACAGAATTGGCTTATATGCCAATCAGTGAAGACTCTATTGGGAGAATGGAACGGATGCTTGAAAGGCTTTGCATTTTGGAGCCCTATTTATATTACACCTGTTCAAAAGCACTCGATATGTTTAGGCTGTTGATTGGGAAATGATTAATATTTTTAAATGTTTATTTTATATGTGGATTGCGGCATAAGCTCGGTAACAACTGAGTTAAAGGATTTTCTTTCACCGAGATGTAGAAACAACCAGCCATTCAATACCCTCTTTTTAGGTTTTGTGAGTTAGATCCGCAGGAGTTGATCAGTTACTGTCGCTAAAAATGTCAAGATTCAATCTTTACGCTTGGCGGCTAATAATCTCGCAGTACTGGTACAAAAGATTTTCAATTGTTACCCAAACTTAACGCTTTGACCTGCGGTTTAATAAAAATCATTTATTTTCAATTGATTGAGTGTAACTTCTTTTCTTTTATGTGAACTACCGTTCTAAAATACGGGCATGCTTATTTTATAAACCCTGCTTCGGCGGGGTTTTTTATTGGCAATGACAGCACCGCCAAAAATGCATATAGTAAAAATCTGGTTATTTCACCTCTGCAGGAAATCATATGGATTGTCCTAAGTGTCATGGTAATTTTGAGCATATCAGCACGCCTGCTGGCGTTGTTGAGCGTTGTAGTACCTGCCATGGTTTATGGTTTGATGTCATGGAGCACAAGGAACTAAAGGATTTCGCCGGGGTTCTGGATACCGGTGATAAGGAAATGGGCACGCTCTATAGTGAAATAAGCGCTATAAATTGCCCGGTGTGTCCGAATATTAAAATGCTCGAAATGACCGATAGCGGGCAGCGGCATATCCACTTTGAAAGCTGTCCTCAGTGCCATGGTCGGTTCTACGATGCCGGTGAATATGCAGACTATGCCACGGTATCTCTGAGTGATTTTCTGAAGCGCTTTGGCTTGCGCAAGTAAAGCTCAGGTACAGCCGGTATTTAACCCGCAAATAAGCATTTCTGTTGTTTGGTCTTTGCAAAAAAGCCCCGCTGGTGCAGGGCTTCTGGCTGTTTCAGGCGCGCAGACTTCTTAAAACCTGCCCACAACTGTCAGCATTGCGTTAAGTGGTGCCGCTACCGTTGCCTGATGCGTGGCGTGGGCATTCGGGAAGTACAGCTCGTCGGTCAGGTTTTCGATGTTCAGCTGCACGCGCAAGTCGTCGCTGATATCGTAATAGGCCGAGGCATCCCATCGGGTATAGCTGGGTAATACCGCCGAATTGCCGTTGTTGATGAAGCTCTCATCCTGATAGGTTGCACCCAGACCAACACCAAATACGTCGTTTACCTGATAAGTACTCCACACCGAGAAGGTATTTTCCGGCAACTCACGGGGAGTAAGGCCGGTCGGGCCACTGCGGTCGACAATTTCGCCTTCAAGGTGGCTGTAATTAGCGGTAATACGCCAGTCATCATTCAGATAGCCGGTGAGCTGCAGCTCGTAACCAGAGATGTCTGAGTTGATCACATCCAGAGTCTCCGGATTGTCATCGGCCACCTGAGGAGAGCTTTGCTCGTTCTCAAACAAGGCGGCGGTGAAGCTCAGACCCTGGGCGAAATCCCACTTAATACCGATTTCCTGATTGCTGTAGGTATCAGGGTCTAGCTGGTTGTCACTGCCGTTAATATCGGTATATTGTTCGCCACTGCGGGGCAGGAAAGACTCGCTGTAACTGGCATAAACCGAGATATTTTCCTGCGGCTTGTAAATAAGCCCGGCACGGGGAGAAACCTGTTCGTCGGTGCGGCTGCGGGTTTCCACTGCCTTAGCGTTGAATACCTCAATATCGAAACGGTCAAAGCGGGCACCCAGCACCAGATCCAGGTGTTCAGATAATTCAATCTCATCCTGCACAAAGAACGACGCCACATCCAGATTGACGCGGGTGTCATCATTTAGTGCCGTAAACGCAGTGGTTACCTGGTTCCCCGCTGCGTTAATACCACTTAAGCCGCTAAACATTAACGGGCGCTGGGTGATAAACGTTTCGCGGTCATTTCCGGTGCTGTCAAATTCCGGGTTTAAGCGGAACTGATCTGAATTCGTGCGAATAATTTCGGTACCTGCGATCACCATATGGCCAATGCTACCGGTGCTGAATTCGCTGATCAGGTTGCCCGATACAATCAGGTTGTCGCGGGTCGTTTCATCAATATACCCGTCCAGCTCAACAATGTTGGTGTCGGCGTCATAGCCACTGGCGTAAAAGTTTGAGTAAACCTTATCGTAGTCGCCATAAAATACGTTCACGTTGGCTTTGGTGTAATCGTTAAACTGGTGCGACAGGTTTACCCGGAATACGTGGGCCTCGAGCTCGTGATAGTTATTTTCCGGGTCGCCGAATACGACATTTTTCAGTGACTCTACCGGACGACCATCCGCGCCGGTTGGAATTCCACGGTCAATAAAACGTTCGTGGTTAATATACTCGTAAGACATATCCAATACGCTGTCTTCGCTTAACTCGAACCTGGCCGTTGGATTAAATCCAATACGTTCGCCGTCGAAGAAATCACGGTGGTTATCCAGTGATTCGTACATCGCATTAATACGTAGCGCTGAGGTGCTGGACATGTCGGTGTTGGTGTCTATTTCTACGCCGTAGCCGCCAAAGGAGTTCAGTGTGGCTTTATAACCGGTAAAGGTTTCATCTAATTTCGCTTTTTTCGAAACCCGGTTGAGGATCCCACCGGTGCCACCGCGACCAAAGAGCAGGGCGTTAGGGCCGCGCAGAATCTCCACCTGCTCTACATTGTACAGCGAGCGATAGTACTGTACGTCATCGCGGTTGCCATCAATATAAAAATCAGCGGTTGAGCGAACGCCACGAAACACCACTGAATCCCGGTGTCCCTCACCCTGCGAAGTGTTAACGCCAGGCGTGTAGTCGATGATTTCGCCAATACTGGTAATGCCGCGCTCGGTAATGTCTTCGGCCGTCATAATCGACAAACTCTGTGGCACATCAATAATCGGCGTTGGCGTTTTTACCGAGTTCGATTCGTTTATAGATAAATACTGGCCTTCAATAGTAATGCGTTCCGGGTCATCTTCTGTGCTGGCGGATACTGAGGTATTGAAGGTAAGGGCTGCGGCAATTACTGATAGGGCAAATTTCAAACTAAGGTCTCCAGGTATGCTGAGCTTAAAATATCGGTCAAAAGCCTCTCCAATCTGCGCCGGTTGAGGAGTGAGCGATTGCAAAATTGGAGCAAATACTAATGCGAATTATTCTTGGTTTCAATATAAGTTTTAATTTTTATTAAAGCCTATTTTTAGATTTACTTAATTTTTGCGGCGTGATTAGAACGCCGATTGAAGGAACCAATAGCAGCAATAGGTTGGTGGGTTAGCAGGTTAATAGTCAGAATAAATAACGGCCTGTTGGTGGCTAAGAGATAAACGAGCTATCAAGAGCGTAAATAAAAGGGGCAAGCGCTTTACGGGTTAAGCGCCTGCTGCATGTAGTGTGCAATCATCCATTCTTCATTGGTGGGGATCACTCGTACTGTAACGGGGGAAGATGACGTGCTAATCACGGGGAGGTTGTGCTGGTTGGCGGTGTTATCGAGCTCAACGCCAAGCCAGCTCAGCTGTTCGCACACCCTGCGGCGGATATCCGGTGTGTTTTCTCCAACACCTGCGGTAAATATCAGCGTATCCAGGCCCTGCAACTCGGCGGTCAGGCTACCAACGGCGCGCACGATGTAGCGGCAATAAAGGGCAAGTGCATCAGCCACCGCAGGTTCATCAGAATGTTGCGCCAGCATACGCATGTCACCTGAACAGCCGGAAACACCCAGCAGCCCCGATGATTTATACAAGGCACTGGTTACTTCTGAGGCAGACATTCCCAACTGAGTTATGCAGTGTAACACCAGACCGGGATCCAAAGTGCCGCAGCGAGTTGCCATCATCAGGCCATCAAGGGCGGTAAACCCCATGGTTGAGCTAACACTTTTACCTTTGTTCAATGCGCAACCACTGGCTCCACTACCCAGGTGCAAAACAATGCACCTGCCACCCGCCTCGGCATCTGCGGCAGCCAGCTGATGACTGATATAGTCATAAGATAAACCATGAAAACCATAGCGGCGAAGCCCTTGATTACGCAGAGAGTCAGGTAATGCATAAGCGGTTGAAACCTCAGCCTGAGAAGCGTGAAAAGCGGTATCAAAGCAGGCCACCTGAGGCAGTTTCGGGTGCAGCTCAAGCAGTACTTTTATGGCATGCAGATTATGTGGCTGGTGAAGGGGGGCCAGATCGCACAGTTTATTGAGAGACGCGAGGGCGCTATCATCAATCAGCAGCGGTTGAGTATAAGCAGTACCGCCATGCACCACCCTGTGCCCCACGGCACTGACATAACCGCCATGGTGCAGTACTTCTTCCAGCGAGTCGGCATAATTATCTTCGCGGAGTTCGAATGTCCCCCGTTCCACTACCGCCAGGCTGATGGCGTCAAAGACGGCGTATTTTAAGGTGGATGAGCCGCTGTTTAATACCAGGAAGTGGGGAGTGTCGGATTGCACGCTCATAGCGGCAGATCTCCACGTTTACGTTGATAAACCAATGCCATGGCACAGGATACTTTGCGGGTAAGCGGGCCACCGGCCCGACTGGTCAGAATGATCGGCGCCCGGGCTCCTAAAACGATGCCCGCTCCCTCTATGCCGGAAAGGTAGCGCATCTGTTTAAACAGCATATTGCCTGATTCCAGATCCGGTGCCACCAGGATATCCGCATCACCGGCGACCTGCGACATTATTCCTTTCGATTTAGCCGCTTCCGTTGAAATGGCATTATCCATAGCCAGCGGTCCATCGAGCAGGCCGCCCACTATCTGGCCACGCTCGGCCATTTTGCAAAGCGCCGTCGCATCCAGAGTAGAGGGGATTTTTTCCTCCACGGTTTCCACTGCCGACAGGATAGCAACCTTGGGCGTTTTGTTGGTCAGGGTGTAAACCAGTTCAATGGCATTTTGAATGATGTCTTTCTTGGTGGCCAGATTAGGCCGGATATTAATCGCTGCATCGGTCAAAAACAGCGACTTATGATAGCTGGGGGCATCCAGGGCAAAGATGTGACTCATCACCCGGCCGGTGCGCAGCCCGTAGTCTTTGTTGAGCACCTCGTGCATCATTTCGTCTGTGTGTAAGTGGCCTTTCATCAGCGCTTCTGCCTTGCCACTGCTGACCAGCTTTACCGCGGTTTCTGCCGCAGCGTGACTGTGCGGCGTATCCACCAGTTCAAAAGCAGAAATGTCGAGCTTATTTTCCAACGCCACCTGTTCTATACGGGCTTTCGGGCCCACCAGAATAGGCGCGATCAGGTTATCGGCTGCGGCCTCCAGGGCACCGGCTAAAGAGTTAAGGTCAACCGGGTGCACCACACAGGTCTTAAGCGGCGACATCCCTTTTGCCATGTCCATAAACTGCTGATAGCGGTCGCTGCTCTGTTCTTTTAATTCAACCGCTGGCAACACAGCCCGGGGCCTATCGATTTGTTCGGTGGGGGCTTTCACCAGCGCCTGACCATCAATCACCACCTCACCGTCCTGATTGATACAGGCGCAGTCGAGCAGAACCTGGTGATGCTCACGCTTTTCCACTACGGTGACTGTGACCGTCAGGTTGTCACCTAAGGAGACCGGATGACGAAATGTGAAATCCTGCTTCAGGTAAATGGTGCCCGGGCCGGGCAATTGGGTGCCCAGCACGGTTGAAACTAATGCGCCGCCCCACATGCCATGGGCGATAATATGGTGAAACTGGGAGCTGTTAGCGTACTCCTCGTCTACGTGGGCCGGGTTAACATCGCCCGACATAATGGCAAACAGCTGAATATCTTTACGGGTAAGTGTGCGATTGAGTGTGGCTTTATCGCCTACCATAATG
Source organism: uncultured Alteromonadaceae bacterium (assembly GCA_950073835.1). Classification (GTDB taxonomy): domain Bacteria; phylum Pseudomonadota; class Gammaproteobacteria; order Enterobacterales; family Alteromonadaceae; genus Alteromonas. Next base: position 41,698 of record CATMRP010000009.1, read on the forward strand.
CTGTTGTAGGGTTTGTTGCGGATCATTTCCATATTGATTCTCCGGCCAGAGGCGCCAAAAGTAAATTCTGTAACTCGCTATGTAATATTACATGCTTACACTACAACCTGATGAATAAATGTGCATTGATACGCATCAAGATCAAGCTTTTTAAGGGCTGGTACTGCTATGCTGGGCAAAATAGTCAGGGAGACTTGTTATGATAAATCACGAAAGTAATGTTATTGAGTACACCTACACCGATCAGCATGCGGTCCCCGACGATGTTAGCGAGCCGCTTAAGCCCGATTACGCCATTAACCAGTTGCTCGCGCAGTTCACTGGCGGCATCGATCCGGTGGCCTATTCGCTGGCCTTCACCGATTGGTTTATTCATTTGCTGTTGTCGCTGGGTAAGCAGCAGGCGCTGCTCGACTTAACGCTGACCAACGCCAGTACGCTGAATAAAAATCTGGACGATGCCGCAGACGATAACCGGTTGTCCGGACCTGAGTGGCAAACCTGGCCCTACGCCCTATACCGGCAAAATTACCTGGCTATGCGCCAATGGTGGCAACTGGCTACCCGCGATGTGCAGGGCGTTGAAAAACATCATACTGACATGGTGAACTTTTCAGTGCGGCAGTGGTTGGAAGCTTTATCACCGGCCAATTACCTGACTACTAACCCGAATGTCATTCACAAAACCCTGGAATCTGCCGGCGCTAACCTGGTAAAAGGGGTTGATAACCTTATCGAGGATATCCAGCAGCAGTATTTTAGGGAAGCTGAGCCCCAACACCAGGAAACCTACCGGGTTGGCGAAAATATTGCCGTCACACCTGGCCAGGTGGTGTTCAAAAACAACCTGCTGGAGCTTATTCAGTACAGCCCGGAAACCGAAGAAGTCTGCGCTGAGCCGGTGCTGGTGGTGCCGGCGTGGATAATGAAGTATTACATTCTCGATTTATCGGAACATAACTCCCTGGTGCGTTATCTGGTGCAGCAGGGCCATACCGTCTTTATGATCTCCTGGAAAAACCCGCAGCACGAGGATCATAACGTAAGTCTGATTGATTACCTCAAACAGGGCCTGGGTGAGGCGATCGAAGCGGTGCAGCAACGGGTACCCTCAGAACAAATCAACGGGGTGGGCTATTGTCTGGGCGGTACCCTGCTGACGATGGCTGCCGCCTGGCTGGCCCGGGAAAAGCGTAATCCATTCTGCGCGCTAACCTTACTGGCGGCACAAACCGACTTCAGTGATGCCGGCGATTTGCGCTTATTCATCGATGAAAGCCAGCTGTCAATGCTGGAGGCGGTGATGGCCAAAAACGGTTTTCTGCCCAAAGAGAGTATGGCCGGCACCTTTACTCTGCTGCGGGCAAACTATTTACTGTGGTCGCGCTGGGTAAAAGAGTATCTGTTAGGAGAACGTCAGCATCCCAATGATTTGCTCACCTGGAATAAAGACGCCACCCGCATGCCCGCGCGCATGCATGCGGAGTACTTGCGCCAGTGTTATTTGCATAACTCGCTGGCCAGCGGTCAGTTTATGGTCGATAACCGGCCCATTGCCCTGGCCGATATTCAGGTGCCGCTGTTTGTTGTGGGCACTGCGAAAGACCATGTGGCGCCATGGCAGTCGGTGTACAAAATCAATTTGCTGATTGATAAAGACATCACCTTTCTGCTCACAAATGGTGGCCATAACGCTGGTATTATCAGCGAGCCGGGTCATGCCCATCGGGTCTATCAGTTGGCTACCCGTAAGGAAGACGGGGCTTACCTGCCACCCCAGGCATGGCTTGATGAGGTACCCTTACAGGAAGGCTCCTGGTGGCCGGCATGGCAGCAATGGCTGGCCTCGCAATCAAGCTGCAGGGTTAGCGCCAGAAAGGTGGAAGCGGTGAAGCCGTTACCGGCCGCTCCCGGCGAATATGTTCTGGCGCCGTAGCGGCGGCCATTAATCAGGCCGGTTGGTGCGTACCAGGCGCAGGTAGACGGCCCGTTGTTTCTCTTTAATTGAGTAACTGGCGTTAAAGAAGGCCACGGTCCAGACTCTCTCAGGATCGTTCAGACTTGGCGTGGACGACCAGAAGCTGTCTTCTGGTGTAGCCGGAAAAAAGCTGGTGTTTATCGAAGGCCTGACGCAGTTACGTTCGGTTAACGAGGCCAACTCTTTGACGTTGGGCATGCGCCATCCTGCCAATAACTCAGCGTCGTAGTCGCGGGTATACACCAATGCTTGTTGCCAGGTAAGTTGCTCGGCATCGCCTGTACAGGTTTCGGTTTCATCACTCCAGGTTTGCCCCACCGCGCAGCGCTGCCAGATTAAACCGGTTGGGATGTGTAAAATGGTATCGGTGGTGACTTCGCTGAAGACCTCATCCGGCGTGGTTTCTACAGCGTTAGTAAGGCATTCCTGCGCTGTGACCTGAGTCATCCAAAATAAGCTAAACAAAGCTGAGATTAAGCGTGTCATAATTATCGTCCCGCTCTGACCAGCCGGATGCTGACGGCATCTGACTTATTAAGAAAATTATCCACCCCACTGATGAAGTCGATAGCCCAGGCGTTCTGCGCCGCATCATTACTTACACCATCGGCGCTGGGCTGGGCGGTCCAGTACCAGAGCGTAGCGGCACTGTCGGCTCCGGTGTTGGGAAAGTACTGCGTATCAATGCGGGGCAGGGCGGTACGGCCAAAGTGAACCAGTGACATCAACTCCTGATGATTGGGCAGACGCCAGTCATAGAAACCGCATAATCCGGCACTATTAACGGCGTCGACATAAGCACTGGTGTTGCAGCTCGTCAGCGTGCAACTGGTGTTTGTGCCATTAATATTGCCGGGCTCGCCGCCGTTGTCTTCTTCGGCATACCAGCTGTAGCGGTGATCAAGGTCGCGCAGGCCGCCATCGGTAGTTTTCACTTCCCACACCAGCCCGGTAACATTATCCCGCACACAGCTGAACTGCGGTGCATCTACATCCTCTTCATCACCGTTGGCATTCAGCTTGGTAAAATCAAAGCCGTTTTCACCGCGCCCCGCTTTTTCCAGCACGTTACTGTCGGCCAGTGCATCGGCGCCGCGCTGACCATCCTGGCCAGGAAACCCGTTTTGCTGATTAGCGGATAACGTGGTATTGGTGGCCTGCTGCGTCATGCCAGTATCATTGAGCACCCGCACTGGAAATGGGCGTATCAGTACCCGCAGATGGTCGGTCACTTCGTTACCGAACATATCTTCCCCGGTCAGATAAAAATCCAGAGTAGTAGCGCTGTCTACCAGCGGCGCTATAGCATAGGTGTCGGCGCTATTGGGGTTGATAATTTGCGGCGCAGCATCACCACTGTAGGTCCATAAAGTGGCAATCGGTGTGGCCGCTGGTACGGTACTGGTGGCAGTGCCGGCCAGCACAATTCGCTCGCCGCCAAACAAGGCCTGATCAATACCAGCATTTACCTCTGGCGGCGTATCGGCGTCGGATAATACGGTAATCGAATGGCTGGTTGTATCCTCGGCCCCTTCATCATCTGTTACCGTCAGGCTGAATGTCAGGGTTTGCCGGGCATCGGTAACCGGCGTGTCGATCACCAGCGTTGACTGGTCGGTTTCAGTACCGGTCAGTACATCATCCCCCGCGGTTTGTTGCCACGCCCAGGCGCTAATTTCTTCGCTGCTGGTACCGTCGCTGTCGGTGCTGTTGCGCCCGTCAAAGGTCAGCGATACACCCGCCGGGTAAGTGCCAGGAGGTAAATCCGGCCAGTCGCTAAGCGTAATAATAGCTGTGGGAGGCAGGTTGTCCGGGGTTACGGTAAGCGTAAAACTGTCTGAGGCCGATTGGCCTGCACTATCGGTAGCACTCACCGTGACCACATACTGTGTGTCGGCAGTAACAATCGGGGTGGTCAGGCTGGCCGTGGCAACGCTGGTGTCTTCATGGGTGATGGTAAGCGCCGGTGTTGACGACCAGCTGTAAACCACCGCGCCGGATGGGAAAGACACCTGCGCCGATAAACTAACATTGGTTTGTTCTGCCGCCGAGCGATCGCGACCGGCATTGACGGCAAAACTTTCATCTGAATCATCCTTACTCAGCCCGCCGCCGCATGCAGTTAATAGCAGCGCTATCGCTAGCAGGGCAACCTTCATCAGCAGATGATGGGTACGTAAGGGCAACAGGCTCATTCCTTTCATCAGACGATATCACTCTTTTTGGCACAACACTGTGGGTGTTATCGGCCACCCCCACCTGATTATTGAGTCTTTTGTGTAATTTTACGCTGCACAGTGGCAGGAACGCCGTAGGCAATGGCATTGGCAGGAATGTCGTGGGTCACCAGGCTGCCTGCGCCAATCACCGCGTTATCGCCAATCGTCACACCGGCACATATGGTGGAGTTAGCGCCAATCCAAACCCGGTGACCGATAGAAACCGGCCGACCAGCTTCCTCTGGCGGGTAATACTCTGGCCAAATCTGTGTTCTGCCTACTGCGCTGGAGATAATGCAATTCGGGCCGATAAGTACCTGATTACCCAATTTAATCGGGCAGACATCAACAATGGTAGCGTTATGATTGATGAAGCTGCCTTTGCCAATGAAGCAATTAAGGGCATATTCGATTTGCAAGGTTGATTCAATCTGTACTGATCCCGAACACTGCAGTTGTGCTGTTAGCATGGCCTGTCGCTGTTGGGGGGCGGTAAGCTGGTTGTAGCTGATACACCATTGCCGGGCGACTCGCCTTGCCTGCTCGAAAGGCGCGTCAGCCGGGGCGTAGGGGGCACCGCTAGTCATTTCTTCAACGCTATTAGCGGGGCCACTGTTGGAGACCTTATCAGTCAAAAATTAACCTTGATGTCAGAGAGTTAAGTTGAAATTATAAGGGCGTGCGGTAATTTGGTAAATTGTTCGACAAAAGTGTGGTATCGGATACTGGTACTTTGAGCTAAACTCTGTTGTAATTTAACTAATAATTATACGAAGTTATAAAAATTTATGCGCATTGGTTGGCGTTCTTTCCTCAAACAAAAATTCCAAAAAAAATCTGGCTATCATGCAATCGGAATTGCTGTGTCGCTGGATTCGGTAACGTTTTGTGCGCTGAAAAAACTTAACGGCGAAATTAGCCTTGCGTTTGAAGAGACTGTCAGCTTTTCTCACTGGGGCGTTCACCTGGCCAAGTGGGTTGATAAACACGGTCTGAGCGGCACGCCTGCCTGTGTTGCGTTTTCAATTCACTGGTATCAAATTCTGCAGATTGACCGCCCAACCGTTGAAGCCAATGAGATCACCGCGGCATTATCCTGGTCGGTGAAAGAACTCACCGGCAGTGATAAGGAAATGGCCATCGATTACACCGATTTACCGGTGCCGCTGGCAGGCAATGCCAGAATAAATGTATTTGCCCTGCCTAAGGAAGATGTCGAGAGTGTCAGCGAAGCGGTATTTAACGCTGGTCTTGAACTCCAATTGATTACCGTTGAGGAACTGGCCACTTGTGAATTAGTGCCGGTGCAATCCGACCCTATCCTGACCGTGGTACAGGAAGCCGGTGAAGAAATTTGTCTGAATATTATCAAAGATGGTCAGCTGTATTTCAGCCGCCGTCTGAAAGGCTTTGAGAACCTCGGTAGCTTTACTGAGGACGAGCTCAGAATGGGCATTGGTGAGTCGTTAAGTGTGCAGATTCAGCGTTCTATGGACTTTTATGAAAGTCAGTTGCGACAGGCACCGGTGAGGCAGATTATGATGCGCCTCGATACGCCTCATCGGGATGCACTGGCCAGTCAGATTGAACAGGTGGTGAGTGCCAGAGTCAATGATCTCACCCCCGCAGTGACTGCCGCCGAGCCGGGCATGTCGGTAACCCGGGTCAATTATTCCAGTCTTGGTGCAGCGATTTGTGGGTCTGCTGAGCCGCAGGTTAAAAACGAGGCTGCGGCATGAAAAACAGGATTAATTTTTATTCTGCCGAGTTTGCCCCGCGCCTCGACTTGCTCTCGCTTACCAGTGTGTTATTAGCATGGGGAGCAACTCTCTCTGTGCTGTTACTCATTTGGGCGGGTGTCGCCTGGTATGGCGCTTCTAAACGCACCGAACTGGCAGAGGTTCAGGACCAGCAACAGCAGTTATCGGCTTCGGTAAACAACCTTAAAACCACGCTTGAGCAACGTAAACCGGATGCTGGCCTTACCCGCACTCTGGAACAACGTCAGCAGGAACTGGCAAATCGTGAACTGCTGGTGCGCGAGCTCAGCCAGCGCGAGCAAATCAAACAGCAGGGCTTTGCCGGGATGCTCGACAGCCTGGCGCAGAAAAACAGTCAGGATATCTGGCTCGATACTATTGAAGTGAGTGAAAACATGATGGTACTCCAGGGGCAACTGAGTACCCCGCAAGCCATGCCCAAATGGTTACAGCGTTTGGGACGGACTACAGCGTTCTCTGGCCGCACCTTCGATTCCACCCGACTGTATCGTGACAACGAGCAATTGCGCTTTGAATTGAACATGGCCCGGGTGCCGGAAACAATGCAACAAGGTGGTCTGCGGTGACTTTTGACCAGTACGAAGAAAAATTTGCCGCGCTGAGTCAGCGCGAGAAGGTGTTAATTTTTGCCTCAGGAATGGTGGTAGTTTTTGCTGTGCTGGTTTTCTTGTTGATTGAGCCCGGCGTAAAGGAAAACGGTAAAACAAGCAGTAGCATTGAGATTACCCGCAACGAGGTTACCACACTTAAAGAGTTGCAACTGGTTTATGAACAAGCGCTGGCCGAAGATCCGAATGCCAGCCTGAAGCAGCAGATAACCCAGGTAGATAAGCGGATGGTGCGACTGCAGGAAAACTTTGCCGCGCAATTAGCTGATTTAATCCTGCCCCGGCAAATGCCCGCGCTTATCGAACAGGTGTTCTCCCAGGCTGATGGGTTAAAGCTCATCGAAATGGCCTCCGTCAGCCCGGAAAATATTTTTGCTGATAACCCGGCTATGGCAGAGGTGCCGCTTTACCAGCATGGTGTTACGCTGACTTTCGAAGGCCGTTATTTTGCGGTAAGAGACTTTCTGGCTCGCCTTGAGGAACTGTCGGATAAACTGTACTGGCGCTCTATGGCCTATCATGTAAAGGACTATCCCACTGCTGAGGTGACCCTTGAGGTTTACACTCTGAGTACTGAAAAGGCGTTTATAGGTGTTGAATAAAGTGTCTCCTTTGTTGCTGTTAACCCTGCTCGCTGTACCGGCGGGAGCGCAGGTGCTTGAGGATCCAACGCGCCCGGCACGCAACGCCCCTCAGGCCAATGCGGCGGTTGCAGCGGCGGCGGTTGAACTACAACTGGAAGCCGTGTTACAGCTTGGCGCGAGTCGGATCGCGGTGATTAACGGCAAAACGGTGAAATCAGGGCAGACAATACAGGGCGCAATAGTAAAACAAATTAATCCACGCAGCGTGGTGATTGCGCAAGATGAGAACGGGGTTTGGAAAACAATGACGTTATGGGTCAGCCAACGGGGCGACGTGAAAACCAATGCAGCAGAGAATTATTAAAATGGGTAGCATGAATAGACGTTTGATATATATCGCTCTGGCTATGGCACTGGCGGGCTGTCAGTCGACACCCGAAGAATCCGTGGTGGAACAATCACTGAAACAGCAACTGGCTGAACAAATTGCCCATGAACAAGCTGCGCAAAAAAACGCCAAGGCGTCGCCGGGTGCTTTGCAGGATGTGCCAGACAGCGTGACCAGTTTACTGGGTGATGTGGCAACCACCGGTGAGCGCCCCTCGTTATTTGGCCCGGAAAAATACGATATCGAAGCTGACGGCGTTGGCGTAAGAGCCTTTTTTACCGGGCTGGTAGCAGATACGCCCTACAGCGTGGCTATTCACCCCGACGTCAGCGGGGAAATATCCCTGAGCTTAAAACAGGTCTCCATGGAACAGGTGATGGAGCTGTTGGGCGACCTGTACGGCTTTGATATCAGTCGCAAGAGCAATGTTTTCAGAGTTCTGCCCGCTGGCATGCGTACCGAAACTCTGGCCGTAAATTACCTGCTGATGAAACGGGACGGCTCAACCCAAACCAGCATTATCTCTGGCGGTGTGTCCCAGGCCGATAATAACGGTAATTCCAACAGCAATTTTAATAATTTCAGCGGTAATTCGGCGAACAGTAACAATCTGGGTAATCAGTTTGGTAACAATATTAACGGCACCTCTATTTCAACCCGCACCGAAACCGATTTCTGGACCGATCTGAAAGCGTCACTGGAGTCGATGATCGGCACCGAAGGCGGCCGCGCGGTATTTGTCACGCCACAGGCTGGCCTGGTCACCATTCGGGCAATGCCGGATGAAATCCGTGATATTAAGCGTTTCCTGAAAACCTCTGAGGCAAGCCTGCAGCGGCAGGTTATTCTGGAAGCCAGAATTCTCGAAGTGGCTCTCGATGACGGCTATCAGCAGGGCATTAACTGGTCTGAAGTAGTGGCAAACGTTGGCAGTACCGACTTTACCTTCAGCAATACTGCTGCCAGTATTGGTAACGAAATTTCTGCTTCGCTGGGGGGCGTTACCAGCTTATCGTTCCTTAACCAGGATTTCTCCGGAGTTATCTCGTTGCTGTCTACGCAGGGCAACGTGCAGGTATTATCCAGCCCCAGGGTTACCGCCATTAACAATCAAAAAGCGGTGATTAAAGTGGGCGACGACGAGTATTTCGTTACCGATGTATCGAGTCAAAACACCATCACCTCCACCACTACCTCGGTAGTGCCGAACATTGAGCTTACCCCGTTTTTCTCAGGGATAGCGCTGGATGTAACGCCACAAATTGACGAAACCGGCTCAGTGTTGCTGCACGTTCATCCTTCGGTAATCGAAACTCAGGAACAGGAAAAAGTGGTTAGCCTGAATCAGGAGCAAATCGTCCTGCCGCTGGCGCAAAGCACTATACGTGAGTCGGATACCATCATTAAAGCGGCATCAGGCGAAATTGTGGTGATTGGTGGCCTAATGCAAACCAGCCTGACCGATTCAGAATCAAAAACGCCGTTGCTTGGTGATATCCCGCTACTGGGCGAGTTGTTTACCAACAAAAGCCAGCGCGAGACCAAAAAAGAGCTGATTATACTGCTCAAGCCCACCGTTATTGGCAGCGGTACCTGGGCAGAACAAATTGAATTAAGCCGTGAAAAAATGGCCGACTGGCTGTACGTAGAGTAATCATGTATCTGTATCACTTTGGTATCCGTGAACTGCCTTTTACGCTGACGCCGAATACCAGCTATTTTTTCGGTTTGCCCAGCCACAACGAGGCCATGCAGGTATTACTGACAGCGCTGAAAACCGGCGAAGGTTTTATCAAGGTTACGGGTGAAGTGGGAACCGGTAAAACACTGATTTGCAGAAAGTTGCTTAATGAATTACCGGACCACTTTGTGGCCGCCTACGTGCCGAACCCGATGCTGTCACCTACCGAGCTACGGCGTGCGGTGGCCAATGAACTGGGAGTGGAGCTGGGCAGCGACTGCGATCAGCAGGCGTTCACGCAAAAGATTCAGCAGCGTTTGATTGCCATTCATCAGCAACAGAAAAGTGCGGTGCTGATTATTGATGAGGCCCAGGCATTGCCTACCGAGAGTATTGAAGCGTTGCGGTTAATGACCAATCTGGAGACCGAGTCGCGTAAATTACTTCAGGTAGTGTTATTCGGACAGCCAGAGCTGGACGAAAAGCTCGCTTTGCCCGAGTTACGCCAGTTACGGCAGCGCATTACCTTTAGTTACAGCCTGGCGCTTATGGATCCTGATCAGGTGTATCAGTATGTCCGACACCGGGTCAATGTGGCCGGTTATCATGGCACGGATTTATTTAACCGTCAGTGCTGCGAGCTTCTCTACCGCGCCAGTGCCGGCACACCCCGGGTGGTGAATGTGCTGGCCCATAAAGCGTTAATGCTGGCTTATGGCGAAGGCAAGTCAGCGGTTGAGCCAGAGCACATTGTCGCGGCGTCTGCTGATACAGAAGCGGCGCAAACGGTAAGCAATAAATGGTGGCTCGGCCCGCAGAGTAAGTGGTTGCTGTTAGCGGCTACAGCAGTAGTGATTGTAATGATTGCAGGGATATGGAACATGAGGGCGACACTGTGAGTGTAGTCAATAAAATGCTGAAAGACTTAGAGAACCGCGAAGCCAGTCAGGCTACGCCGGCTAACTATCAGCCGCCGGCTAAAAAGTCGTCTTCAGCGCTGCGCATTGCCATCATTCTGCTACTTGGTGTAATAGCCATTGGCGCCGTTTACTTATGGCCTGCAGATACCATGGATAATCTGCCACAAAGCGCGTCGGTGGGGCCGATTAACCAGATTGTTCCTGAAGCCGTGGCCGCCCAGGCCGTAGCGCCTGAAGAGCCGCAAGAACCCAGACAGATTAAAGTCACGCCCACTACCAGGCCGCAAAATACCATGGGCGTAATGGAGGGGCCGGTCGATATCAACGCGCCATCCAGACGCACCGAATCCACAACTGAAGGCTCACAACCCACTGCACGGGAAAGAGTGGCTGCGCATTCAACCCGCAAGGCGTCTGACTCAGAGCCTTCTCCGGTTGCTGCGTCTGAACCCGATGATGTACCCGCTGAGCCGGTTATCAAGCCCAGTGCGACGAATCCGGAAGACGCCCTGAAAGCGCAAATTCGCCAGGCCCTGAGTCAGAACGATACGCCAATGGCTGTTCAGTTGCTAATAACGCTGATCCGCCAGCAACCAGATAACGTGGCCGCCCGCAAACGACTGGCCGCCCTGTATTTTAGTGCGGGCCGCACAACCGACGCTCAGCAGTTATTGCAGCAAACTGTAGCGGATATGCCTGCCGACAGCAGTGTCAGGCTGATGTATGCGCGTTTGCTGGTGCAGCAAAATGAGACCAAGCTGGCGTATTACACGCTGCAAGACGTTAACGATTATGGTCAACCTTCCATTGAACTGTTGGGCTACCGCGCGTCACTGGCGCAAAAGCTCGACCTGCTGGATGACGCGCTGCAAGATTACGCCCAATTGGTATTGCTTGATAGTCAGACCGCCAGGTGGTGGCTCGGTCAGGCGGTGGTCGCCGATAAACAGGGCTATACAGCCCTCGCGCTAAGCAGCTATCGGGAAGCACTGTCATTACAACAGCTCGAAGACGGCATTGAACAATTTATTCGCCAGCGCTTAACCAATCTGACGGGAGTTTCATCATGAGTGGTGTAAAAGTCAGGCTCGGTGATCTGCTGGTGCAGCAGGGGCTCATAGACGAGCCACAACTGATGTCGGCGCTGGCTGAACAGCGCCAGACCGGCCGCAAGCTTGGTGCTACCCTGATAGCCATGGAACTGGTGACTGAGAAGCAGTTGCTGGAGCTGCTCTCCACGCACTTAAATGTGCCACTGATCGACATTGATCACTTCAATGTTAGTCCGGCCGCAGTAAAACTATTACCGGAAGTACAGGCCCGCCGTTACCGGGCGCTGGTACTGGAAGACCGCGGCGATAAATTGCTGGTGGGGATGAGCGATCCGGCCGACCTCACCGCCGTGGATAATCTTGGCGAGATCCTGCCTAAACCCATTGAAGTGGCCGTAGTAAGTGAACAACAGTTGTTTGGCGCTTATGACAGTTTCTACCGGCGTACCGATGAAATAGCCTCATTTGCCCAACAGCTGGCCAATGAGTACCGCGATGAGCAGGAGTTTGAGCTTACCGCCGGGCTCGAGGATGAGCAGGATACCGCCGTTGCCCGCTTGCTGCAGTCGATTTTCGAAGATGCGGTACAGGCCAAGGCCTCGGATATCCACATCGAGCCAGACGAACAACAATTACGCATTCGGCAGCGGGTCGATGGCGTATTGCAGGAAACGGTTATCCCGGAAAATAACATTGCCGCCGCGCTGGTGTTACGCCTTAAACTGATGGCGGGCCTGGATATCTCAGAAAAACGTCTGCCTCAGGATGGCCGCACCCAGGTCCGGGTGAAAGGTCACCGCGTGGATGTGCGTTTATCCACTATGCCGGTACAAACCGGAGAAGCGGTGGTTATGCGTTTGCTGGATCAGTCTGCCGGGGTGTTAACCCTGGAAGAAACCGGCATGCCCAAGCCATTGCTCGACCGCTTACGGGTGTTACTGAAACGGCCCCACGGCATGATCCTGGTGACCGGCCCGACCGGTTCCGGTAAAACCACCACACTGTATGGTGCCCTGAGTGAATTAAACCAGCCGCAGCGTAAAATTATTACCGTTGAAGATCCGGTAGAATACCGTTTGCCGCGCATTAATCAGGTACAGGTGAACAGCCGTATCGGGCTAAACTTCTCAAACGTACTGCGGACCACATTGCGTCAGGACCCGGATATTATCATGGTGGGTGAGATGCGGGATCAGGAAACGGTGGAAATTGGTTTGCGCGGGGCGTTAACCGGTCACCTGGTATTATCCACGCTGCACACCAATGATGCTGTATCCAGTGCAATTCGTTTGCTCGATATGGGCGCGGCCGGCTACCTGGTAGCCAGTTCATTGCGAGGCATCATTGCCCAGCGTCTGATCCGGCGGATTTGCGACAACTGTGAAGTGGATTACCAGCCGTCCAATGATGAGCTGTTCTGGCTCGGGCATATTGACAGCAACTTATCTGCGGTATCGTTTAAACGCGGGAAAGGTTGCCAGAAGTGCAATCATACCGGTTATCGCGGCCGGGTGGGGGTGTTTGAATTACTCGAACTGACCGATCCGATGATGAATGCATTAAAAGCCGGCGACACCGTTGCCTTTGGTGAGCATGCCTTACGCAGTCCGGGTTATAAGCCGCTGTCTCACGTGGCGCTGACCTATGCCAAAATGGGCATGACAACGGTGGAAGAGGTACTGAAACTGGTGGAAATGGTTGCCGAGCTTGTGCACAGCGAGGAGCAGGAAGAGCAACACGCAAAGACTGACCAGGACAATAATAGTAATACCGGTGGCGGCCTGAGTCTGGAGGATATTCCGGATGCCTAGGTTCAGCTATACCGGCCGTGAACCCGGTGGCGAAATGAAAAGCGGCATGCTTGATGCGCTTGACGCTAACGCGGCGGCCAAAATGTTGCTGGCGCGCAGCATTACACCAATTTCAATTAACCCGGTGGAGGGCGGTGCGACACAAAGTGAGGTAAAGGTTAATTTCCTTACGCCTAAGGTGAGTCTCGATGAACTGGTGATCCTGTCTCGACAGATGTACTCCCTGACTCATGCCGGCATCCCCATATTGCGAGCGGTCAGCAGTCTGGCCGAATCATCGAACTCGGTGCGCCTGAAACTGGCCCTGACCGATATCATCAGCTTACTGGAGAGAGGGCGCACGCTGTCTTCGGCCATGCACCAGCACAGCGAAATCTTCGATCGGCTATATGTAAGCGTGGTGCACGTGGGTGAAAATACCGGTCGTTTGGATGAGGCATTTTTGCAGTTAGCCGGCTACCTTGAGCGTGAACAGGAAACCCGCCGCCAGATAAAAGCGGCAACCCGTTACCCGATTTTTGTGGTGATTGCTCTGGTGGCTGCACTGATCATAATGAACATTGTTGTCATCCCGAAATTCGCCGATATGTTTAATAAGTTCGGTGCCGAATTGCCGGTGATGACCCGTTTCCTGTTAGGCATGTCAGACTTCTTTATCAATCAGTGGTACATATTGATTGGTGCTATACTGGTTATTGTTTTTGGCGTACGTAACTACTTACAAACGCCGGATGGAAACCTGACCTGGAGCCGCAAGAAACTGAAACTGCCGATTGTCGGCAAGGTGATTGAGCGTTCGCTGCTCGCCCGTTTCTGCCGCAGTTTCTCGATGATGCTGCAAGCCGGTTTACCGTTAACCACGGCGCTTAATCTGGTGGCTGAAGCGGTGGGCAACCGCTTTATGGAAACCAAAATAATTGACATGCGCCAGAGTATTGAAAAAGGCGAGAACCTGTCGAGAGTTACCCAGGCAAGTGGCCTGTTTACGCCCATGGTGCTGCAAATGGTCAATGTGGGGGAAGAAACCGGTCGGGTAGATGAACTATTAGCAGAGGTGGCAGACTTCTACGAACGGGAAGTCGACTATGATCTTAATAGCCTGACGGCCAAGATAGAGCCGGTACTGATAGGCATTGTCGCTGGTATGGTACTGGTGCTGGCACTGGGTATCTTTACCCCGATGTGGGACATGATGAGCGCGATTAAGGGGCAATAAGCTTGAAATCAAAAGACGTT
>CATMRP010000010.1 GCA_950073835.1 uncultured Alteromonadaceae bacterium
TCACTTACGTTAACCGTCATGACTTTGGGTTGTACGGCCGGTCCAAACTGAGTGAAAGTCGCAACATCTGAGGCGTCGTGGCCAAAGGCAATAGCCACGCGCGCACCGTCGGATGAGGGTTGAGTAGCGTCAAATGTGTACCAGCGACCGCCCACGTAGGCTTCAAACCAGGCGTGCATATCCATAGGGGTTAAGCCGTGCAGGTAACCCACCACCATTCTGGCCGGAATACACAGGCTGCGGCACAGCGCGATACCCAAATGCGCTAACTCTCGGCATACGCCCTCGCGGGATTGGTTCACTTCGGTAGCGGATAACTGAAAGTAGAGTGAGTCAGGGTTAAAGTGCACATTGGTTCGGATCCAGTCTTCGATAGCCGCGACTTGTTCATAGCCGGGTACGCAATTGGTCACAATGCTGTGGGCCATTTCAACAAACCGGTCCGACTCACAGTAACGTGAAGGCAAAAGGTAGCCCAGTACTTCATTGGGGAGTGTGTCGATCTCGTTGAAGCCTGCCCAGCGGTCACCTATCACCGCCGGTGACGTTAATACCTTAGCCGAGGTGCGTACTGAAAATGTGCCAACCGGCGCTACTAACCGCTGGCAGGAATTGCCAAAACTATCGTTATATTCAATCACCGGCACATTGGGTGAAATGGTGTAGGTTTGCTCGGCTACCCACTGATTAAAATCATTACGGGGCCGCAACATCAGTATAAACGGGGTAGGTGTTGTTATATCAAAGGTAAGACTGCATTCTGTGCTTAACCACATACCCAGGGTATTTCCTTTTAAGTCGTATGCCAAGCAACAATAAATAGTGCTTTAGCGTGAGTGTGTAAACAGCATCGGCGTTGCTAACTGGCTACTCATTGTTCGGGTAGCGTATTGTGATTGCGATAGTTGCCGTTACTGAACCATTTTGCGTGTCTTGTAGGCTAGATGTCACCAGGCAAGGAATCGTGCAGTCTGATCAGTTTACGCCGTATGCACTGATTCGTTGCTGGTGTTTCTGGTTGTTATGCCTAGGATGGATCGTTTTGCACAGCTTGTACAGTCCAACAGGAAATAGCTGTCGGTTTGTAATCCTCAGTATTATTACATATTGGCGTAAACTAATCCGGCGATGTGTGCTGAACGGGCGTGTCTTCTTCTGGCCGACTATGCAAAAAGCTCGCAAAACGCGGGATGCCGCGCTGGGTAAGACCATAATATTTATAGGTGACCCAGCTGCCTATTGCTGGTGGTGACTGGCGGTTGGCCAGGCTAAAGCCGCTGCCAATCTTAAACTGCTGGCCCTGGCGGGATTCCACCAAAAGCGAGCCCATCATGCCCGTGAACTTGCCTTTACCCGGCAGGTGGGCAAGCACTATGGCTTCATCGTCCTGATAGCGTTTGGCTTTTAATAAACCCGGGTTACGCCCCTGCTGATAATACGCCTGACGATGATGTAGCATGAGCCCTTCGCCACCTTGTTGAGTTAGGTTATTTAAGGTGTTTTCCAGCGCAGGTAGTGAATCCAAGGTGAATTGTTTAATCATTTTCAGGCTGGGGTTATTGGCTTGAGCTATTAGCTTTTGCATCCGTTCAACACGCGCTTCAAAGGGCAGGCCGGTAACAGGCAGGTCAAACACCATCATTTTAATTGCCTGCCAGCGTTCATCAGGGTGATGACTCAGCACGGTCGATGCAATTTCTTCAAAGTTGCCCCGCCTGCTCCACAGTTCACCATCCAGAGGCTCAGTCGGCCAGTTGTGGGTAAACCATGGGGGCGGGTAAATGGGGTTTCCGTTACGGGTTAGAAGCTGAGAGCCCGTCCAGCGTGCGCGAATACCGTCAAGCTTTTCACTCACCAGGTATTCACTGATGGCAATGTCACCCCTGTAGGACTCGGCCAGTTGTAGTGGGGCAGTTTGCGCTATTGCAGCGGCGCATAACAGCACACTTAGTAATAAAAGCAGTGGTCGGATAATCATTCGTCGGTCCGGACTAAAAACACCAGTGTAGAGGGTTTAGTACTCCTGAATACTGGGCCTTGGAATGGTTTAGCGCGGTTGGCAGTTAAGATAGCGCTTTAGGCTTTTAGGCGTCACACCGGTTTGCCGTTTTACCACGCGGGATAAGTGGCTTTGATCGCTGAAACCTGCGGCATCAGCAATATCAACTAGCTTTTGCCCCTTAGTCAGCAGATCACGAACCCGCTGCACTCGCCGTGATTCAATATAGCGGTGCACAGAGGTATAAAATAACTGGCGAAATGCCCGGGCAAAGTGAAACTCGCTGAGCCTCACCGTACTGGCTATGTCTGCAATGGTGATGGAGTGTTACAGGTTGTCTTCAATATATTGCTGCACGGTTTTTTTGCTACGTAAACTCAAACCACCAAAAATGCGTACCTTCCGGGCTGCCCGGTGCGACTGCATCTTACATAATTCGGCAAACACGTCCTGGACTACCGATTGAATGTGAAGCTGGTGGATGTCGTCACGCCAGTCCTGAGGCTGCCCCAGTTGCTGCAGGGCAGCTGTCAGCGCGCCATGGTGCAGAAAAGAGTGGTCCGGCAGAGCAAATAAGCGGGGCTCTAGATCCAGCTCCCGGGCAATAAACTCGCGCAGGTGATTGTCGGTAAAATACACGTGAGTAAACTCAAAACGCCCCTGAATTTCCCATACCGATTCCTGCTGCTGGGGGATTATACAAATTGCATCCTTAAAGCCATTACGCTGTGAGCGTTGCCCATCAAGGCGGTAAGTTTGCTCACCGCCCGCGGTGTAAAGCGAGATCGTGTGTACTTCATCGGTATGATAACTCACTCTGTCCAGCTCGTTCTGCCAGGCAGCCAGGCGGATATCACCGGGCAGGCGCAATTCCCCTCTGAGTGTGGCGTTAGAATGGGATAAGGTATCGAAGATGGCTTGTTTCGTCATTGTTCTATTATTCATCAACGCCGGAAGCGGGCAAAGGAGAATTTAACGCCAGGTGCGGGGAAAACATATAATAACCGCAGGATCGTCCCAAAATGTCAGGAATGTCCCAGTTTTTCTGCGCTGCCAACGCTATGATTTCGGCTTTCCTTCTCTGTGAGTAAAGCTAATGACGCTTGTTTTATACGTGTTAACCGTTGCCATATGGGGGACCACCTGGCTGGCTATTTATTATCAGCTGGGCAATGTGGATGTTGTGGTGTCGGTGTTTTATCGGTTCGGGCTGGCCACGGCGATTATGATCCCACTGGTAATGTTGCTGAAAAAAGGGCAGATTGGCAGTCGCCAGGATCAACTGTATTTTGTTGCTCAGGGAGCCTGCCTGTTTTCGCTGAATTTCATTTGTTTCTATTACGCCACCCGCTACATTCCGTCTGGTCTGGTATCCGTTATTTTTTGTCTTGCTACGCTCTACAATGCCATTAACGGCAGGATATTCTTTAAAACCAAGGTTGAGCGCTATGTCTGGCTGGCGTCACTTTTTGGTGTCATTGGCCTGGCTTTGTTAATGGCGCCTGAAATTCGCCTCGACGACAGTTGGCTCAATACGCTTAAAGGTTGTGGTCTGGCGGCACTGGGTACCTTATTCTTTTCGTTTGGCAATATGATTTCAGTTCGTCATGGCAACGCGGGTATCACACCGCTGCAAAGTAATATGTGGGCCATGATGTACGGCACCCTATTGTTACTGGCCATTTGTTTGGTACGTGGTGTGCCTTTCGCGTGGGGCACAGGCGCTGAATACACGGTTAGCCTGCTTTATTTAGCGTTGTTTGGCTCTGTGATTGGCTTCACTGCTTATCTTACTCTGGTCAGTCGCGTTGGCCCGGGTACCGCGGCCTACACCACGGTACTTTTCCCGGTGGTTGCGCTGAGTTTGTCTGCTTTGTACGAGGGCTACCACTGGACTCATAGCAGCTCGGCGGGGCTATTGCTAATTCTGCTGGGCAATTATTTGATGGTCAATGAAGGCAGTTGGGTTATCCATCGTGCAGTAGTGCGAACTTGATAATCGTTGCAGAGTGGCCTTTGAATGGCAAAATCTGAAGGTGAACAGCGCTAACGAGCTATTACGTTTTATTATGTTGTTAACACTAAATTTACTTATTCGCTGACGGTAAAAATCCACAATGTTAGGCTCTGAGTGATGTGTTAATCATTGGAGTATTGCGTGCGAATTGTTGTCTGTTTATTGTTACTGCTCAGCACCCGGGTGATGGCGGTGCCGGATTTTAGCGGCGAAGATGGGTATCGTCTTTGGCAGCGCTACGATGTCATCGATGCGGCCTTGCCAGCCGCTAAGCTCGAAGTGGTTGGTCGCTCAGAAACCCACAATATTATTCGCGATGAATTCCGCCGGGCATTTGCTAACCGGGTGGATCGGTCGAGTGGCACCTTACTGGTACAAAAGATTACCCCCGAACTTCAGACTCGTTTCAAGCTGCAGGCTGATGTTACCGCGCAACTAAGCGATGAGGGGTTTATTCTCAAGCGCCAGGGTAACGATATCCTCATCACCGCAAAAACCGATATTGGTTTATTGTATGGCAGTTATCACCTGTTACGGCTGGTGTTTATACAGCAGCCACTGGATTCCTTGTCGGTACTGCAGAATCCCAAAATTAAGCGCCGTTTACTGAATCACTGGGACGACCTCGACCGCCATACAGAGCGTGGCTATGCCGGTGAGTCGATCTTCGACTGGCATCGCCTGCCCCTTGATAAAGACCAGCGGTATTACGATTACGCCAGGGCGAATGCCAGCATTGGGATTAATGGCATGGTGCCAATCAATGTTAACGCCAATGCCCTGATGCTGACCCCCATGTATTTACAGAAGGTCAAAGCCCTGGCTGACATTGTGCGGCCTTATGGCATCAAAATGTATTTGTCGATAAAGTTTAGTTCACCCCAACAACTCGACGGGCTCAACACCTCCGACCCCCTCGACCCACAGGTACAGCAGTGGTGGAAAACCAAAGCGGCAGAAATTTATCAGCTCATCCCTGACTTTGGCGGCTTTCTGGTGAAAGCCAACTCCGAAGGACAGCCGGGCCCCGGCGATTATGGTCGCACACATGCCGAGGGCGCCAATATGCTGGCAAAAGCGTTAAAACCCCATGGTGGAGTAGTGTTTTGGCGGGCATTTGTGTATGCCAACGATCCGGCCATTGAGCGCAGTCTGCAGGCTTACGATGAGTTTGTGCCGCTGGACGGTAAGTTTATGGACAACGTGATAGTGCAGGTGAAAAACGGCCCTATTGATTTTCAGCCGCGTGAGCCGTTCAGCCCGCTGTTTGGTGCTACACCAGAAACGCCGCTGGCCATGGAATTGCAGATTACACAGGAATACTTAGGCTTTTCAACTCATTTAGCTTATTTGGGCACTTTGTTTGAGGAGGCGATGGATGCCGATACCCATGTAAAAGGCCCCGGCTCAACCGTGGCTAAAGTGGTGGATGGTTCATTGTACAACCATCAGCTTACCGGTATCGCCGGGGTAGCGAATACCGGTATGCAGCGCAACTGGACCGGTCATATCTTTGCTCAGTCTAACTGGTATGCGTTTGGCCGGTTAGCCTGGGATCACACGTTAAGTGCAAAGCAAATTGCCAATGAGTGGATTAAGCAAACCCTTACCGTGCAACAACAAGCCGTGCGGCAGATAGAAGCCATCATGATGCCGTCTCGTGAATACGTGGTGGAATACATGACACCACTTGGCTTGCATCACCTGATGGACTCCGGTCATCACTATGGGCCGGGCCCGTGGGTAGACAACCTGGGGCGCGCAGACTGGAATCCGGTGTATTACCATCGCGCGGATAAACAGGGAATTGGCTTAGATCGCACCGCGTCGGGCACTAATGCTATCAGCCAGTATGCCCCTTACTGGCAACAGAAGTTCGCTAATCCGGAATCGACACCGAAGGAGTTGTTGTTGTGGTTCCATCATTTGCCCTGGGATTACCAACTGACCAATGGTGAAACGTTATGGAACGAGCTGGTTCGGTACTATTACCGTGGCGTTGATGGTGTTAGTGATATGCAACAGCGCTGGCAGCAGATAAAACCCTATATCGATGCCAACCAGTTTCGTCAGGTAGAAATGGCGCTGAGCATTCAGCTTAAGGAAGCTAAATGGTGGCGGGATGCCAGCGTGTTATATTTCCAGTCAATCGCCAAACGCCCTGTCCCTGAAGGCCTGGCTGATCCTGAGGGTAACCTTAAAGAATATCAGTCGCGCAAATTCCCTTATGCGCCTGGGCAAGGTTAAACACACTCTTAAGTACTGCATATGAAAGCGGTGATACGGGCAACCCTGTCACCGCTTTTTGGTGGTTGACATATGAAAAAACATATATATGATATTTCACATATGTGTTTTGAGGTATATGTTAATGATGCCATTACAACTGTTCAAATGCCTGTCGGATCCCACCCGGCTGCAGTCGGTATTACTGATAAATCATTTCGATGAAGCTTGCGTCTGCGATCTTATTGCGGCGTTGGAACTCGATCAACCCAAGGTATCCCGTCATCTGGCAGAGCTGCGTCGATGCGGCATATTGCAGGATGAACGGCGTGGCAAGTGGGTGTATTACCGGCTACACGACGAGCTGCCTGAGTGGGCACTCGATGTTGTCCGTCTGGCCGCCGACAACAATCAGTCTTACTTTAGTAGCGCCATCAATAAACTTCATCAGTACCGGCAGCAAGGGCCGGGTTGCCAGTAACGATAAATCAATCAAAGGTCTGTTATGAAAATTCTGTATATTTGCACTCATAATCGCTGTCGTAGCATCTTATCTGAAGCTATCACCAATCACGTGTCGAGCGACAAAATTATTGCTCGTAGTGCCGGTAGTCAGCCATCCGGCGTGGTGCATCCGCTATCTTTACAGTATCTCACTGAAGCCGGGATACCAACCGAAGGGTTAATCAGTCAGTCATGGGATGAATTTGAGCGCTTCGAACCAGATGTAGTGGTGACTGTATGTGACTCAGCTGCCGGCGAAAGCTGCCCGGTGTGGTTCGGAAAGTCCGTTAAGGTGCACTGGGGGCTAAGTGACCCGTCTAAACTAGAAGGCAATGACGAACAAAAAGCAGCAGCTTTCCGTGCCTGTATCAGCGAAATCACCGAGCGAGTGAACCAATTACTGCCTCTCGCTGAAAAAAGCATGTCGCCAGATGAGCTCAGAGCCGAGCTGGCCGCTTTGGGAGCGCAATAATGAGCTTCGACGATTCTTCACTGCCCAATATAGATGAGTCGCAGCTGGATATCCCCAGTTTTGAAAAATGTCAGCACGAGGCTGCCACCCATGCACCGCGTATTTTGCTACTTTACGGTTCATTGCGAAAACGCTCTTTTAGTCGTTTAGTGATAGAAGAGTGCGCGAGACTGTTAAGCCGTATGGGGGCTGAAGTGAAAATCTTTAATCCTCAGGGCTTGCCACAAACGGATACGGAAGACGAAAACCATCCTAAGGTGCAGGAGTTACGCTCGCTGATGATGTGGTCTGAGGGGCAGGTGTGGTGTTCACCGGAGCGGCATGGCTCCATGACCAGCATCTTCAAGAGTCAAATAGACTGGGTGCCTCTAAGTGTAGGCAGTGTGCGCCCTACGCAAGGCAAAACACTGGCGGTAATGCAAGTGTGTGGTGGCTCTCAGTCATTCAATGTTGTGAACCAATTACGGGTGCTCGGACGCTGGATGCGGATGGTGACCATTCCTAATCAGTCCAGTGTGGCCAAAGCTTTTATGGAGTTCGACGAGAACAACAGAATGAAGCCTTCGCCCTACTACAACCGCATTGTGGATGTGATGGAAGAACTTATGAAATTCACTTTGCTGCTGCGCGCCAATAAGGACTATTTTGTCGACCGTTATTCAGAGCGCGTGGAGTCTGCCGAGAAGCTCAGTGAGCGGGTTAACCAGCGGTCTATTTAAGGAGGCAGGTAATGGGATTATTCGAACGTTATTTATCAGTATGGGTCGGGCTCGCCATTATTATGGGCATTGTGCTGGGCAGCCTGGCACCGGGCATATTCGCGGTTATCGCCGGTATTGAGTACGCCCACGTTAATCTGGTCATTGCGGTGCTTATCTGGCTGATGATCTACCCGATGATGGTACAGATTGATTTTTCGTCGTTAAAAGACGTGGGCAAAAAACCTAAAGGTCTGGCGCTAACCCTGATCATTAACTGGCTAATTAAACCGTTTACCATGGCGTTGCTGGGCTGGTTATTCTTTAAAGGCTTATTTGCCGACTGGGTCGACCCGCAAACGGCAACCGAATACATTGCCGGGATGATCCTGTTAGGCGTAGCGCCCTGCACCGCTATGGTATTTGTGTGGAGTCAGTTAACTAAAGGGGATGCTAACTACACCCTGGTACAGGTGTCGATTAACGACATTATTATGATTTTCGCCTTCGCGCCAATCGCTGGTATGCTGCTTGGGGTCACCGATATCACCGTGCCTTGGGACACCTTATTTTTATCGGTAGTATTGTATGTATTGATCCCGCTGGTTGCCGGTGCCATAACCCGTAAAAAGCTCGACAATGGTGATGACCATTCCCGCCTGAACCAGTTTCTGGCCACCATGAAGCCCTGGTCAATCATTGGTTTGCTGGCCACCGTGGTGTTGTTGTTTGGCTTTCAGTCAGAAACTATTCTTGATAAGCCCCAGGCCATCGTATTAATTGCTGTCCCGCTGTTAATCCAGACCTATGGTATTTTTGCCATTGCCTATTTTATTGCCAAACAACTTAAACTGCCCCATAGCGTGGCCGCCCCCGCGTGCATGATAGGTACCTCAAACTTTTTTGAGCTGGCAGTTGCGGTTGCCATTTCGCTGTTTGGACTGCATTCCGGTGCGGCACTGGCCACCGTGGTGGGTGTACTGGTAGAAGTGCCGGTGATGCTGTCGTTAGTATGGTTTGCCAACCGCACCCGACATTGGTTTGACTAAGGAAAAATAAAGAAAATAAAGGGGTCAGAGTACATTATCGCCTTGGCGATAATGTACTCTGACCCCTTTAATTTTTTTGGTTAATATTACCCGGGTAATATTGATCTATTTTTGAGCGGGTGATATTTTTACCCAGGTAAAATTAATCTGGAAGTAAAGTTATGAATAATACCTATATCGCCGTTCATAATAAGTCGCTGGTCGCTCAGGGCGACTTGCCGGCGGTTATCCGCGAAACAATCAGGCAGTGCGCCAACGTTGAGCCCTATCTGTACCAACTTGACAATGGCAAGCGGTTGGATATCGACTGGCGCGGTGATGCCGAAGATATTATTCAGCGCTTGCCTGCTGCACTGGTACCATCGGCTAAGAAGCGCGGCCGGCCAAAGCTTGGCGTTATCTCAAAAGAGGTGACTTTACTGCCAGAGCACTGGGAGTGGTTATCGGTGCAGCGCGGCGGGGCTTCTACCACGATACGCCGCCTGATTGACTCGGCCATGAGCAGCATGACACCGGCGCAGGAACGACGCATTAAGCAGGATCAGTTGTACAGCTTGATGCGGATCTTCGAGGATGAAGCCGGATTTGAAGCGGCCTCCCGGGCACTCTACCGATTGGATGAAACGGCATTTATCAGCGCAATTTCAAACTGGCCAGTCGATTTACAGGCAATCTACAAGGATAAGTTTCACCACTTGCTAACGATAGGAAATACCTCTTATGACGGAACAAACTAGCCACAATCCCTACGTGAGTCCGCCGTTAACACGGGTATTTCTGAAAACCGCGCTGCCGATTATTCTGATGATGGTGGTGAGTGGTTCGCTGAATCTGGTGGACGCCTATTTTATTGGTGTATTTGTAGGCGCCGACGCCCTGGCAGCGGTGACCGCCATGTTTCCGTTGTTTATGGTCTTGATTGCTTTGTCGACCTGGATTGCCAGCGGTTTTGCCAGTGTGATGGCCCGCCTCAGCGGCGCTGGCAACCATGACGAAGCGCGCAACGCTTATGCCCAGGCCCTCACCCTGGCGCTGGTTATCAGCGTTATCCTGCTAACGGCATTCAGCCTGACCGGTCAGGCACTGGCGCTGGTCAGTAACAATGGTAATCAGGCCCAGGCAGCAATGAGCTTCACTTACATGAGTATTATTATGTTTGGTGCGCCGCTGATTTTCTGGCTGGGAGTTGCCTCAGACAGTCTGCGTAGTGAAGGGCATATTGGTTTTATCGCGCTGGTTTCGCTGTTAACCACTGTGGGTAACGGCGCTATGAATTACGTGTTCATAGTACTATTGGAACTAGGTGTGGCCGGTTCTTCTTATGGCACTATTGCAGCGCAAATCATTGCTTTGTGTGCGGTGTGGGGCTTTCGCCGTAGCCACAAAAACCGTCTCGGCATACCACTTTTTACATTAACGGTAGCGCGCACTCGCTGGCGCGAATTTTTGTCTTTGGGGGCGCCATCAAGCCTGACTTATGTGGGAGTGGCGCTGACCTCAGGAGCGATCCTTTTCAGCCTGCAGCAATGGCTACCTGATAGCTACGAAGTCACAGTTAGCGCCTATGGCGTTATCACCCGGGTGATGACCTTTATCTATTTGCCATTACTGGGACTGGGCCTGGCTATGCAAAGTATTGTAGGTAACAACGTGGGGGCGGAGCAATTTCAGCGGTCTAATCGCAGCTTGTGTATTGCCGTTGGCGTTGCCCTGGTTTATGGCGTATTAACCGAAACGTTGCTGTGGTGGTTGCGCGCTGATATCGGCCTGCTATTTGTTGACGACCCGGCGGTAACCAGTGAAATAGCCAGACTGCTGCCGGTGGTAAGCCTGGCGCTGTTCCTGCTGGGCCCGTTAATGCTGATCAGCTTTTATTTTCAAAGTATCGGTGATGCCCGACGGGCGGGTATCTTAAGTATTGCCAAAACCTACCTGTTTGCCCTGCCATTAATTATTGTATTGCCATTAATATGGGGAGAATGGGGGATTTGGTATGCCGGGCCAGCGGCCGAATTTCTTGCCCTGCTGCTCACCATCGGCATATTGTACCAACGTGCTATACAGGGCAACCATCGCTTTGGTTTATTGTATGCAGTCAATCAACCTGAGTCACAACCCATCAAGCAGGAGGCGATATGAGCAAAGACAATGACACTTATCAACAGGGGCTTAAAATACGCCGCGAGGTAATGGGCGATGCACATGTTAACCGGGCCATGAATAACGCTTCTGAGTTTAGTCAACCGCTGCAGGATATGGTGATCCGCAATGCCTGGGGTGAAACCTGGGTACGCCAGGGCATTAATAAGCAAACCCGCAGTTTGGTTACCATTGCCACGCTGGCAGCGCTTAAAGCCTCTACCGAGCTAAAAGGGCATGTCAGAGGGGCACTACGCAATGGTTGCAGCGTGGCGGAGATACAGGAAGTCCTGCTGCATTCTGCGGTGTATTGTGGCATGCCAGCCGGGATTGAGGCGTTTCGCGCGGCGGAAGAAGCGATTTTGGCCTGGCAGGAAGAAAACGACAAGCCGGCCGCTAAATAGCATCGGCTGGGAAGGGGGGAACAGGTTTGCCTAATGCCTGAAAGGCAAACAGCAGTGGCCGGAGGCTTAATCTGACGCTACAGTATTAAATCAGCGAAATTAATAAAAACAAGGCTATAAGGATACCTCTACGATGCTAGCCGCTGCTGCGAAACCTTTTGTCAATCTGGTAGAAAAATACCTACCTGATCCCTTTGTTTTTGTTCTGGCGTTAACCTTTGTGGTTATTGGAGCGGCAGTGATGCTGCAACAACAACCCGTGACGTTGGTTTTAACGTACTGGGGAACTGGGTTCTGGAGTCTGCTTACCTTCTCGATGCAAATGTTACTGGTGCTGGTGTCAGGTCACATGCTGGCGAGCACTGCAATAGTCAAAAGTGCGCTAAATGGGATCGCTCGTTTAGCCGCTTCACCGGGTAAAGCTATCCTGTTGGTTACACTGGTATCTATGCTGGCCAGCTGGCTTAACTGGGGTTTTGGATTGGTTGTTGGCGCATTATTTGCCAAAGCTATTGCGCGGAGAGTTAAGGTCGATTACCGCTTATTAGTTGCCAGTGCCTACTCAAGCTTTGTGGTGTGGCATGGGGGACTGGCCGGTTCCATTCCTTTGACTATTGCTACTCCCGGCCACTTTACGGAAGATCTTATTGGTATCGTCGACACCAGCGAAACGCTGTTCTCAAGGCTAAATCTGATATTGCTGGCGCTCATGATAGTGATACTACCGATTGTCAACAGAGCAATGATGCCGGCAGAAGCAGACCGGGTATATGTTGACCCTGAATTACTGGATGAGCCTGATTCATCAACACCTTCAACGGCAATACGGCCAGCCGAAAAGCTGGAACGTCACCCACTGCTGGCGCAATTCGTCGGACTGGCAGGCATTGCGTATCTTGGGATGTACTTTATTGAGGGGGGGGCGCTCAACCTGAATATCATTAACTTTTTGTTTCTGTTTCTGGCTATTGTTCTGCACGGAACGCCTGAACGGTTGCTGCATAGCATGCAGCAGGCGATCAAGGGCGCGAGCGGGATTGTGCTGCAGTTTCCATTCTACGCGGGAATAATGGCTGTAATGGTTCAATCTGACCTCGCCAGGGATTTATCCCAATGGCTAATTAGCACAGCCACCGCGGAGACACTGGCGCTCTTCAGCTTTTTAAGTGCCGGGGTGGTGAATATGCTGATCCCCTCTGGCGGTGGTCAATGGGCTGTACAGGCGCCTGTTGTATTACCGGCAGCCATCGAACTGGGGGCCGATGTAAGCAAGGTGGCCATGGCAGTGGCATGGGGAGATGCCTGGACAAACCTTATCCAGCCATTCTGGGCGCTGCCGGTACTGGCTATTGCGGGTTTAAAAGCCAAGGATATCATGGGGTTTTGCCTTGTACAGCTTGTCATCACGGGTATTATCATCAGCGTTGTGTTAACGCTACTGTAGTCGGAGTCCTGTACGCAACAGATTGAACTCACAACCTTTAGAGGTCTTTCGGGAAAGTAGACATGTAACTTGCAGTGCCCGGTTTCTTAAAGCAAGATATAACCACTTCTTAATTTGAGTTATTTATCAATGCAACAGCCCATTTTCATTATTGGTACGCAACGTTCTGGCACCACGCTTTTAACCAGAATGCTGTCGGCACATCCAGGTTTATTTATTCAAAATGAAATGGGTACCTATGGTGTTTTTGATAAACCTTACACGACTGAAGTATTGCACGGCAGAATCACCGGGCGACTTCGGGATCGGTATTCCATTGATGTCGCATCGCTGGAATCGAAGGGGGTTCTGTGGGGCTGGAAAGATCCGATGTTAACGCCACATCTGGATGAGCTGGCTGAACATTATCCGCAAAGCAAATTTATTGTTATTATTCGTGATCCCCGTGCTGTGGTAGCCTCTTATATCGACAATGCCTGGGGGCTTGGTACTACGCCTTATACCGGCGCTTTGCGCTGGCAGGATGAAGTCACCACACAACTGGATTTTTGTCGTGCTCACCAGCACCGATGCCTATGGTTTACTTATGAAAACCTGATCGAGAACAATCAACAGGCATTAACCCGAATCTGCGAATTTCTGGGCGTAGACTTTGATAACGGCATGCTTGAGTATTATAAAAAACCGCTGGAGTTTGGCCAGAACCGCTCCAATATGAACACCCAAAAACCCATTGAAAAGTCGAGTTTGACCAAGTGGAAAGCGGCCTTTTCATCCCGCCAGATAGGGATTATTAATAACGTGTGCCAGGACGTGATGACCGAGCTTGATTACACTGATATGGCGGACCTTAATACCCGCATCGGAAGCCTGGAAAAAAGCTATTACGGGCTACACCAAAAGATAATGGGTGAACTGCAACTACAGTATCAGCTACGAAAGGCCCGCCGCAACGCGAAAAAATAGTGTTGGCCCGTGGCTCTCTATGGGTTAATAGCAAATAATATTGTGAAAAACGGTGTACTCAGAGCGGGCCTTGTAAATATGTGGCTGGTCGGCAAAGAAGCGCAGACTTTGACCCGCCCGCAGTTCGTGCCAGGCATTATCAAAATACACCGATAGCTCGCCATTTAGCACATGAACATGTTCAATTACGCCGGTGGCGTGAGGGTCGGATTGTTGTTCATGAAAATTAAGCAGACTGACTTCCATCACTTCCATTCGCGTGTCTTCACGATATGAAAAAATCGCTTTAACTTTCATGTTCGGGTCATCAGGAAAATTGTCATCACCGGCTTTTTCATCATTGCCGGTGGCGAAGAAGGCGGAAAAGGAGGCATCTAACCCGCTGGCTATTTTCCACAGCGTTGAAATAGTCGGACTCGATTCCTGGCGCTCAATCTGGCCCAGCATAGCCTTGGACACCCCGGTTAATTTTGCTACCGAATCCAGACTCAGGCCCTGGGCTTTACGCAATGCTTTTAAGTGCTGCGCGATATGTTGCTTGAATGCTTGTTCTGCCATAACGAAATAATTATTTGTGCGCTATAACGCACGGTGGTATGGTGGGTTATCATTGTGCAGTATAACGCACAACTGGCGCCAGGTCTGATATTTGTGTCAAAAAGCTGCTGATCCATTTCAGTCAGCGCATAGAGATTCAACCATTTTTTGGGAAAGCAGGTTTATGAAGTCATTAATCAGTAACTTTGAGCGTTACCCACTGACATTCGGGGTAACACCAATTGAGTATTTGCCAAGGCTGAGCGAAGCGCTTGGCGGTAAGGTTGATATTTATGCCAAACGAGAGGATTGTAATTCCGGTTTGGCACTGGGCGGCAACAAGCTGAGAAAGCTCGAGTACATCGTGCCGGATGCTCTGGCCAGTGGTGCAGATACACTGGTGTCAATTGGCGGTGTGCAGTCTAATCATACCCGTATGGTGGCAGCCACGGCGGCCAAAATTGGTATGAAGTGTGTGGTGGTACAGGAAAAGTGGGTGCCACACTATGATGCCGTTTACGACCGGGTTGGTAATATCCAGCTAACCCGCCTGATGGGGGCTGACAGCCGGCTGGTGGATGATGGCTTCGATATCGGCATTCGGGACAGCTGGCAGAAAGCTATTCAGTCGGTCGAAGAGGCTGGCGGTAAGCCTTATGCAATCCCAGCAGGCGCTTCGGTGCATAAATACGGCGCGCTGGGTTACATTGGTTTTGCCGATGAAGTGATTGCTCAGGAAAAAGAGCTGGGGTTTAAGTTCGACTACATCGTGGTCTGCGTTGTCACCGGCTCTACCCAGGGCGGTATGATTGTCGGTTTTGCCAATCATGACCGTGCCGATACCGTGATAGGTATTGATGCGTCGGGTACTGTTGAACAAACCCGTGAGCAGGTCACCAGTATTGTTAATAACACGGCAGAGTTGGTAGGTTTAGGCCGTGAGGTACGGGAAGATGAAATTGTCATCAATCCGGATTATGCCTACCCGGCCTACGGTGTGCCCTCTGAGGAAACCAACGAAGCCATTCGACTGGCAGCGAAGACCGAAGCGATGATCACCGATCCGGTGTACGAAGGAAAATCGATGCAGGGCCTTATTGACCTAACCAAAAAAGGCTTCTTCCCGGCAGGCTCGAAAGTACTCTATGCCCACCTTGGCGGAGCGCCGGCACTCAACGGCTACAGCTATCACTATAAAGATGGCTAAGGCGCAAAGCCTTTAAATTGACTAAAGGGGGGGAGTAATTTCGCCTCTTTTCAAAAAACGGTCACTACCCGGTCTGTCTGACAACCGAATTTCTGGCCACAAAAGTGGGCAGGTATTTGTAGGTAACGTCCCTATCGGGCTGCTTGCCCTGGGCATAGTCCAGGGCCAGACTGGCCGCCTGGGATGCCATCCATTCAATAGGATAGTTCATGGTGGTTAACTTGGGGCGACAAAACTGTGCCTGCAGCACATCATCGAAGCCCATCACAGAAACGTCTTTCGGCACCTCAAGATTGTGGTCATACAATGTATTAATGGCGCCTGCGGCCATGGCGTCGTTGTAGGCCAGAATCGCGGTAAAGCGGGCGCCGGAAGCGAGCAACTGGCGCATGGCAATCTCACCGCCTTCCTGGTTGGGGGCGGCATGAACTATCTGTGAGTCGGTTAAGTCTATTCCCCACTCAGCCAGAGATTCCCTTATTCCCTGTTCGCGTTGGACGCGGTCCTCAATAGCAAAATCACTGCTGATAACCGCAATTTTTCGATGACCGAGTTTGAGCACATATTCTGCCATCATGCGTCCGCCGGCAACATTGTCCAGCCACACACAGCGATGTTTAATAGCTTCAATATAACGGTTGATCAGCACAAAGCCTGGGGCCTGTCGGGCCAGTTGAATCAGCGTGTCGTCGTCAAGAAATTTGGCGTGAACCACCATGGCCTTTACGCGATGATTCAACAGCGTTTCGATGGCTTTTAACTCGGTTTCAGCCTGCACAGAGCCAGAGCTCATTAACAGTTGGGTGTTGGCTTTACGGGCCACTTTTTCAATGGCATCGGCATAGGTCGCAAAAAACGGATCCATTAGTTCTGCCAGCACCAGTCCCAGGGATGTGCTTTTTTGGGTAACCAGTGCCCGCGCGTTAATGTTGGGCCGATAGCCCATTTTGTCCATCACTGCTTTTACGTGCTCGCGAGTTTTCGGGCCAACCTTGGGGCCATTATTGATCACTCGCGAAACGGTTGCCGGGGAAACGTTTGCCGCTTCGGCAATATCCTTGATGGTTATCATTTATCTTCCGTCATTACTGGGGCTACGGTACTTTTGTTTATAGGCGCCTAACATGAGGGTACTATTAAAATGCGGCCAGGGAAACACGTTTCCCCCGCTTTCGCCCATACCTGACAGCCCCTCATTATCATGCTTTGCCTGGCTATGATGTTGGATTAGTTTTTGTCGTGTAGCCAGATAATGATTTTGCTTTACTTTCGGCAGAAACCGGCATAGATTCCCCGTCAATTTCACCCCTGTAGTGTCTACCACTTCATTTTTACTCTCAGGTAGCGCAGTTTTCTTATGGATTCGAAGATGGTCGATGTTGCACCTTGCAATAATTCCGGCAGCCCTCTTGTGCCTGTTTTAGGGTTATCGTTCTTTGCGGTGGCCTCGGGTTTTTTAATGAGCCTGATCCCGCTGTCGTTAACAGCCAATGGTTTATCGTCAACACTGGCCCCCTGGCTGGCTTCTATTTTTTATCTGGGCTTGCTGATCGGTGCTTTTACCATTCAGCGAATTGTGGCGATCACCGGTCACCGGATTGCTTTTATGGCATTTCTTGTGTTACTCACACTAACGGTTGCTGTGCAGGTGGCCTGGCCTGGCGAATTTATCTGGCTGGCGGCGCGCCTGGTTGCAGGGATTGCCGTAGCCGGCATATTTGTGGTGGTGGAGTCCTGGTTACTGATGACCGATACCGCCAAAACCAGAGCTAAGCGCCTGGGCCTGTATATGACTTCACTGTATGGCGGCACTGCGGTGGGCCAACTGGCCATCAAGCCATTAGGTGTCGATGGCGCTTTGCCTTACTTAGTTGTCATTGGGTTGTTGCTAGTGGCAGTGATGGTGCCTTTGCTGGTTAAATCCGGCCAGCCCAATCGGCACCAGTCTGAGCCGCTGCGTTTAAAAGAATTAAAAGTACTTAGTCGCCCTGCAATAATGGGCTGCCTGGTCTCGGGATTAGTGCTTGGCCCTATCTATGGCCTGATGCCGTTGTACATCGCCCGAACGGATTATGCGCCCAATACCGGATTATTGATGGCGGTAATTATACTCGGCGGTATGCTGGTGCAGCCGTTGGTCAGTTATTTATCGCCTCGCTGCAGTAAACGCTTATTGATAGCCGGCTTTTGCGCCATCGGTGGATTAAGTGTGATGGGCATTGCCTGGGCCGCAGAGTTATCAATCATTATGGGCTGCTATTTGTTACTGGGCGCCTGTAGTTTTGCCCTGTATCCCGTGGCTATTGCACTGGCTTGTGATGGATTGCCGGTGACTAAGATTGTCGCTGCTACCGAATTTATGCTGCTGAGTTATAGCATTGGCTCGGTAGCGGGACCGCTGTTAGCCGCGAATACCGGCATAGCCAGCGAAGGCCTGCCGGTGTATCTGGCGGTGTGTTTGATTGCCACCAGCCTGTATATGTTGCTTAGCAGTAACCGTCGGGTACCCGCTAACGATCCCCCGGTTGCCAATCATTGAGTACGAGGTCAGGAAATGACAATACGTTTCCAGGCCAGTAGGGAGCCATCGGCATTCTGCGCAAGGTTGAAAAGCTCATCATCATCGCCATCGAAAACCGTATCGCGGCTATTGTGGGTGTCGGGTTCGCCACGACTTAGGTAGTCGGGATGCGTTGAACAAATGGCATCAACGAAATCGTCATCAAAACCAAACTGAGAGATAAGCTGATCGCTATTGTTGCTTTTGACTCTGAAATGAATATGAATAGCCCGGCTGCTGTACCAGCCCGGGAAACAGCTGTAAAAATTCACTCTGCCGCTGGCGTCGGTGACGGCAATACCGCGAAACCATTTTGCAGCCAGAGCGGCGCTGTCGTTACCGGTACAGAAAGACGAATTAAAGCCATTGCCGTCGACACTGTCGCTGCTATCACCTGAATAGATCCCTTCAACATCGCAGTGCCATACCTCGATTTCATAACCTGACAGCGGATTGCAGTTGCTATCAACCAGTTGCAGGCACAGCATCATTGGCAGTCCGGTTTGTTGCTCCGAAATATCATCGCGATAATCACTGTCAAAATAGCAGGGGCCTTCGGTCAGTGACTCTGTGAGCTCAACCGCGCAACTGCTCCCGGCATCGAATAAGCTGTCATCAGGGAATGATTCCGTTATCGAAACCGTTCCGCCGGATGCCCAGTCTGTGGTGGTTTCAACGCTGCCACCACTGCTGGAAGAGCCACCGGTATTGCTGCCCGAGGAGGATTCGGTTGTCGATGAGTCGGTAGCAGGAGAGGTGCTGCTACTGTTGCAGCCCATAAAGAAAAACGTGGGCGCCAGAATAGTGATACCCGCCGCTGATTTCACCAGCATTCGGCGGCGCTGAAGATTTGTTGTCATAGCAAAAGTCCATAGAGTTAACGTACTCAATGGACCTCAAAATATTGTGGTTATTGCAGGCTTTGCATAACTTTGCATTGCTTAGCGTTAACCTACATTCGCGGCAATCTCCATGAATATAGGAGCCTAGAATTCGTCGATATTGTCCTGTAATTGTTTATCATCGGTGTCTGCCGCCAGCTTAAGATGCTGTTTTACCGCATCGGTTGCACTGGTTAGCCGGTAGAGCTGGGCCAGCCGAAAGTGTGCCCAATGCGCAGACGGCAGACCTGTGTCAGCCGGTACTGCCTCGACATACGCCAGTAATGCTTCGATACCTTGCTGAACAGATTGCTTACTGAATACCGCATTGCGGCCTATCTGGTACAAGGCATTTAGCTTAAAGTGTGCTTCTTCGTCATCTATAGTGGCTTGGGTAGCCTGGCTGAATTGTGCCAGTGCTTGTTCATATTGCTCTTTTTGTTGCAGTGCCAGGCCATGCTGATAATAGAACTCGGCATGATCCGGGTAGCGTTGCTGGGCACTGGTCATGGTTTTTGTATAGGTCTTTTCGTCATCGGTCTGGCGGTAGTAGTTTAATTTGGCACGCATGCCTGCCTGTTCATCAAGCGCCGCAATGTCGTTTACCAATTGCCAGGCGAGTTCTGTGTCGCCGCCAGCAATGCCTGGTGCACCCAGATAAAACATCATCAGGCCAAACTTATAATCGGTGTTCTGTGGCTCAAGAGTCGCCGCTTGCTTAAAACAATCAAGGGATTTCCCGGCGTAGCTGAGCGCTGAAAATATCGACTGACTGGCCTGAATACCCATGACCTGACCACACAAAAAGTGAACGTCGGCGCGCTGGGGGGCGAGTTCCAGAGCTTCTTCAATCTTCTCTTCGGCATCATCGATGTCGGAGCCCAGCAAGGTTTGCGCTTGTTCAAGTAACGTATTTACCTGATCTGCGGTGGTATCGGCGAAGGTTAAACTGGCCGTCAGCATGCTGCAGGATAGCAGCAAAAGGGTGAGTTTACGTGTCATCACTTATATTCCCTGTCGTGTTAATCGGACTCAGGGTACGGTTTAGCCGGGGGCGGTAAACAGTGCCAAAAGTCACTTTCCGTTTAAATATGCTTTGCTTCAGACCTGACTGCTGCATATGAGTTCAGCGTCTGCCTAGAAAAACTCTATATCGTTATCAACAACTTGTTTTGCTGAGCGCTCCAGAATATTGGTTTGATTGCGGCCATTTGATTTAGACAGATACAAGGCTTCATCGGCCACTTCGATCATCAGTGGCACGGCCTGTTGCGTATTAATCGGCGTGCAACCAATGCTCACGGTTACGCTGCCTGAGGGAAACTCATAGGCTTCAACGGCCAGACGAAATCGTTCCAGCACGGCCAGCGCGCCATTTTCATTGGTTTGGTTGATAATCACCAGAAATTCTTCACCACCATAGCGGAACAAAAAGTCAGAATGGCGGAAAGTGGTGCGCATAATA
The DNA here is from genome assembly GCA_950073835.1 of uncultured Alteromonadaceae bacterium. Taxonomy (GTDB): domain Bacteria; phylum Pseudomonadota; class Gammaproteobacteria; order Enterobacterales; family Alteromonadaceae; genus Alteromonas. The sequence goes on from CATMRP010000010.1 coordinate 20,569, forward strand.
TTGGCAAAATGTATTAATACCTCATCGCCGTACAAATGACCAAATCTGTCATTGATGGTTTTAAAATGATCAATATCGAGCAATGCGATATAGGAATTGAGTTCGTTGTTAGCATTATTACGATAAAAATCGAGCACCTGTTCAAACGTGCTGCTGAGGGTCTGGCGGTTGTTCAGACGGGTAAGAATATCCCGTTCCTTGGTATCGAAAAGACGAATTTGATGATCGTAAATCTTCGCCAGACCGCGCACCACTTCGAGGTTGTATTCGTCCACAACCCCTTTAATTAACACCAGTTTTTCAGGTGGCTCGCCGCGATTGACATAAATATAAATATACTCCTGCCTGTCACAGGTCAGGAAAGATACCCCGGTTTCACCATGCAGGCTTATGTCCCGCACGATATCAGTGAATTCATCCTTGAAGTCTTCTGCCAGCGACAGGGGGAATTTGCGAATGAGTGGCTCTGGCGTTCGTTCGTCGCGGTAATTTCGACCCAGAATTTCGTAGGAAGAGACCTTTTCGATGGTGTCGATCTCAAGCAATGTTTTCATTAACACCACATTCAGATCGTGAAATGTTTTGGCTTCCAGTAATCTGGAAGACAGTTCAAAAGCTCTGGTAAGGTCTGGAAAGGTCATTATTATTTATAATCGCTCGGATACGGGCAGCTAAACATTTTGTATATTTTGGGTATAAATACCTGCTGCACTGCTTGTCAGGAAGATGTACACCGGGTCAGGAGTGCGGATTATTCTGCTGATCTGAATACTACCTGACAGCTTACCGCAATAGGCGCTCAGGTATCCATTCTAAAATAGTATAAGTTGGTGAAAAAACGTGTCAATGTTATCTTTCCATCCATTTTTTATGAATTCTCATATTAAACAGTTAGTTATATTGTAAGGTGTGAGTATTCCTCAGCCGATCTTTCTCAGACGCCCCGTACACTTGCACCTTAGACAAGGCGGCAATTACAGTGCCTGAGAGTTGAATCCCCCGGAGTCAGTGATTATTCTTTCCGCATATCTGTTTATTTTGAGGTTAGCCAATGTGTGAATTGCTCGGCATGAGTGCCAATACGCCCACTGATTTGTGTTTTAGTTTTACCGGACTAACTCGGCGCGGTGGCGGCACCGGACCACACAAAGATGGCTGGGGCGTGGCGTTCTACGAGGGTAAAGGCGTGCGGCTGTTTCACGACCCGGAGCCCTGCGCCACCTCACCTATAGCGGAATTCGTTGGCAAACTACCAATTAAGAGTAAAACGGCTATCTGTCATATTCGCCAGGCGAATGTGGGCAATATTAATCTGGCTAACACCCATCCTTTTGTGCGCGAATTATGGGGGCGCAACTGGGTATTTGCGCACAATGGTCAGATCCCGGGCTTCTCCCGCCGGGTGGGCATGTACGAGGCCATTGGTGATACCGATAGTGAAGAGCTGTTTTGTGACATTATGAATCAGGTGCGTCACAGCCTGCCCCGGGACGCCATGCCAGAGCAACTCACCCAGGCTCTGGTTGCACTGGCTCAGGAATATGCCCGCCGGGGCGTGTTTAACTGCTTACTGAGTAACGGCGACTGGCTGTTTACCTTTTGCAGCACCAAGCTGGCCAGCATTACCCGGCGTGCCCCGTTTGGTCCCGCTTGTCTGAAAGACGTGGAAGTAGAAATTGATTTTGCCGCCGAAACCACACCACAGGATGTGGTTAGTGTGATTGCTACCGAGCCTCTTACCAGTGACGAACAGTGGGACGTTTACGAGCGCGGCGAATGGCGTTTGTGGCAGCTTGGTGAGGTGGTTGCCAGTGGCAAAGTTGAGGTGCCGGTACATTCTACTGAGGCGGCGCTGACCAGCCCGAAAAATATGCCCAGGGACTGTGAACCCCGGCCCGGACAAAGCTGAAGCAATAGTGTTATAAATCGTTACAAATTTAGAGCTTACCTGGCCAGCTTAATAGGGTAGTGTGAAAATCACACAATTATAAGCAGACGGAAAGGCCATGCTCTCAATCTCTCAACTTACCAAAACCTACTCAAACGGCGTACGTGCGCTGGACGGTATCAACCTTAATATTCCCAAAGGGATGTTTGGCCTGTTAGGACCAAACGGTGCCGGTAAATCTTCTTTAATGCGTACCATCGCCACCCTGCAGGCGCCGGATCAGGGCAGTATTGTGTTCGACGGTACCGATGTCATTGCTCAACCCAATGAACTGCGTCAGCGATTAGGCTATCTGCCACAGGATTTTGGCGTGTACCCGCGCATCAGCGCCGAACGTCTGCTCGATCATCTGGCCGTCCTCAAGGGCTTAAACAATAAAGCCGAGCGTAAGGAAGCTGTAGAAGGTTTGTTGGTACACACTAATCTCTGGCAGCACAGAGATAAGGCAGTGAGTGGTTATTCGGGCGGTATGCGTCAGCGATTTGGGATTGCTCAGGCATTATTGGGTGACCCGGATTTGATCATTGTGGATGAGCCCACCGCCGGTTTGGATCCCGAGGAGCGCAATCGCTTTCATAACCTGTTGGTGAGCCTCGGGGAAGAAAAGGTCATTATCCTTTCTACTCACATTGTTGATGATGTGTCTGAGCTGTGCCCTAACATGGCGGTGCTGGGCCAGGGGCAAATCCTCCTTGAAGGAAACCCGATTGAATTAACTTATCAGCTTAAGGGGCGGATCTGGTGTAAGCAGGTAAGCCAGGAAGAGCTTAAAGAAATCGAACAACAGTACAGCCTGATCTCCTCGCGGCTGATTGCCGGTAAACATGTGGTGCATATTATGGCCGATGACGCGCCTGAAGGCTTTGAGGCTGCACCGGCAAACCTTGAGGATGTGTATTTCTCCACCCTTTATGAATCACGTAAAAAATCAGCCCAGGCAGCATAAGGAGCGTTACTATGTTTTGGAAAAGCCTGGCTTTTGAATGGCGCTATTTCCTGCGTCAGCCGTCATTTACGGTAACTGCTCTGGTATTCTTTTTACTGCCTTTTATGGCAACCACTACCGATAGCGTGCGCATTGGTGGCGGCGGGAATGTTTTGTATAACGGCAGCTATGCGATTGCTCAAACGGTATTGGTTATGGGCGTGTTCGCACTCTTCTTACTGGTAAACTTTATTGCGGGTACTGCAACCCGTAACCACACTACCAAAATGAGTGAGCTGGTGTATACCCGCCCGGTGAATCCGGCCAAATACCAGTTGGGCCGTTTCCTGGGCTCAACGCTGGTGACTCTGACCGTGTTTGCGGCAGTGCCTCTGGGAGTTCTGATTGGCTCTTTGATGCCCTGGGTCGATCCTGAGCGGATTGGTGCCACTCAGCTGAGTTTCTATTTAGCGCCTTTTTTCTACATTATTGTGCCGGGCTTTTTATCCCTCGGGATGATTTTCTTTGCGCTTGCGCAGCGTGTACGCTCCATGATGGCAGCTTACCTCACCGCATTGGGGATCTTTATTGTGTACGTGGTGGGTGGCGTCATCACCAGCGAGCCTGAGTACCGCGAAATTGCCGCCTTACTCGACCCCTTTGCACTGCGAACCTTTGGTGAAATCAGCCGTTACTGGACCGTTTTTGATAAAAACGTCACAGCCATCACACTGGATGGCGTATTACTGCAAAATCGTCTTATCTGGCTGGGCATCGGAGCCGTTATTCTGTTTGCCTTTGGTGGTATCTTTTCTTTCAAATGGCAACAGGGCAGTAAAAAAGTTAAACCCTCCAAGGCATCCAGAGTGCCAGCGCCAGAAGGTAATCGGATTAGTTTCAAAGCCAGTGGTGGTTATCAGTGGAGCAAGTTTGTTACTAACCTTGGCTTTGAAATGCGCCAGGTGCTGTTAAGCCCGGCGATGATCGTATTAGTACTGTTCAGTATCTTTAATCTCACCTCGCTTTACGCGGTGGCCTACGGCGGCCTGTACGGCACCGATAACTGGCCACTCACGCAGAATATGACCCAGGCCATTGTGGATAATTTTGGCCTTACCATGATGATAGTGGTGATCTATTACAGTGGTGAAATTGTCTGGCGCGAGCGTGGCAGTGGCATGGGCGATATTATCGAATCTACTCCGGTGTTTAACGCAGTATTCTGGGTTTCCAAGCTGTTTTCCATGTGGGCGGTGCTGGCTGTGCTGTATGTCATTGGCATGCTGTTCACCATTTTCTTTCAGCTAACCAAAGGCTATACCAATCTGGAGTTGGGGCTGTATATCACCGAGCTGTTTTATGTTGAGCTGTTACCCTGGATGTGGGTTACCGTGCTGGCATTCTTTATTCAGGTCCTGAGCCCGAATAAGTACATGGGTATGCTGATTACTTCTGCTTACCTCATTTCGACTCTGGTGATGAGTCAGTTAGGTGTGGAACACAATATGTGGACGTTTGGTAATGCGCCGCAGGTATTGTATTCCGATCTTAATGGTTACGGTTGGTTCTTAACCGGATTTAACTGGTACATGTTGTACTGGGGGGCGCTGAGTCTGGCATTGTCTGTGATTGGCTATGGGTTATGGCAGCGCGGTCCGGAAAGCAAGCTGAAAGACCGTTTTAAGCTGCTCGGTTACCAGATGGGTAACACCGGTAAAGGCCTGCTGGCGGCCAGCCTGATAGTGTTTATTGCTACAGGGGGGTATATCCACTACAACACCAAAGTGCTTAATGAATTTACCGGCCGGGATGAAAGTCTCGACCGGCAGGCTGAGTATGAGCGCCAGTTTGTGCAATATGAAGAGGCCAACATTCCGATTGTTACCAAAGCCAATGCGCTGGTGGATATCTACCCTGAAGAGCGGCGCATAGAGGCCACCGCCGAGGTGGTGGTTGAGAACAAACGGGACACGCCGATTACCCGGGCGCTGGTATCTGTTCCGCGCCATACACCTGAGTGGCATATTGACATCCCCGGTGCCAAAGTGGTGGAAATTATCGACGAGTTTAACTCTGCCTGGCTGGAGTTCGATACGCCCATGATGCCCGGCGATAAGCTGGCTGGCAGTGTTTCCGTAGTACGTGACCATGCGGGTTTCAAAGATCGCGGATTTGATCTGATGGTGGCAGAAAACGGGACTTTCATTAATAACTACGAGTTGTTCCCGATATTTGGCTTCCGTGGTGACTTGCTGATTAGCGATCGCCATGAACGCCGTAAGCGGGATCTCCCTGAACGTCCGCGGGCAAATAAACTGGAAGATACCAGCAAGTACGCGCAAAGCTTCTTTGGTCCGGGCGTCGGGTTTATTGATTTTGAAACCACTATTTCAACGTCTGCCGATCAAATTGCCATTGCGCCGGGATACCTGCAAAAAGAATGGACCGAGAACGATCGCCGGTACTTCCATTACAAAATGGATGCGCCGATGGTGGCCTTTTATTCCTTCCTGTCTGCCCGTCATGAAGTCAGGCGCGACGAGCATAACGGCGTGAATATTGAAGTTTATTACGATCCAAAACATGCCTGGAACGTGGATGTCATGATCCAGAGTGTGAAGGACTCGCTGGATTACTTTGAAGCCGAGTTTGGCCCTTATCAGCACAAACAAATGCGCATAATTGAATTTCCCGGTTATCGCTCATTTGCGCAGAGTTTTGCCAATACCGTGCCCTATTCTGAAGTGATTGGTTTTACTGCCGATTTGCGTAACAGTGAAGACATTGATTATGTTTATTATGTTACCGCCCACGAAGTGGCCCACCAGTGGTGGGGGCATCAGCTTGGCGCTGCCGATGTGCAGGGCAGTGCAATCCTGTCGGAAAGTCTGTCTCAGTACAGTGCCATTATGGTGCTGCAGAAGCGTTATGGCGAAAACATGATCCGTAAGTTCCTGACCTATGAACTGGACCGCTACTTACGTGGCCGCAGTAGCGAACTGCTTGAGGAAATGCCGTTTATGCGCAGTGAAAACCAGCAGTATATTCACTATCGTAAAGGCTCTGTGGTCATGATGTCGATTCTTGACCGGTTAGGCGAAGATAGGTTGAATGCAGCGCTTGAACAGTTAATGTCAGACTTCCGCTTTAAGTCAGATCCCTACCCGACTACGCTGGATTTACAGGCTGCGCTGAACGCGCAGGCCACACCCGAAGAGCAGGCGTTTATTGCTGATATCTTCGAGCAAATCACCTTGTATGATTTGAAAGTGGATGAAGTAGAAACAGCGCCGTTAGAAGAGGGCTATGAAGTAACCATTACTGTTAGCGGCGCAAAATATGCCGCCGACGGCCAGGGTATGGAAACCGAACAGCCACTGGAGGAATGGGTAGACATTGGCGTGTTTAACAGTGATCCGTCGATACTCACCGATGACAGCCAGGTGCTTTACAAAGCCAAACACAAAATTGTCAGCGGCGAAAATACCATCACCGTCACTGTGGCTGAAAAGCCGTTGTATGTTGGCGTTGATCCGTTCGTAAAACTTATCGACCGCGACAGCGGCGATAATGTGAAACGGCTGTAACTGCGAGAGGCCGGCTCGGGCGAGCCGGTTACTGATATTATTTAAGACCCGCCAGTGTCAGGCGGGTCTTTTTATATTCCGGCCAGTCAAAGTTCTTTAAAAATGCCAGCGAGGCGGCCAGGCCGCGCTTGAACAGGTCGAGTTTCGCTTCATTCGACAGGGCAAAATACAGCCAGTGGTGGTCACCGGTATCGATGCTTGTTACCCGCTTTTTGTAGTCGGGATTCTTACGGATAAATTCCTCATCCGCGTCGTGACGCATGGCCCCGATTAATGAACCCAGATAGGGTTTAATACTGTCAATGTTGCCTGCAACGTATTCTTCTATACCCAGCTTGGCGCCAAAGGTTGGCATTTTGGGTACCGAATTGCTGGTATGGAAAAGATTGATGGGAAAATTAGAAATTAATCCGCCGTCAACAAACACGGCAGTGTCGGGCATGGATTTCTTTTTATAGCCCAGCGCCTGCCAGGCATCGGTTACCGATTGCGTTTTGGGTAAAGGCACCTTAAACGGGTAAAAGAAAACCGGTACCGACATGCCGATATTGGCCTGATTCAGATCGGTGTAAAATAGCTTTCCATCCCGCTCGGGCAGTACAATTTTGGTGGTACTGGAGAGTTCTGCGGTAACGACTTTTAATTCTACCTGCCAGTTTTGCGGGTCAAAAGGGACCGCATTCGGAGCCTCCAAGTTGTCTGGTAACGGCACAGGGTCAAACCGCAGGCCAGGCACCGGGGTATTCATTTGCTGCTTTAATGCCTGCCATGAATCACTGTGATTGTCGGCCAGAATATTTTTAAGCCATTGATGAAAAGTGGTACCGGGGTTAAGGCCAAGGTGTTTAAGCAAAGGGCGCAGGATAGCCAGCGACACCGAATACTTCCACAGCCAGTGTTTGCCGGCCAGCCAGGCTTCGGTTGCAAGGCGGCTCAGTTTGCTGCCATCCTGAAAGCTGGCCATGGGCATATTGGCCACTGCGGCAATCATCTTTTCGCTCTTGGGGTCAAACGGCGTACCGAGTGCCTGCACCAGCAAGGCATTTATGGCTCCGGCCGAGGTCCCGGCCACCGACCGAAATCGTATGCCGGCAGCTTCCAGGCCGAAGGTATAGCCAACTAGTGATAAGCCAACCAGTGATAAGCCAAGCACTCCGCCGCCTTCCATTACCAAATCAATGTACTGATGGCCCGCTTCGTCGACAATATCTGACACGCGTTTACCGCGGAGTTGCTGAAGTTGACTGACCAGTGATTGCACTTCACTGTCTGCGGTAAAATAATCAGGTGAAGCTGGCTCATTGTCGGCATCCTTTGCAAAGACTGCCGTCAGGGTAGCGCCGTATGATTAAAAAGTGAACAGTTTTTGCACCATTTCTCTGTTGCAACGTTAACGAGGCTTTTGCGCTGCTCCGCCTTCTGTCTCTGCCGCCTGGGTTTCTAACGCCTGCTTTGCTTCCCGCCACTTTGCGAGTTTTTCAAAGTAAACATCCCAAACACAAGGGCAGCAAGCACCGCCGCCACAACAGTCACTGTTTAAGGGTTTTTCCGGTTCTGGTGGTAGTTGGTTCATAAGGCCTCCCTGTTTTTATTATGTGGGGAGGTGTATCGGTAAGCAAATCATCTGCGGCAATGGTGGTTATAAGCCCGTTATAACGTTGACGATAAGACAACTCAAAACCATCAATAGCTAAGTAATTTATTGTCATTAAGAGATTTATTGGCGATTTGGCAGAGCTGGTTAAGAATTTAATCATTTGACTAATAGGCAGAAATACTCAAGGGTGTTAATTTGATGTAAAAGTTGTTACCAAAACATCGCGTTAGCTTACGCTCTAAGGAGTGCGGATATGTCTGCCATGATCCAAAAATCAGCCTCAGTGAAGATGAACTGCTGGCTAAAAGAAACAGTACGTGACCCTAATATGTATTGTGCCCTCGCTGGCGTGGCGGCCCTTGCCGTGATCGAGTTGGTGGTATTTGCCGGCTGATAGCAACCGGCCATCCGGCGAGCTTACCAGTTAGCGAGCCGGTTATAATCCAGATAGCCAAATTCGAGGGGATAAGTCTGGCGGTACCACTGATGAAGGGTATCGCTGACCTGCCAGAAATCGGTTGCGGTTCGTCGCACGCCGAAAGCTTCATACAATTGCTGCAGGTCGGCTTCGTTTTGCAAACCGGCAATGTGCTCACTAAAGGCAGGTAACTGTTGTGCGCTCAGGTGAAAAATGGCATTGGGATGTGAAGTTGCAAAACCATAAGCCAGGGTGAGGGTGTCTTCTGCCGGTAGCCGTCTGGCATCCTCAGCAATAATATGCGAAATATTGGTATAGGCGTTATTGCTCAGCAACGTATAAACATGCTTAACCCCGCCGCTGCCATCTTCTACCAGCACAATACTGCTCTGAGGCAATAGCGAGGCCGCAATGCCGCTGGTAGCGGTTATACGCTTCAGCGCGGTAAGGCTGGTATTGTCGCTGAAGCCGTTAGTAAGCTTATGACGCGGGCTCAGCACCTCGGCGAGGTGATGTTTTACCCGCTGGTATAGTTCATTGAGAGGCTCGTCGGTGTTGAAGGTCATGGCCGTTTCGCCGCTTAACTGATGGCCATCTGCAACATATTTCTCCACCGGACTGACCACGCCCCGATACCATTTATCCCATACAGTCTGGCGGGTCTGCGCTGGCAATAACGATAGAAAGTTAAACTCCCCTTCCATGCGCAAAAAGTCCATGTAAATACGGCTGTTAAGCTGGTGGCCAACATTGCCATACACATCATAGCCCGCCACTAATAAGTAGTGAATACGTTCAAACAGCGGGTAGGTAATGATCCATGCTGTTTGTGGGCGTTCACCTACAAAGCCTTTGACTACCGTGGCAGCATCGTAATGACGCAAAATCGTCAGGCCGGCATTATCATTTTCACCGTCGCCCTGCCAGATAATGTCCAGATCGAGAGACACTTCGTCCTGGGCGTGTTGAGCAATATACTGACTGCGGGCTTGCAGATATTCGCGCTCCTGCTTAGCGTACTTTATCCAGTTGGTAGGCATGGCGTTAGATTGGGCTTCGGCGGGCATGCTGATGGTATTTCGCGCGTCGCGTAAAAATGCATCCTGATGCTCCAATATGTCACTGGACGGATTTAAAAACATCACCCAGAAGTGATCATTGATAACGTTCAGGGCAATCTGACCACGACACACCGGCCCCTTAATAAATTGCATAATGGTGTACTGGGCTTCATCAATCATAAACCGGTAGCGCGACGATACCGGGATTTGGGCAAACGCTACAAAGGGGTTAGAAGCGATTTCCGGCGCGTAACCGGGTAATTCTGAAACCTCATATTCGGGCTCAATAAACCAGCCCTGCCAGGTGTCCATGCGGGCTTCGTCGAGCTTGATGGGCATATGTAACTTGCTGACAATGGTATTTTTGACCGGCATAAAGCGGTAATAAACCCGCTGATTGGTATGGTTGTCCTGCTCGGGGAAAGGCGAGCTGAAAGGGCGCCTTGTTGCCAGCGGCGTAAACGGTTCGCCAGGCGGTGTCAGTGCTCGTTGCAACGAATAAAAGCGGGTGTCGCCCTGGTTATCCTCAAAGTAAATGTGTGCAATAAACAGATGCTCATACAGGTAGCGACTGACCAGCTGATGCTTGTAAGAGTCCTGATTAAGAAAAGCTTCCCATTTGGCAATACCCTGCTGATCTGAAGGCGGCACCGGCGCAGATTCGGAAGTTGGTGCGCCGGCCTGTAGCCACGCCATGATTTGTTCATGCTCATGCTGAGCTATGGCCGGTAAACCATAAGGCATGCCCCACTGCGGATGATCTTTCTGATAAGCGGGGAATTCATCAACCGTCGGGCATTGCATCTCACGGTTAATATCAAACTCAAAATTATCGCCAAGGGGTTCGTTAGTGTTAGTGGGATGAGATTGTTTAAGCGCCAGCATAGAGGCCAGCACGCTATTATTGAGCTGATTATTAAACTCACTAATTTCGTCGAGTACAGGATAAAAGTCTTTACCACGCCACTCGCCCGGGCTTTGCGCATCGATAAACAAGCGGCTGGGACTGTCGGCCAGCAGACGGTCGCCATGATAGACCGGTGCTTTATTGGCACCGCGAGTTATGCCTTCGTAGCTGCCGAGCTTTAACTGACAGGGCGCATCGTAGCAGGCATGGCACACCACACAACGCTTGTCGAGGATAGGCTGTACCGTTTGGCTAAAGGTGTTATCCGGATCAGTAGGCGGATTATCGAAAGGTGAGGTCACACTTTCCTGTTCGATGATGGCCGGGGTACACCCAATGGCGCAGGCTATCAGCAACAGGCAGGATATTTTTATTAGTTTTGACATGCAACGTATCTCACTACGAATTCACTACCGCACAGATAATAACTGGTTTTAGGGCATTATACCCGCGCAACCTTTATGCACTTTGTTAAGGTAGGGTTCAGATGCGTTTTCTTACACTTTCTGGGTTGAAATGTTGTTGGCATCGCTTTACGCTGCCAGCATTTACAACTGCCATATAGCCTTAACAGTCTGAGCAGTATAATCAGGTTTTGCGCTCTGCTTTTGTGTACGTTTTTAAGGATATGAAAATGAATAAGGATACGAAGATGAAAATGAACGTTTTTGGCAAGTCGTCTGCGGTGGTTATGGTAACTGCCGTAATGTTGCTTTGTGGTTGCGCCACGCAGCAGTCTTCCCGGGTAATTGAAGCACCTAAAGTGGAGTCCTATAACACCGCCTACAATGGGGTAAAAAGCAAAGTGGTTGTTGGCAAGTTTGTAAACCGCTCCAGCTTCCAGAACGGTATTTTTTCTAATGGTACCGACCGTCTTGGCTCCCAGGCCAAAACGATATTAATCAGCCATCTGCAACAAACGAATCGTTTTTCAGTCCTCGACAGAGACAACATGCAAATGCTGTCTGAAGAAACCGGTTATGCCGGTAAAGAGCAGGCAGTCGCGGGTGGACGCTATCTGATCACCGGCGATGTGACGGAGTTTGGTCGTAAAACCGAAGGCGACAGACAGCTGTTCGGCCTGCTCGGCAAAGGCAAATCACAAATTGCTTACTCCCGGGTAACGCTCAATATTGTTGATACGCAGACAACCGAGGTGGTGTATTCGGTTAGCGGCGCCGGCGAGTACAGCCTGTCTGAACGCGAAGTGGTTGGCTTTGGCAGCACCGCGGGATACGACGCTACCCTTAATGGCAAGGTGCTTGAGTTATCTATCCGCGAAGCCATCAACAACCTGGTGAAAGGGATTGAAAGCGGCCAGTTCCAGCCGCAGGAGTAGTTGCCAGATGATACGAACAGGGTTGGCAGTTGTTGCCCTTATTGGTCTGGCCGGATGCCAGTCCTCGTCGAAACCGATGTACTATTATGGTGGATATCAAACCGCGGTTTATCATTATTTTAAAAACGATGAGTCCACCATTGATGAGCAAATCAATGCGCTGGAAGTTATCATCGAGAAGGCCGCAAACTCGGGGCTTGGGGTAGCGCCAGGCGTGCATGCCCATCTTGGCATGCTGTATTTTGAGCAAGGGGATGGGGTAAATGGTGCGATGCACTTTGCTGCCGAGAAACAACTGTTCCCTGAGTCCGCCGGTTACATTGATTTTCTGTTGGCTAACCAGAAGGAACTGCAGCCATGATGCGCTTTCTGTTAACGGTGGTAACCGCAGTTACCTTGCTTAGCGGTTGTCAGACGACACGCAAACCCAGCTATGATTACGCTGCTTTTCGTGTTGCGGCGCCGGCTTCTATTCTGGTGATGCCGCCGGTCAACCATACGCCCGAGGTGATGGCGCCTTACGGGATGATGGCGCAAATTGTCAGGCCCATTGCTGAAGCAGGCTATTATGTGTTTCCGGTGGCGGTGGTCAATCAAACCTTTATTGCCAATGGCATGACCGTTGCCGAAGACGCTCAGGCCATTAATTATCAAAAGTTACATGAAATATTTGGCGCCGATGCCGGCTTGTATATTACGGTTCGTGATTACGGCACTTCCTATGCGGTGCTGGCCAGCGATACCATCGTATCGGCAGAGGCCAGGCTGGTAGACTTACGTACCGGCCAGCTGTTGTGGCAGGGCGCAGCCAGTGCTTCCAGCGGTGAAAGCCGTGGCGCAAACAGTAACGGCTTATTGGGCATGCTGGTTGAGGCGGCACTAACCCAGATCATCGAAACCGTTACCGACCGCGGCTTTGACGTGGCGGGGATTACGGCCGCTCGCTTGTTGTCGACCAAAGCGCACAATGGAATACTGCCCGGCCCGCGCGCTGCAAGTAATCAAATGCCGGTGCAGGGCAACTAATCCATTGCACAGAAATAGCTAAGCATAAATGCGCTAAATGGCGCATTTATGGCTTTATGTTTTGCAAACACATCACTAAATAAACAAATCTGCTGTTAAAAGCGACTTACACTATCGTCATTGCCATCTTTGTCAGTGTAAAAACCGATTGTCTGTCGGTTTTTATTTTGCGACGATAACAGAAATTGTCTGAACCGGTACCACACTATGCAACTTGGTGAATTAGAAAAACAGGTTTTGAAGTATCTGTGGAAAAATGCGGAGGCGGATGTAAAACAAGTCCACCAAGCGATGAGTCATAAACGGCAAAGCTCGCTGAATACCGTGCAAAGCGCAGTAGAGCGGTTATTTAGAAAAGGATTACTCACCCGCAGAAAGCTAGGACACGCCTTTTTATATCAGGCCAAGGTGGATAAAGAGGGCCTGATAAGTCAGCTTATCGAAACCGCTACTAATGACTTTGTTGAAAAGGGTGAAAGTAGTCTGCTGGCCGCATTCAGTTCAGTCTCCAGCCGTATGGACGAGAGTGAGTTAGATGCACTGGAGCGGATGATAGAACAGCAGCGAGCATTGCGGAAAAGCCAATAACAGCGGGTTAATCCCCAGTCAGATAGGTATGTGATGAAGAGAAACCTCAAAGTAATAGTAGTTAAAAAACCGATTGCTGGTCGGTTTTTTGTCGGGCTCGTCGCGTGCCTGCTAAGCCTGTCGGTATTCGCTGAAAAAACGCCAGCACCAATAACGCTATCAATGAGCGATGTTGTGAGCCTGACATTGAATAATCATCCGGCCCTGCAGGTGTTCGTTGAACAGAAGGCCGTGTTAGAAGGGCGCTTGAAACAGGCCGCCACAGCACAGCGTCCGCAAATCGGCCTGACGGTCGAAGATGCTCTGGGGACGGGGAATTACAGCGCGTTAAAAAGTACGCAGACCACGCTGACGTATTCATGGATACTGGAACATGAGCAGATTAAAAGCCGTGTTAGCGCCATACAAAGTGAGTCAGGTAAGCTTTTGCTCGATCAGGAAATCAAAGCGCTGGATTTGTCGGCAGTAGCGGCTCGGCAGTTTATAGAGGTTCTGGTCAAAATGGAGCGGCTAACCTTAAATAAGCTGGCCGTAAAACAAGCAAAGGAGGTCATTAAGGCAATTGATGAGCGCCTTGCTGCAGGGAAAAGCTCGGTGATTGAACGAAAACTGGCCGAAGCCGAATTACTTAGGCGAGAGCTCGCTGTCGAGGATTCAGAGCACGATATCATGGCGTCTAAGTACCAGCTAAGCGCGCTTTGGGGGCAGCCCGATACCGACTTTACCTTAACCGGTAATTTACTCGATTTACCCCCGATACCGGCCACCCGGGACTATGTTAAAAGACTAACTGAAAATCCCGGTGTACAGCGGTTCGCGTCTGCTCAGCGCATTGCACAGTCACAAATAGAAAAAGCCAGAATTGAGGCACACCCTCAATGGCAGTTCTCTGCCGGGCTAAGACGCTATGAAGCCACCGATGATTTTGGTTTTGTCGCCGAAGTTTCGATTCCCTGGGGGAGCAAGGATTATAACGCAGGTACCGTGGCAGCTTTACAAGCTGAACAGGCTGTACTCGACAGTCAGCAAACCGCTCTGCTGCAGCAACTCGACGCGCAACTCTACGTTTTATTGCAGGAGATGAAGCATTCTTATCACGTAATTCAAACCGTCGATGATCACATTGTGCCGACCCTTGAGTCTGCGTTACAAGAAGCCAGAGAGGCTTTTGAAAAAGGTCAGTTAAGTTACAGCCAGTGGAGTGAATTGCGTCGCGAGTTGCTAGGCGCACAATCACAACTGCTCGACGCTTACCTTAGCTTGCACCTGCAACACATCGAAATTCAGCGCCTTACCGGCACTTCGCTTTCGCAATGAGACAGATTATGAAGTATTACAAACTATTATCCTCTTTAAGCCTGGCAGTTATGCTGTGCTCTGGAATGCCAGTATTCAGTGTGTTGGCAGCTTCAGCGCCTGCCGAAACTGCCCAGCAAGAACCCGAGAAAGGGCCGCATCGGGGCAGAATGTTGCGTGACGGTAGCTTTGCCTTTGAGTTGGCCATTTTTGAAACCGGCGTACCGCCTGAATTCAGAGTCTGGGTGACCGAGGGAGGGCGGGCTGTTAAGCCACAACAGGTCAGTCTCAATGTTAAGCTTACCCGGCTGGGAGATGTGGTTGATGATATTAACTTTAACCCCCAGGGCGATTTTTTACGCGGCGATATGGTGATCTACGAACCTCACTCATTTTATGTAACGGTCACAGCGCAACACAATGGTAAATCCTATCGATGGGAATATGACAACTATGAAGGCCGGACTACCATTGAGCGAGCCGTAGCGGATGCGATGGAAATCAAAACAGAAATCGCCGGTCCTGCTACGTTGCATCAGTCTATACCGGCTTATGGCGCTATTGCATTACCACCGGGTTCGCAGACGCATATCAGTGCCCGTTTTGAGGGTGAAATTCAGCGCGTACATGTGGCATTTGGCGATACGGTAACCAAAGGCCAAACATTGTTCACGGTCGAAAGTAATGAAAGCCTCAAGCCATACACCATTAAAGCGCCTGTTGCTGGAACAGTGACGGCCAGGTCAGCCAATGCAGGTGAGCAAACTCAAGGGCGCACACTGTTAACTCTGACAGACACCAGACAATATATCGCTCGCCTGGCTGTCTATCCCGCCGATTACCACAAAGTGACAACCGGCAGTCAGGTGACGCTTGATATTGAAGGGGGGGATACCGCCATAACAGGGACAGTCAGCTTTATCGAACCCGAGGTGCGGGATGATCAGGCTCGCATTATGTGGGTGAAAGTGCCGAACACCGGTAATTCTCTTACCGCAGGCAGTTTTGTTAAAGCACATATTAACGTGGCTAATGTTGATGTACCGCTGGCGGTTAAGAAAGTTGGCCTGCAGGGCTTCAGGGATTTTACCGTGGTGTATGCCAAAGTGGGTGAGCAGTACGAAGTGCGCATGCTGGAACTTGGCCGCGAAGGGGGGGAATGGATTGAAGTGCTGGGCGGATTGGAGCCGGGTACGGAATACGTTACCGAAAATAGTTTTATTCTCAAAGCCGACATCGAAAAGTCCGGCGCATCACACGATCATTAGGAGCCGATGCATGCTGGAGTCGATACTAAGCTTTTCCATAAAGCGTAAGTTTCTGGTGCTTGCGCTGGTGATAATGGTTGCCGGTCTGGGCGTATGGAATTTTACCAAACTGCCCATTGATGCGGTACCGGATATCACCAATGTACAGGTGATGATAAATACCGAAGCGGCGGGGTATACACCGCTGGAAGTGGAGCAAAGGGTTACCTTTCCGCTCGAAACAGCACTTGCCGGGCTTCCCGGGCTGACCTACACCCGCTCGGTTTCTCGCTACGGTTTATCTCAGGTGGTGGCGATTTTTGATGATGATACCGACGTTTACTTTGCCCGCCAGCTGGTTAATGAACGGTTATCAGCGGCTCGCTCTGAATTACCCGGCGATTTGGAACCTGAGCTAGGCCCCATCGCGACTGGTCTCGGTGAAATCTTTATGTTCACTGTGGATGCCGCACCCGGGGCTACCAATAAAGATGGTTCGCCGGTAACGCCCATGGATTTACGAACCGTGCACGACTGGACCATCCGCCCGCAGCTGATGCGAGTGCCGGGCGTGGTCGAGGTGAATCCTATCGGCGGATATGAGCGTGAAATACTGGTCGCGTTTAACCCTGAAAAATTACTGGCCTATAACCTGACCCAAGCGGATGTGGTTGAGGCTATTGCCGCCAACAATCAGAATCAGGGGGCGGGTTTTATTGAACAAAATGGTGCACAGTGGCTGCTAAGAGTACCAGGTCAGGCAGAGAGTATGGCAGACATTGGCATGATCCCACTGACTGAAACTAACGGCTCAGCAGTATACGTGAAAGACGTGGCTGACATTCAGAATGGACAGGGACTGCGTACGGGGGCCGCGACTCAAAATGGCCGGGAAGTGGTAATGAGCACAGTGTTTATGTTGATTGGCGAAAACAGCCGGACTGTCGCCAATGCCGTTGCCAACAAGCTTAAAGAGATTAACCAATCATTGCCCGAGGGCATTGAAGCAACAGCCGTTTACGACAGAACCCGGCTGGTTGATAAGACCCTGCTGACAGTTGAAACCAATCTGGCGGAAGGTGCGCTGTTAGTTATCGTGGTGCTTTTCTTATTGTTGGGGAATTTTCGTGCAGCGTTTCTCACCGCTCTGGTTATTCCTTTTGCCATGTTAATGACAATCACCGGTATGGTACAAACCCGGGTCAGCGCAAACCTAATGAGTCTTGGAGCACTGGATTTTGGCTTGTTGGTGGATGGTGCGATTATCATTGTGGAAAACTGTCTGCGCCGTCTGAGCCAGCAGGGGGAAAAGCCTATCCGGTTAACGGAACGACTGAGCGTGGTGTTCGAAGCAACTCGCGAAGTGATTCGGCCTGCCTTGTTCGGGGTATTTATTATTACCGCGGTGTACCTGCCCATATTTGCCCTGGAAGGGGTGGAAGGGAAAATGTTCCATCCGATGGCGATTACGGTTGTTATTGCTCTGCTGTGCGCAATGCTGCTATCGATAACTTTTGTGCCTGCCACCATCGCGTTACTGTTTACTAAACCGGTTAAAGAGAAGCACAGTCCGATTATTAAGGGTGCTGAGCTTATTTACCGACCGGCGCTTAAATGGGTGTTGAAAGGTCGGATTGTAGTGGTTGCTTTGGCCACGGCGCTGGTGGTGGTGTTTGCATACCAGGCCACACGGTTAGGCAGTGAGTTTGCCCCAAATCTTGATGAGGGTGATATTGCCATGCATGCCTTGCGCATTCCCGGCACGTCTTTAAGTCAGGCCGTTGCCCTGCAAAAAATCCTCGAACAAAAAATCAGTGAGATGCCTGAAGTCGAGCGGGTGTTTGCTAAAATCGGCACCGCTGATGTGGCCACCGATGCGGTGCCTCCGAGTGTGGCAGATAACTTTATTATTTTGAAACCACGGGCGCAGTGGCCTGATCCAAACAAGTCGAAAGAACAGGTAGTAAATGAACTGGCAGCCATTGTGGCGCCGATCCCCGGTAACCGGTATGAGTTTCTGCAGCCGATACAGATGCGCTTTAACGAATTACTCGCCGGTGTGCGTGCTGAACTGGCCATTAAAGTGTTTGGTGATGATTTTGATACCCTAACCGGATTAGGGGCCGAAATCGAAGGGGCTATCAATGGCGTAGCGGGGATTGCGGATGTTCAGGTTGAGCAAACTACCGGCCTGCCCATGTTGAATATCGTGCCTAAGACCGCCAGGCTGGTACAGTTTGGTATCAGCAAGGCCCAGCTGCAAAGCCAGTTAGCCACGGCGATGGGCGGCACGGTTGCTGGCAAATTTTACCAGGGGGACATTCGCTCCGAGATTGTGGTCAGGCTTCCTGAAACACGTCGTTCAGACGTAAATGCATTGGCCTATTTACCCATTCATTTACCCGACGGGCATGTCATGCCGTTACAAGAATTAGCCGATCTGGAACTGGTCTCCGGGGCTAACCAGATCAATCGCGAAAATGGTAAACGGCGGGTGGTGGTAACCGCAAATGTGCGCGGCCGTGATCTGGGCAGCTTTGTGGCGGATGTACAACAGGCTGTGGCTGACAAGGTTGCAATTCCTGCCGGATACTGGGTGGAATACGGTGGTACCTACCAGAAATTACAATCGGCCTCTGCCCGCTTAAGCATCGTGGTGCCGGTAACTTTGATACTGATTATCGGGTTACTTATTCTGGCCTTGAGCTCGGTAAAAGATGCCATGATCATTTTCACGGGTGTCCCGCTGGCCTTAACCGGTGGCGTCGCTGCGCTAATGCTGAGGGATATACCGTTTTCAATTTCTGCTGCTGTGGGTTTTATTGCGCTGTCGGGGATCGCCATTTTAAATGGTTTGGTCATGGTGTCGTTTATTCGTGAATTGCGCCGTGATGGGCATACGCTTGAACAAGCCATATTCGAAGGTGCACTCACGCGTTTACGACCGGTACTGACCACCGCGTTGGTAGCTTCTCTGGGGTTTATTCCCATGGCATTAAATACTGGTATTGGCTCTGAGGTGCAGCGTCCGCTGGCAACAGTAGTGATTGGCGGCATCATTTCTTCAACCTTGCTTACGCTGTTTGTGATCCCGGGCTTATATCGCATGTTACATCGTGATAAGCCTGTAAGCACTGGCACTGAGCATGTGATTAAGTAATTGATGAAGGTAGTCAACCTGTCCACTTCACAGTAGGAAATGGCAGGGCTAAATGGCTAACAGCATTTTATGCTTCAAACCAGGTGCATAAAAGCCATTCACTTTGCCGTGGTTATGCAAGACTAGTTTGTGAACTTAAAGGAAACGTCTGATGGTGCTAGGGGAATTAGAGAAAAAAGTACTGAATTACTTATGGCAACGGTCGCCAGCCGATGTCAAAACAGTATTTGCTGCCCTCACCCGTAATGAAGGTGGCAACCTCAATACCATCCAGACCACGTTGGATCGTCTCTATAAAAAACAATTACTCGATCGAACCAAGCAGGGACATGCCTATTTTTACTCGCCACGGGTAGAGCGGGAAGGATTAATCGCGACGCTTATTGATAATGTTACGCGAGATTTTACCGCCAATGATGAGAATGTGTTTATTAACGCATTCCAATCCTATTCAGGACAGTTTGAAGCACAGGAGCTTGATGCTCTGGAGTCAATGATTCAGGCGCAGCGTGAACGGCTGCGACTGAATAAGGAGCGCTGAAATGTTTGATACAGCCATTTTCCTCAATGTATTGAGCCTGGCGGTGGTGAGTGCCTGGTTTGCACTCTTACTGCAACTGTTAGTCAGTGGTTTTTTAGTGCGCAAGGTAGCGCTACTTCCTGCCGGTTGGCAAAAAACATTGTTAACCTCCTGGGTGTTATTACCTGTGTTAGTAGGGGCGCTTTGCAGTGGGGCATTTATGCTTTATGCCTTTACTGACGTAATGTGGCCACCGCTGGAGATGTTTATTCACTGGCATCACCTGTTTGAATTTGAGTGGTTGTCCTGGCATGGCAGTTTACTGGTGATTTGGGCTGTTGCGACAATCTGGATTTTGCTTCGCCACATTCGCTTATTGAATCATCATAAGCAGAGTTTGCAAAGTGTTAGCCTGATGGCTGACGCCAATGCTGCGCAACTTAATGGTTATAATTATATTTTGCTTGAGACGTCCATTCCGCTGGCATTTACTGCGGGCATGTTGCGACCAATGGTTTACCTGTCTACTGGTCTGACAGAACGTGTTACCCGCGATGAGCTTGCTTGCATTGTTGCACATGAAGCCGGGCATAAACGCTATTTTGATCCGTTACAGAAGTGGTTATTTAGCATTGTCAGCGCTTATTATCCGCGGGCCATACGGCGTCCATTACGACAAGCTTTTGAGCTCGCGACAGAACTGCGGGCGGATAGTCAGGCCGCAGAGCAAGTGGGCGCTCTGAATGTGGCGTCTGCGTTGGTTGCTTATAGGAGATCCGCGCAACATTGCCCGGTTCCCTTCGCTTTTTCATTTGGCGAAGACTTTGTTAGTCAACGTGTTCATGCGTTGCTGGAGCCGGCAAAATTTCATTTTCAGATCCCGGTAATCATTAGCCTGCTGGCCGCCGCAGTGCTGTTTACCAATTTACTGTCTATAGACAGTATTCACCATTATATCGAACTGATTTTACCTTTTTAGCGATGCAAGAAGCGCAACGCCGATTGGAGCGCTTTAAAAACCGACTGGCAATAGGTTTTAGGCTGTAGCAATAAATTCATAGAAATTGTCACAGCGTTAAATGTTTTTTAAGTGAAAAAATTCGGTGCTTTGTGTCAGTAATAAAACGGCAAAGAGTCGTTTCTGCTCACTACCTTTCAGTATTATTTTTATAACAGGAGATTCCTATGCGTAAACATTACTTGTTGCTGATAGCAGCACTCTTAGCTTCCCCGTTGGTATCAACCCAGGCCCTGGCTCACGGCAATACGGAGCCTCAGTATGGCGGCGTTGTAAAGATCGTTGGTGAGTATTCATTTGAGATGAAGCAGGACGGTGATCAAGTATCAGTGTGGGTATTTTATGACGGTGAACCACTCAATGCAGCAGAATTGGGCTTGCGTTTGAAAGTCAAAGGCGAGGGCCGCAAAGAAATGATTGAAGCAGCCGCTGCAGAAGGCAATCGTTTTAGCGCGCCGGTAACTTTAGCGGGGGCGAGTCAGGTACTTGCCATGTTAACCCTGCAGGATGGCGTTTCAAAAATAGTTGGCAAATACAAGCTGTAGGCCATGACGATGCGATTGATTACTCAACTCTTGCTGGCGATGACATTACTTTTAGTGATGCCGCTGGCGAGTGCTCATGGTGTAGCTGAGGGAGACAGGGCATTTTTAGAGTCCAGCTCAGGACTCCATATTATCCCTTATATCTATCTTGGCGCGAAACACATGGTGACCGGCTATGATCATTTATTGTTCTTATTCGGTGTCATCTTCTTCCTCTACAGACTCAAAGATGTGGGAATTTACGTCACTTTGTTCGCTTTGGGCCACAGCGTGACATTGTTGTTCGGCGTGCTATCAGGCATTCATATCAACGCGTATATCATCGATGCCATTATTGGTTTGTCGGTGGCTTACAAGGCCCTTGATAACATTGGTTTCTTCCCGCGTTTCTGTGGATTTTCCATTAATACCAAGGCCGCGGTCCTGGTGTTCGGACTGTTCCATGGCTTTGGTCTGGCGACCAAATTGCAGGACTTCACTCTGTCGGCTGATGGCCTGGTAGGCAACATAATCTCATTTAACATTGGCGTGGAAATGGGCCAGATGATTGCGCTTTTTGGCATGTTAATGCTCATTATCCTGCTGCGTAAAAGCCAGCATTTTATGCGCTATGCCTTTGCGGCCAATATGGCACTGGTTACCGCCGGTGTCACACTGACAATCTTTCAACTTTCAGGATATATGTGGGGCACGGTATGACAACTCAACAACAGCATGTCGACGTATCAAATCAACAAATTATTAAGGGCCTGGTTATCGCAACGGCGCTGGCCGTGGTGCTATCTGTCACCGTTGTGTTGCCCGCCGAATACAATAAAGACTTCACCGGCATTGGTGGTTTGCTGGGGTTAACCAGTCTGAACAGTGCTCCGGCAGGTGAAGACATGGAAATCAAGTCAGATGCTGCGTTTATTCTGGCTGGCAGTGAGGGAGAATTTGCCAGCAAAACGATCACCATTGAAATCCCTGAATATGAAGGGGTGGAAGTGAAGGCGTTAATGCAGAAAGACAACGGTGTTAGCTTCAGCTGGCAAACAGACGGGTTACCCGTGTACATGGATATGCACGGTGAAAAGCTCGAAAACCCTAACGAATTTGAAAGTTATAAAAAAGCAACAGCAATAGCCGCTGATAACGGCATTTTCAAAGCACCATTTGAGGGCACACACGGCTGGTACTGGCAGAACATGTCAGACTCTCCGGTTACCGTTACGGTGACCGTGGCCGGTTTTTACCAATCACTTAAAACAAAGAATTAATCAGAGGAAACAACAATGTTGAAGAAAATTTGTGTTATTGCACTGACTGCTTTAATGACGGCGCAAGCCAGTGCACACGGTATCTGGTTTGCAGAACGCTCCAAGCAACTGGCAATGATTTATGGCGTCGGCGCCGACGACCTGGATGCGGTTTTACGGTTACCCAAAGTGGGTTCAGTCAGTGGCTTTGATGAAGACTGGGATACTGTAGACGTAGAGTTAACTCCAAGCGGCCCTTTATTACTGGTAACCAGTGATGATTACCCTGTTGCAGTGTCAGCGGTGCTGAATAATGGTATCTGGTCAAATACCGGGGAAGGTCACTGGATAGGTAAAGGCCGTGATGAAGTACCTGACGCTATTTTAAGCGAAGAAACCATCAAGTACGCTGTTCACTTACGCGGTCCTCTGCGAGAGATCCCGTATATTAAAACCCAGGTACTGCAGATTGTGCCGGCTGGTAACGAATTTCCTCTGATGATGGGTGAACAACAGACCTACCAGGTGTTATATAAAGGAAAGCCGGTTCAGGGCGCACTGGTTAAACGTGATTTTGTTAACGATCCGGACGCCGAACCTCTAGTGTCTGATAAAGACGGTAAAGTCACATTCGACATTCGTAACCAGGGTTTAAATGTCGTGGTTGCAACGTATGATGCGCCGACTGACCGTCCTAACATTATCGATAAATACGAATTGCTGGCGACCTTGTCGTTCGTATTACCACACGCGCCAGAATAAGACCAAACAATAAAAATAGAGGGCAAACCAATCGGGTTAGCCCTGTTCTTTGAGTGAAGGTGAGAACAATGAGTGAAGTAGCACAAACACCCGCAGCGGTGATTAAAAAAAGGGTGGCATCCATCGATATCCTGCGTGGATTAGTGATGCTGTTTATGTTGGTTGATCATGTTCGGGAACGATTCTTTTTCCATCAGAATGTGAGCGATCCCATGGATCTGGAGACTACCAGCCCGGAACTATTTTTTACCCGAACCACCGCACATTTCTGTGCGCCGGTGTTTGTGTTTCTAACCGGTCTTTCCGCCTGGCTCTACTCACATCCCTTCAACAAAGCGCCTCGTTCAGCAACACCCTTCTTATTTAAACGTGGTCTGTTTATCATTTTTGTTGAGATCGCCATAATTAACTGGTTGTGGATGGGCAATTACGACACCCTGTGGTTACAGGTTATGTGGGCGATTGGTGTGAGCATGGTTGCGTTATCTGTACTGTGTAAATTGCCTTATAAAGCAATATTGGCATTAGGTTTACTGATTGTTTGTGCCCATAACTTATTAAGTCCTATTAGTTTTAATCCTGATGAAGCCGGCTATACCATCTGGGCAATATTGCATGATCGTGGGATTATATTTACCTCAGAGAGTTTTCGCATTAAAGCCTCCTATCCGGTATTACCGTGGATTGGCGTGATCTTACTGGGTTACTGCATGGGGCCGCTGTATTCTCGCGCTGTTGAAGGGGCAAAGCGCCAGTCTACCCTGCTTAAACTGGGATTGGGGCTGTGGGCTCTGTTGCTGGTATTACGCGGCTTTAATATCTATGGTGAAGTGCTGCCATGGGAAGCGCAGCAGGATGCCATTCATACGGTAATGTCCTTCATTAACTACACCAAGTATCCGCCATCACTGGACTATGTGCTATTTACCCTGGGCGCCGCGTTCCTGGTGCTGGCCGGTCTGGAAAATGTCAATAATCGCCTTACTAAAGCAGTGGAAACCTTTGGCTCCGCACCCATGTTCTATTACATCGTGCATTTATTCGTGCTACTGGTCAGCTACCGAATTGTGCTGGCGTTAGTAGGGCCAAACTACGGCGACTTGTTTGCTTTTGATTACGTCTGGCAAATCTGGTTGGTTGCCATCATTCTGGCGGTTGCCCTCTACTGGCCGACTAAAGCCTTCGCTAAATTCAAACACAACAGCAGTAACCCGCTGGTCAAATACTTTTAAGGAGCACCATATGGTAAATGGTTCAAACTGGATTAAACCCCTGGTTCTTGCTTTGGGACTGATCAGCAGTACTGCCATTGCGCATGTGCATTTAGCGCAGACTGTCCCGCCAAGAGAAAGCGAAGTTTCGATGGCGCCTGAAATGCTGTCACTAACCTTTTCAGCAGAGGTACGTTTGATTAAGTTAGTGCTGACAAATAGCCAGGGCACTGCGATTGACTTTGGTTTTAAACCCGTCGTTAAGGCCGCTAAAACCGTGAGTTTTCCCGTGCCTGCACTGCCCGCCGATGACTACGACGTTGAATGGACAGTCATGGGTAATGACGGTCATAAAATGGAAGACTCGTATTCTTTCACCATTTTGTCTGGCCATAGTCATCATGCTGGCCATTAACTTTGTCAATGAGCCAGCCTGATGGGCTGGCTCGCACTTCTCTCCCTGGCCAAATTTGGCTTTTACCTAGGCGTTATCGGGTTTATCGGTATAACGTCAATGCTGTGGTTTTTTCACCGTCATTATACTTCCTGCATTCCTGACTCATTCGCCGGCTCGCAACTGCGAGTGTTGGGCGTGAGTATAGTAGTAAGCATAGTGGGGGCGCTAATAGTGGTGCCGTTAAATGCTGGTCTGTTGATGGATGATGGTGTGATTGGCATAACAGATCGGTTTATGCTGCAGATTACCTGGGAATCCACTATCGGCGAACAAGCCAGAGCGCGTTTTACAGCGTTGGTGATGATGGTAATTGGCGTGATAGGAGCGTTCGTTCAGACTAACAATCTGAACTGGCCCAGAAGTTTTAAGGCCTTTCTGCTGCTA
The DNA here is from genome assembly GCA_950073835.1 of uncultured Alteromonadaceae bacterium. Lineage (GTDB taxonomy): Bacteria > Pseudomonadota > Gammaproteobacteria > Enterobacterales > Alteromonadaceae > Alteromonas. The sequence goes on from CATMRP010000010.1 coordinate 45,803, forward strand.
ACCACGGGCGTTATTAGCTGGTCTTTTACCCAAAGTGGTCATACCGCGACGACCTCAGTGCTTGCCCAGTGTTTAATTGCACTGCACGTGGTGATGGCTGGCTGGTGGGTGGGCAGTTTTTATCCCCTTCTCCGTTTGTGTCATCTGGCGGAGCCCGCGCCGCTCAGGCACACATTACAGCAGTATGGCAAACAAGCCATGGTGTGGGTAAGCGCTTTATTGTTAAGCGGCACTGCTCTGTTGATACTGTTGATTCTTAATGTTGATGGCGAGCTAAATAGTACTTACCTGATGGTAATGGCAGGTAAGTTAGTGCTGGTCTGTGTGATGTTAGGGTTTGCCGCCTATCATAAATGGCGCCTGGTTAAAGCACTAGAGACCGTACAGGATTGCCTGAGAGCGAAGAAATCGATTATCAGTGAAGCCGTTGTGGGCCTCTTAGTACTGGCGACAACCGCTACGCTAACCAGTAGTTTTGGGATTGCCCACTAGACGCTGGTAATTTTTAAGCAAAAAAACGCCGGGAAATATTAATTGCCCGGCGTCTTGTTTGGTATCCATCTGCTTAGCTAGTACAGATTGCCTTCACATACGTAAGTGATTTGCAGAAAATCATCCAGTCCGTAATGTGAGCCTTCACGACCATAACCTGAGGCCTTAACGCCCCCAAATGGCGCGACCTCACTGGCCACCGCACCTTCATTCACACCAATGACGCCAGCCTGAAGCTGAGCCTTAACGCGATGGATGCGGCGATGGTCCTGGGTATAGAAATACGCCGCCAGGCCATATTCGGTATTGTTGGCTTCGTCAATGGCTTCTTCTTCGCTGTTAAAACGAAACAGCGGTAACACCGGCCCGAAGGTTTCTTCACTGAACAGCGCCATTTTATTGTGTGCTTCAGCAATCACGACGGGCTCAAAGAATAATCCTTCCCGAGGCTCAGTGCTGCCGCAAAGAATAATCCCGCCCTGGGCTTCGGCATCTTTCACATGGCCACTGATCTTATCGATGGCTTTCTGATTGATCATTGGGCCAATCTGGGTGTCATCATCGAATGGGTCTGCCACTTTCAGCGCCGCCACCTTATCCACCAGGCGACTGGCAAATTCGTCATAGATAGCATTAGCCACGTAAATACGATTAGGACAAACACAGGTTTGACCGCCGTTACGTAATTTTGCCGCCATCAGGCCGGTAATGGCTGCGTCGATATCGCTGTCTTCAAAGACGATGAAAGGTGCATTACCGCCGAGCTCCAGCGACAGTTTTTTCAGCGAGCTCGCAGCGCGTTCAGCCAGGTAACGGCCTACCTGAGTGGAGCCGGTAAAGCTTAGCTTTTTAACATGTACATCCTTGAGCCAGGCATCCACCGCAATAGCGGTTTGTTCTCGTGAAGCGGCAACCACGTTAATCACGCCGTCAGGAAAACCGGCCATTTCAGCCAGTTTTGCCATAGCCAGCGCGGTTAAGGGCGTATCTTCGGCGGGTTTTACTACCACCGAGCAGCCGGCGGCCAGGGCTGGTGCAATTTTGCGGGCCAGCATGGCAAACGGGAAATTCCACGGTGTGATAACAGCAACCACACCAACCGGCCGCTTTTCTACCGTTTGCAGACGACCAGGTACGCTATTGGGCAGAATATCACCACGCAGTTGCATGGCAAGCTGGGCAAACCATTTTACGTAGGACGCACCGTAGCCCACTTCTGCTCTGGCTTCAGCAAGGGGCTTGCCTTGCTCTGACGTCATAATGCGAGCGAGATCATCAGTATGCTCAATTATCAGTTGATGCCATTTTTCCAGTAAGTTGGCCCGTTCACGATGGGTAGTGAGTTGCCAGCTGGCAAAGGCCTTTTTCGCTGAACGGGCTGCATTGGCTGCGTCTATGGCATCACTGTTAGCAACACCGGCAATACTGGCACCCGATGCCGGGTTAATGACTTCGTAGGTTTGCTGCGAAACAGCTTTTTGCCACTTGCCATTGATGTAGTTTTTGGTGTTCAGTAGTAGCGGCTCGCTAAGTAGCGAGGCTAAATCAAATTGTTTAGTTTTACTCATTACAGATTCGCCAGGATTGCGTCGCCCATGGTCTGAGTGCTCGCCTCACCGCCTAAATCCGGGGTTAGCGTTGCGCCTTTCAGGGTCTTCTCAATGGCGGTAACGATGGCATCGTGCGCACTGGCACCGGCGCTACTATCCTCGGTCAGAAAGCTGAGCATTAAGGCGCCGGACCAAATCATGCCGATAGGGTTGGCAACATTTTTGCCATAGATATCCGGCGCAGAGCCATGAACGGGTTCAAATAGAGAAGGGAATTTACGCTCCGGGTTGAGGTTGGCAGAAGGCGCCAGACCTATGGTGCCGGTACATGCAGGCCCTAAGTCCGACAAAATATCGCCAAACAGGTTGGATGCTACCACCACATCGAAGCGCTCGGGGGTCATTACAAACCGGGCTGAGAGGATATCGATATGCTGCTTGGTCCAGCTGATTCCAGGATAATCTTCTGCAACTGCCTCGGCACGTGAGTCCCACCAGGGCATGCTGATAGCCATGCCGTTGCTTTTTGTAGCCACCGTAAGGTTTTTTGCTTCACGGCGCATGGCAGTTTCGAAGGCGTATTTTAATACCCGGTCGGTACCGTGACGGCTGAAGACCGATTGTTGCAATACCACTTCGCGGTCGGTGCCTTCATACATGATGCCGCCAATGGAGGAGTATTCACCTTCGGTGTTTTCCCGTACCACGATAAAGTCGATGTCGTCAGCCTTTGGCGTTGAAAGGGCGCATTTTACCCCTTCAAACGTGCGGACCGGGCGCATGTTGATGTACTGATCAAACTCGCGACGAAAGGTCAGAATAGAACCCCACAATGAAATATGGTCTGGTACGGTATCCGGCCAGCCAACGGCACCAAAGTAAATGGCGTCCATATCGCCCACAATGTCTTTCCAGTTTTCTGGCATCATGCGGTTATGTTCGAGGTAGTAGTCGCAACCGCCCCAGTCAAAATGATGGAAGTTGAGGCTTAAACCAAACTTTTCAGCCGCGGCCTGAACAACTTTCAGACCTTCCGGCATGACTTCTTTACCAATACCGTCTCCGGCAATTACGGCGATGTTATAAGTGGTCATTAGCCTTTCATCTCCTGTTTTACAATGTCGAGTTGCAGAACTTCATCAAGGGTGAGTTGTAAGCGTTCAAACAACGCGTCGAAGTCTGATTCGGTGAAGCAAAGTGCCGGCGCAAAACCGAGGATATTGTCGCCAAACGCACGGAAGATAAGTTTGTGTTTCCAGGCGATATCCGCAATGGTTTCATTCAGTTTCAGTGCCGGGTCAAACTGGCGTTTAGTGGCCTTATCGGCAACCAGCTCAATGGCGCCTAACAAGCCAATGCTGCGCGCGTCGCCAACCAACGGGTGAGCCATGCAGGCCTGCAATTTAGCTTCAAAATAAGGCGCTACTGTCTGTGCATGAGCCAGCATGCTTTCTTCGTAAATTTTAATCACTTCCAGAGCTACGGCGGCACTCACCGGGTGGGCCGAATAGGTTTGTCCATGACCCACCACAGCCGCTTTGTTCGGGCCATCTGCAATGCCGTTAAATATCTCGTCTGACATCAGCACGGCTCCCATAGGGGCATAACCGGAGGTCAGGCCTTTGGCAATGGTCATTAAATCTGGTTCAACGCCTTCATGCTCGCAGGCAAACATTTTGCCGGTACGGCCAAAGCCGGTAATTACCTCATCCACCAGAAACAGAATGCCTAACCGTTTACAGGTATCGGCGATAGCTTTCAGCCAGCCCTTCGGAGGCACGATAACGCCGCCCGAGCCCACCACCGGTTCGCAGAAAAAGGCCGCCACATTATCGGCGCCAATCTCAGCAACCTTGTCTTCCAGTTCTTTAACCGAGGCGGCAATAAGCTCTTCGCCGGTAGTGAATTCGCTGCGGTATAAATAAGGACAGCTGATTTTATGTTGCTGCGGCGTAGGAACGTCGAAGTTAGTATGAAACGCTGGCAATCCGGTTATCCCGGCGCCGGTAGACGATGAGCCGTGGTAGCCGCGTTGCAGTGATATAATATGTTTCTTAGCAGGTTTGCCGATGGCATTAAAATAATGCGTGATGTAGCGAATGGCCGCATCCACCGCATCAGAACCGCCCAGCGAAAAATACACGTGCTGCAATGATGACGGTGTCATCGATACCAGTTTTTCTGCCAATACAATGGCTGGCTCACTGCCAAACCCGAAATAGCCGGTAGCATAGGGCAGGGTGGTCATCTGCGTGATAGCCGCATCAACTACGCGTTGCTGGCCATAGCCGATATTTACACACCACAGTCCGGCAAAGGCATCCAGATAAGTATTGCCATCGGCGGCCGTAAGCCAGGCCCCATTACCGGATGTCAGTATCTTCACGCCTTTTTCCTGATGATCGCGAAAATTGGATACTGGATGGACGAGGTATTTACTGTCCAGATCTGTCAAAGCAGGCGTTTGCATGATTAATTTCCATTTTTATTGTATTGCAGAGTAGAAGGCTGCAAGGCAACGTCGGTCACTCTTTTATACTTGATAACAAGGAATACACCTGAAACATGAAAAGGTGTATTGGTTATATCGTTCATGTTAACGGGCATTACGGTTTAAAAACTGTCGATAGCCGGTAAAGAAAAGCGGTGAAATATTGTTTTTCTGCAGTTCTCAGCAAAATCTGCTGTGCGGTTTGGGCGAAGATAAATTGCAGCGATAAGCTTTTAAAGTTTGATTATATTGGCTTTCCCCCTGCTGGCGCGCATTGCAGCGTGAATCGGGCGGGAAAGGCTACTAAGCAGACTGAAATGGTCAGCTTTGTAATCATTATCGTTGTAGTTCAGGATGCAGCATAGTCTGCTGATTGACACCTTAAAACAGGATTCACATTGCAAACTGCGGATTTAATTTGGCATTTAATGAGTGCCGGCGCATGGTGTAATAGATTTGAAACAAGTACGTCGCTGTAAAGCAAAGACAAGTACTGAAACGAACAACAACTGCTGGAAAGAACAATGAGTGTATTTAAGCCCAAGTATATTAGCTTCGACTGCTACGGCACCCTGATTTATTTTGAGATGGCGCCGATGGCGCAAAAACTGTTTGCCGACCGCATTACTGAGGCGCAAATGCCACAATTTGTGAAAGACTTCTCGGCCTATCGGCTTGATGAAGTGCTGGGTGCGTGGAAGCCTTATCAGGAAGTTATCCGCAATGCGGTAACCCGTCTATGTAAAAAATGGGGCATTGAGTACCGTGATGAAGACAGTATTGCCATTTATCACGCCGTACCCACCTGGGGACCGCACCCTGACGTTGTAGAGCCACTGAAGAAAGTGGCAGCAGAAATTCCTTTAGTTATTCTGTCTAACGCCATGAACGAACAAATTCATTCAAACGTGGCCAATCTGGAAGCCCCTTTTGCCCATGTTTATACCGCTGAGCAAGCCCAGGCTTACAAGCCGCGTCTGCAAGCGTTTGAGTACATGCTGGATAACCTCGGTTGTAACCCGGAGGACATTCTGCATGTGTCTTCCAGCTTCCGCTACGATCTGATGTCGGCGCATGACATTGGTATCAAGAATAAGGTTTGGGTAAACCGTGGTCATGAACCGGCCAATCCATTCTATGGCTATACTGAAATTCAGGATATCAGCGGACTGCCCGGCGTAGTTGGCCTGGAGTAGAGCATTCGATGAAAAGCGCGTCTTTCTGGCTGGATACAGCCCCGACTATAAGTACAACTGAATCGGCATTACCTGAACAACCCGTCGATGTACTGGTGGTTGGTGGTGGCTTTACCGGATTATCCTCGGCGCTGGCGTTGACCCGGCGAGGCGCTTCTGTGGCGCTTTGTGAAGCTGGTGTGGTAGGCGGTGAAGCGTCAGGTCGCAACGGCGGGCAGTGCAATAATGGCACCGCTCAGGATTATGCCGGTTTGGTTGCCGCTTATGGCGAACAAAAGGCGCAGTCTTTTTATCAGTTTTACAATCAGGCGGTAGACTCGGTAGAACGTATTGTCAGTAGCGAAAATATTGACTGTGATTTTCGCCGCGCGGGTAAAATCAAACTCGCCGCTAAGCTGGAGCATTTCGACAAACTGGCTCGCACCCATGAAGCGCTGACTAAAGTCGTGGATCCTGACGCCCGTTTGCTCGATGCTACGGCCTTACGGCAGGAAATAGGCTCTGATCAATTTTACGGTGGTTTACTAACGCCTAAGGGCGCGCAGCTGCATGTGGGTAAAATGGTCTATGGTTTGGCAAGGCGCTGTCTGGAAAAGGGCGTCGCCATTTTTCAGCATCAACCGGTTATCAAAATTGATAAAACCGGTGAGCAAAGCTGGGTAGTCACCACCCCCCAACAAACCATTAAAGCGAAAGCGATTCTGATCGCCACTGGCGGTAGCGGACCCGGGCCATTTAGCTGGTTCCGGCGCCGAATTGTGCCGGTGGGTAGTTTTGCCGTGACTACGGAACCATTAAGCGAAGAACTGTGTGCCTCACTGTTTCCGGGCAATCGCTCTTACGTGACCAGTAAAAATATTGGCAATTACTTCCGCTTGACCGCTGACCGGCGTTTACTGTTCGGCGGCCGGGCGCGGTTTGCGGTATCGAATCCGCGTTCTGATTTAAAAAGTGGTGAGATCCTGCGCCAGTCGCTGGATGCCATGTTTCCACAACTGGCCAGCAGTAAAATTGATTATTGCTGGGGCGGTACGGTGGATATGAGCGCTGATCGCTTGCCCAAAGTTGGCGAGCATCAGGGCATGTTTTATGCCATGGGCTACAGCGGTCACGGTGTGCAAATGGCGATTCATATGGGCGAGGTAATGGCCGATATCATCGACGGTAAGTCGGTTGACTGTCCGTGGCTCACCACCCAATGGCCAGCCGTGCCCTTTCATTTTGGTAAACCCTGGTTTTTACCTTTCGTCGGCATGTATTACAAAGTGCAGGATATGCTGCACTGAGTGTTCTGTAATCGCCTGAACCGTAATTTAAAGGGGAAGACCATGACAAACAAGAATTTACAGGCCGCCGCCCTGCAACAGATTACGGGGCAACATTCAGGTAGCCGCAGAGCGCTACTCAAATCACTCGGCGCGGCCGGGTTGGTCACCGCGGCCAGCGGCCTGGCGGTGCCTGCCCACGTGCTGGCTCAAATGAGTAGTGATCAAACACCTGCCAAGCCAATATATGGCGGGCGGATCCGGGTGGCAACGAACTCGATGTCAACCAAAGATACCCTGGATCCGGCCAAAGCGTCGCTGAGTACCGACTACGTCCGTATTTATATGGTGTACAGCGGTCTGACTCAGTTTAACCGTGAGTTGGGTGCAGACCCGGCGCTGGCCGAAACCTTTGAATCAGAAGATCAGCAAACCTGGCAGGTTACTTTGCGCAGCGGCGTAACTTTTCATGATGGCAAAAGCTTAACGCCGCAGGATGTGGTGTATTCATTGCTGCGGCATAAAGACCCGGCCGTGACATCCCGGGCTGCGCCAATTGCGGCTCAGTTTAAAGAAGTGGTCGTCACCGGGCCAATGAGTTTGCGTATTACGTTACACGCCCCAAACGCAGATTTACCGGTGATGCTCGCTTCGTCCAACTTTTGTATTGTGGCCGATGGCACCACGGATTTCTCGCAAACCGCTAATGGCACCGGCCCTTATCGATTGAAAGAATTTTCCGCCGGGGTGCGTACCGTTGGTGAGAAGAACCCGAATTTCTGGAAGCCGGGTAAACCGTATCTGGATGAAATAGAGCTGGTGGGGATTGCCGATGAATCATCACGGGTGAACGCGTTACTTTCCGGTGATATTCAAATGGCGCTGGCATTAAACCCGCGTTCAACCAAACGGGTACGCCGTTCGGGCACGGCCGACATTATGCAAACTGAATCCAGCTTGTATACCAACCTGATCATGCGTCAGGATGCTTACCCCACCAATAACCCGGATTTTGTGCTGGCAGTTAAGTACATGATGAACCGGGAGCTTATCCAGCGCGCGCTGTTCAGAGGGTATGCCACCATTGCTAATGACCATCCTGTGGCGCCAAGTCATAAGTACTTCAACCACGAATTACCGCAACGCCCCTATGATATAGACCGTGCTAAGTACCATCTTAAAAAAGCGGGCTTAACCGGTGCCAGGGTGCCAGTGTTTGCCTCACCGGCAGCGGAAGGTTCGGTTGATATGGCCGCCTTGCTGCAATTATCCGGTATTGAGGCCGGCATGCATTTTGGCATCAACCGCGTACCGGCCGATGGTTACTGGTCAAATCACTGGATGAAACACCCGCTGGGGTTTGGCAACATCAACCCGCGGGTTAGCCTGGATGAGCTGTTCAGTCTGTTCTACAAATCAGACGCTCCGTGGAACGAATCGGGCTGGAATAACCCGCAGTTTGATCAGCTACTGGCCGCGGCACGGGGCGAAGGTGATGAGGCAAAACGTAAACAAATGTACTGGGATATGCAGGAACTCATCAGCGAGCATTGCGGGGTCAGCATTCCGGTGTTTATGAACCTTATCGACGGTTACGATAAACGTATCAAAGGCAACTTTCCCATCCCCACTGGCGGGTTGATGGGCTATAGCTTTGCCGAATATGTCTGGCTGGACGCCTGATTTTCTTAAGGAGTTATCAATGAAGGTCATTTTCCAGCTGATTATTAAACGGATTGGCTTATCGATTATCACGCTGTTAATTGTTTCCGCGGTGGTATTTTTTATTGCAAACCTGCTGCCCGGTGATGCCGCGCAGGAAATGCTCGGTCAAAGCGCTACCCCCGAAGCGGTGGCAGAGCTGCGGGAAGCTTATGGCTTAAACGATCCGCCCATGCTGCGTTACGCAAAATGGCTGGGTGGACTGCTAAGTGGTGATGCCGGTACGTCGCTGGCCAATGCACGCCCGGTAAGCGAACTGATTAGCTCAAGGCTGTCACAATCGCTGATGCTGGCCGGGTTTACCGCGCTGTTAGCGGTGCCCTTTGCCATGGTGCTGGGGATAGTTGCCGCCATGTACAGCGGTAGTCGCATAGATAAAGCCATGAACATCTTTACGTTATCGATGGTGGCGGTGCCGGAGTTTCTGCTGGCCACCATTTTTGTGCTGATTTTTGCCGTGGAACTAAACTGGCTGCCCTCGCTGTCGTATATTCCTGCCGATGCCGGGGTGTATGATTATTTCCGCGCATTTGCCATGCCGGTTGCTACCCTATGTATCGTTCTTAGCGCGCAGATGGCAAGAATGACCCGCGCGGCCGTGCTGGAGCAGCTTTCTCAGCCCTACGTGGAAATGGCGCTACTTAAAGGCTCACCTTTGTCACGAGCGGTACTGCGCCATGCGTTACCCAACGCCGTTGGACCAATTGTTAACGCCGTGGCATTAAGCCTTTCTTATTTACTGGGTGGGGTGGTCATTGTTGAGGTGATTTTCAACTATCCCGGCGTAGCCAGTTTAATGGTGGATGCTGTAACTAACCGTGATATGCCGCTTCTGCAAGCTTGTGCCATGCTGTTTTGTACCGGCTATCTCATTCTGGTGCTCATCGCTGATATCTCGGCCATTGTGGCTAACCCTAAATTGCGAACCGGAGGCTAGGCCAATGAATGTATTAAAATCAATGCCCTTATCCGGCAAGCTGGGTGCGCTGTTAGTAATGTTCTGGGTTTTTATTGCCGTCTTTGGCCCCTGGCTGGCGCCTCATTCGGCCAGTGAAATCGTTGCTTACGATGTGTTTGAGCCCATCGGCGGCGATTATGTACTAGGCACCGATTACATTGGACGTGATGTGTTTAGTCGTATTCTCGATGGCACCCGCTTTACCATTTTTATTCCGTTACTGGCGGCGGCATTAGCCTGTTCAACCGGTACCTTAATAGCGCTGTTTTCAGCCGTTAGTGGCCCTCGTACAGATGAAGTGATTTCCCG
>CATMRP010000011.1 GCA_950073835.1 uncultured Alteromonadaceae bacterium
CATCACACTCTGATTGTGGCAAATCAACACATCACGCTGGACGTACCCTCATTAACCGTTTTGAGTTTTGAGCAATATCTGTCGGATTACCCAAAGTGGAACGAACCAAAAACGCGGGTTATTAATCTGTGTGACACAGAACAATACCTGAGTAATGGTTATTACTGTTCATTGCTCGCCGAAGCCAGACAGCACCGGGTGATCCCCAGTGTCAATACCATTAATGATTTACGTCTGGTTAAAGCTGGGCAGGAAGGCCAGTCGCTGGTGATCAAACCCCAGGAAAAGGCCATCATCGAAAGCCTTGGTGGTGAGTTTTTTGTGTGCTTTGGTAAAACAGAAGATAGCCGCCTTAAACGCATTGCAGCCTCTGCCTTTGGTCGCTATCCGAGCCCGCTGTTAAAACTCACTGTCCGTCAGGAGCAGGCAACGGTTGCCTGTGTATCGGTAGGTTTTAATGCGATCCCTGACGCCCTGCAAAGCAGCTTTGTTGAGCGACTGAGTCAGTTTACTCAGCAGCAATGGCGTACTTCGGCAAAAAGCAAGCAATCCCGTTGGGACATGGCGATTCTGGTTGATCCCCAGGAGTCCACGCCGCCCAGTGATAAAAAAGCCATTGCCCAGTTTGTCAAAGCGGCCGGTAAAGCGGGCTTCCATGCCGAAGTGGTTACCGCAGAAACCATTGGTGACGTAGCGCAGTACGATGCCCTGTTTATTCGCGAGACCACCGCGATTGACCATCAGACATACCGCCTGGCCCGCGCTGCAGAGCGAGAAGGGGTTGTGGTAATGGATGACAGTCAGTCTATATTGCGCTGTTGCAATAAAATTTTCCTGCAGGATGCCTTTAGTTATCACAAGGTGCCGGCACCTAAGAGCCAGTTTGTGACCGATGCAGAGTTAACCACCTGCGAAGCCTTAATTGATACATTGCAGTTGCCCATTATTTTAAAGCTACCGGAGAGCTCCTTCTCCAAAGGCGTTTATAAAGTGGAAACCCTGGCAGCCTTGCAGGATAAACTCACGATGATGCTAGAGGCGTCTTCGTTAGTGTTGGCTCAGGAATACATCTTTACTGAGTTTGACTGGCGCATTGGTATGCTCTGTGGCCGGCCGATTTACGCCTGTAAGTATTTCATGGCCCGTAATCACTGGCAGATCTATAACCATGCAGACGGTAAATCAGACTCCGGTGATTTTGTTACCATGCCAACCTTTGAAGTGCCCAAACAAGTGCTGAAAGCTGCAATTGCGGCGGCTGATGTGGCAGGTAAAGGCTTGTACGGCGTGGACATAAAACAACGGGGCAATAAGGTTTATGTGATTGAGGTTAACGACAACCCCAATATCGATGCCGGCATTGAAGATAAATACCTGGGCAACGAATTGTACCTGTTAATTATGCAGGAGTTCGTCAGCCGTCTGGAACGCCGGGGGCGCCAGGCATGACAGCTGCAACCTCGCTTTGGTCGCTGCGGGCGGCGCAAAGCACCGATTTAACAGCGCTGCTGGCGCTTGAAAACCGCTGTTTCAGTGCCGACCGGCTTAGCCGTCGCAGCTTTCGGCATTACCTGCACAGCAGCAATGCTGAGATGGTGGTGGCCGATGCCGAAGGTGAGCTGGTCGGATACGGTTTGTTGTTAGTCCGGCGCGGTACACTGCTAACTCGATTATATTCACTGGCGGTCGCGCCACAAGCGCGAGGTCAGGGTATGGCAGAAGCCATAATTGGTTATCTGGAAAAACGCGCCAGCAAACGCGGCAAGCGGTATATGCGACTGGAAGTGGCTGAGCATAATGCTTCTGCCATCCGGCTGTATACCCGGTTGGGGTTTGAGTCTTTTGCTGTTACCCCGCATTATTATGAGGATGACGCTACTGCGATCCGTATGCAAAAAACCCTACCTCTGGATACGCCGGATATTCAGCACAGACTCTGTCCCTGGTATCAGCAATCTACCGCTTTTACCTGTGGGCCGGCCAGCCTGATGATGGCGATGGCCATGATTGACCCGTCGGTTCGGTTAACCCAGACCGAAGAATTTGCTATCTGGCGTGAATCGAATACCGTGTACATGACCAGCGGACCGGCAGGCACACACCCGTTGGGCCTGGCGATGTCGGCCATGGAACGAGGCTTTGATGTGAAAGTGTATTTAAGTCACGAAGGGCCATTATTTGTCGATGGCGTACGCAATGAACACAAACGCCAGACCCTGGCCGTGGTAGAGCAACAGTTTGTGGTTGAGGCCGAAAGGCGCCAGGTACCGGTGTTTTACAACAACTGGCTGGATATTCTGGATAAAGAAGCCAATGCACCCCACAGTGCACTGATGTGTTTGATCAGTACCTACCGGCTCGATCGTTCTAAAGCCCCGCACTGGGTGGTGATCACCGGCACAGATGAAAGCTGTGTGTATATTCACGATCCGGATCCTGATACCGATACGGCGGTTTCACGCCATCTCGACTATCAGCATGTGCCTATCGCCAGAGAAGATTTCCAGCGCATGACCAGTTATGGTAAGCGCCGGGTTCAGGCTGCTATTGTGTTACGGCGGCGGCTCCCGGAACTGGGAGCCAGCGAACTAATGTGCAGTGATTTTGATCTGGCGGTTTAAGTTCCGCATGGCTTCAACTAACTGCAGTAAATCATTAACAGTGCCTTTGAAAGCCGAATGTTTGGTAACCATCTGATTACCAGCGTGGCTTAATTGCCCCTGATTGGCTGGATCGAACATTTCGGTTTTCTCGGCCAGCGAATCCCATTCCGCCTGGAATGAGGCCGGGATTAAATGACGCTTGGCCATTAACTTGTCTCTGATTTGCAACAACTGGCCAGTAATTAAGGTTTGATTTTTGGGTGTATCTGTCATGGTTATTTCCTCACTTCAATCGCTTGGCCCGAGAAAGTGGGGCGTTTAGCGATACTGGATAAATATTAATCGATAAATTGTAAATAAAAGGTGTATACCATGATGATTAGGTAGCAATTTTAATACCTGATTGTCGATCAGCTGGTAAAAATATTAATGAGTGAAAACCTGACGGCGTTTTTTACGTCGCTGGCGAAGCCAGGCAAGCGGTAGCCAAAGCAGTAAATACAGGCTAAGTGAAGTGACCAGTGCTGAGCCAATGGCCTGCGGCTTAAGTGGCAAAGATGGTTGGTAGAGATTTAGCACCTGACTGAGTCGTTGGTACTGAGCAGGTTGAGCAAAATACCAGGCTTGCTCAAAATAGTTACTGGTACGCAGGTTGGCCAGGGCTTGTTGCGCCTCACTATGCGCCTGCATTACGATTTGTTTGTGCTGCGCATCGTCCCGAACCAGCGGATCCTGATTGGTCTGCAGGGCAGTGAGCATGGCGTTGATATTCGTATAACCGTAGGTGTCGGCCAATTGTTGATAATGGTCCACTTCGGCCTGAGTAGCATCCACATAGCCATTAAGGTACTGCACATAATGGTCGGTGACTATGGGGACCTGTAGCATCAGGATCAGCAGCGCAGCAAACACTATCTTGTCGATTAATCGCAGGATAATCATGGAATGCGCGCTCCTTAATGTCTTAACCGTAAGTACTGCTCAGGGAGTGATAGATGGCATCACTAAGCCGGCTGAGCTGCTCAGATGCAATGACGTAGGGTGGCATTATATACACCAGCTTGCCAAAGGGTCGGATCCATACACCATTTTTTACAAACAGAGGCTGTAAACGTTTCATATCAACCGGGTGTTTGGTTTCCACCACGCCAATCGCACCCAATACTCTGACATCCTGGACGCAGGCAAGTTCAGTACAGCGGGGAAGCTCAGCTTTAAGCTGGGTTTCGATGCGTTGCACCTGAACCTGCCAGTCACCCTGATTAATCAGCGACAAGCTCGCACCAGCCACCGCGCAGGCCAGCGGATTACCCATAAAGGTGGGGCCGTGCATAAACACGCCGGGACTGCCTTCGCACACACCGCGCGCCACATCTTCGGTACACAAGGTCGCCGCCAGCGTCATATAGCCACCGGTCAGGGCCTTGCCCACACACATGATGTCAGGGCTAATCTCGGCATGATCGCAGCCAAACAATTTCCCGGTGCGACCGAATCCGGTAGCAATTTCATCGCAAATCAGCAACACATCGTATGTATCGCAAAGCTGCCGACAACGGCGCAAATATTCGGGATGATAAAACCGCATACCGCCAGCGCCCTGCACAACGGGCTCAAGGATCAGCGCCGCAAGCTCTTCGTGGTGTCGGGCGAAGAGTTCCTCCAGCGGCAGAATATCGTCTTCGCTGAAGGCCTGCCCAAACCGGGTTTGCGGCGCCGGAGCAAACACATGCTTGGTGAGGGTATTGGTAAACAGGCTGTGCATACCATTAACCGGATCACAGACCGACATAGCGGCAAAGGTATCGCCGTGATAACCATTGCGGGGCGCTATCAGACGCGACTTCTCCGGTCTGCCCTGACATGCCCAGTACTGTACGGCCATTTTAATCGCCACTTCCACCGATACCGAGCCGGAGTCAGCCAGAAACACCCGCTCAAGGCCTGCCGGTGCCATGCCAAGCAATTGCCGGCAAAGATTAACAGCTGGCTCGTGGGTCAGGCCGCCAAACATGACATGACTAAACTTATCAATTTGCTGGTGGGCGGCAGCGTTTAAAGCGGGGTGATTGTAACCGTGGATAGCAGCCCACCAACTGGACATACCGTCAATCAGGGTTTCCCCGGAGGCCAGGGTAAGCTCGGCACCACTGGCGCCGCTGACCTCAAAACAGGGCAGAGGATCGATGGCTGAGGTGTAAGGGTGCCAGATATGCTGTTGGTCAAATTCTTTGTTGGTTAAATTGTGCACAATGGTAAAGCTTAAAAAGTTAATTTGGTTGACAAGTCTTTGCTGGGGCATAGACTAAGCGACCAGACAATAAGAGTAAAGGATAGGCGATGCTGGCATCACAACATAATAGCACTGAAACGGTCGTTCGACATGACTGGACCCGGGCAGAAGTCGAGGCATTATATGCAATGCCCTTCAACGATTTGTTATTTAAGGCCCAGGTGGTTCATCGTCAGCATTTCGACCCTAATCAGGTGCAGGTGAGCACACTATTATCGATTAAAACCGGCGCATGCCCGGAAGATTGCAAATACTGCCCACAAAGCGCCCGCTATGATACCGGCCTTGAAAAGGAACGTCTGCTGGAAATCGAAAAGGTCATTGAACGCGCTAAAGAAGCTAAGCAAACCGGCTCTACCCGTTTTTGTATGGGCGCTGCCTGGCGTAATCCTAAAGAGCGTGACATGCCATACCTTACCCAAATGGTCGCCGAAGTGAAGGCGATGGGTCTGGAAACCTGCATGACGCTGGGCATGTTAACCCGTGACCAGGCCGTTGCGCTCAAACAAGCTGGTTTGGATTACTACAATCATAATCTGGATACCTCGCCGGAATTTTATGGCGATATTATTACCACCCGTACCTACCAGGATCGCCTGGATACCCTGCAAAATGTTCGTGACGCGGGGATGAACGTGTGCTCGGGCGGCATTGTCGGCATGGGCGAAACGCTGGCCGATCGCGCTTCGCTGCTGATTCAACTGGCCAATTTGCCGGAGCAGCCTCAAAGTGTACCGATTAACATGCTGGTGAAGGTAGACGGCACGCCACTGGACAAACTGGACGATATGGAACCTTTTGATTTTATCCGTACCATTGCCGTAGCGCGTATTATGATGCCGAAGTCCCATGTTCGCCTGTCGGCAGGGCGTGAACAAATGAATGAGCAAATGCAGGCGTTGTGTTTTATGGCCGGTGCAAATTCCATTTTTTATGGCTGTAAGCTGCTTACCACCTCCAACCCGGATACGCATGAGGACGTGGTGTTATTTAAAAAGTTGGGCATTAATTCTGAGCGTACCCGGGAGTATTCTGACGAAGCGCACCAACTGGCGCTCGAAGAAGCTATCGAACAACAAAATCCCCCGCGGTCTGAACTGTTTTATGACGCTACTGAAAAAGGTCAAACCGAGTCTGCATAATGGCCTTTGATTTTATTGATACGCAGTTAGCCCAGCGCCAGCAGCAGGGTTATTATCGCCAGCGCACCGCCATCGACTATGAGCGTGATGGCGTTATTGCGATTGATGGTAAGCATTACCTTAACTTTGGCAGCAATGATTATTTAGGACTGCGCCACGATCAGGGCGTATTGCAGGCCTGGGTTGAAGGACTGGCACAATTTGGTGCGGGCAGTGGTGCTTCGCCGCTGGTAACGGGGTACAGCGCCGCTCATCGCGAGCTGGAGCTTATGCTGGCTGACGCGTTGGGCTATGATGCGGTGTTGTTATTTAACTCCGGCTTTGCCGCCAATCAGGCCGTATGTCAGGCGTTATTTGCTTCATCCGGTGAGATCATTGCCGATAAATTGATGCACGCCTCGTTTATCGAAGGCGCGCTTGCCAGTCAGGGCAACTTGCGCCGCTTTGCTCACAACGATACTGCCCATCTTGAAACCCTGTTAGCTAAGAGCGATGGGCCAAACCGACTGATTGCCTCGGAAGGCATATTCAGCATGGATGGCGATAGCCCTGATATTAATGCTTTGGTGAGCTGTGCCAAACAGTCTGGAAGCTGGCTGATGCTGGATGATGCCCATGCTTTTGGTGTGACCGGCGATAATGGTCTGGGCTCGGTAGAAACCTTTGGCCTTAAGCCGGGGGATTGTCAGATCGTTATGGGCACCTTCGGCAAAGCTGTAGGTACTGCCGGTGCATTTGTGGCGGGTAGCCACAGCCTGATTGATTATCTGGTTAATTATGCGCGTCACTATATTTACTCTACGGCCTTTCCGCCGGCCCAGGCGGTTGCTACCATTTACGCGTTGAACTGCGTGACCACTGGTCCCCAGCGCGAGCAGCTGCACGGTAATATTGCCTATCTTAAACAGCGCGCCAGGCAGGAAGGCCTGACACTGCTTAACTCAGACAGTGCAATTCAGCCTCTCATTGTGGGCGACCCCGAAATGGCCCGCCAATACTCCAAAGCATTGTCGGAAAGGGGAGTATGGGTGCCGGCCATTCGCCATCCAACGGTGCCGAAAGGCTCAGATCGACTGCGCATTACACTCAGTGCCGTGCACACAAATCAGGATATCGACGCCCTTGTAGACGGACTAACCCTGGTGCGTCAGGAGTTACAGCATGGCCCTGATTGAACCGCTCACAGCTGTGCAACAGGCGACTGCAAAAGACGATGTGGCCAGGCGCTTCAGTGGCGCAGCCAGACAGTATGATGAAATAGCCAATATTCAGGCGCAAATAGCCACCGCAGCGCTTGCCCGTTTACCTGACCAGCCCATTGATAACGCGCTGGATATTGGTTGTGGCACCGGCCGTCACACGAACTGCTTAAGCCGCATAGCCACGACAATAACCGGGCTCGATTTGGCTGCAGGTATGTTAGCGCAGGCTCAGCGCCATTATCCCGCTATCCGTTTTGTTCAGGGCGATGCCGAGCAACTGCCCTGGCAGAGCGCCGCTTTTGATGTGGTGTTTTCTTCCATGGCATTACAGTGGTGCCGTTGTCCGCAAACCGCTCTTAATGAAATATCCCGAGTTTTACACCCTGCTGGTCGCGCTGAACTGGCCATTATGGTGGAGGGGTCTTTGGCTGAATTACGCCGGGCAAGTCGCGCTGCCGGGGTATCGCTACACATTAATGATTTGTTCACGGCAAGCGATTGGCTTAATGCACTGAGTAAGACCGGTTTGAACTTTGCTTCACATGAACTTGTTGAGTACAGCGATGAGTTTGCCGGCGTTTTTGCCCTGCTGCGCTCCATTAAAGGCGTTGGGGCAGGCAGCAGCGCGCCGGGCGCTAAGCGTCAGGCGCTCACCCGTAAAGCGCTAAGCCAACTTGAAGCCGCGATGCCACGCAATGAGCAGGGGCGGTTAACTAACACTTATACCGTATTACATCTGACGCTGGAGAAACCACTGTGACCCAGGCTTTTTTCGTTACCGGCACTGATACCGAAGTAGGTAAAACCTATGTAAGCGCAATGTTACTTAAGGCCGCGGTAATGGCCGGCAAACGAGCCATCGGCTACAAGCCTGTGGCGGCTGGCTGTGAATGGCAGAACGGCCAGTGGCAAAACGAGGATGCGTTAGCCTTACAGCAAGCGTCTAATGTTGCTTTAACACTTGACGAAGTAAATCCAGTGGCGCTGGAGCCGGCGATTGCGCCGCATATTGCCGCCGAGCTTGCCAGTCAGCCAATCAGTGAAGTTGTAATTAAAAATGGCTTTGATCATCTGCTCAGCAAGCAAGCTGATATATTGCTGATGGAAGGTGCTGGTGGCTGGCGTTTACCCATTGGTAATCAACGCTATTTAAGTGACGTGGTGAAAGCCCTTCAGCTTGATGTGATCATTGTGGTCGGCATGCGGCTTGGCTGCCTGAACCATGCGTTGCTGACCGCCGAAGCCGTAATGGCTGACGGCCTCAATATTAAAGGCTGGGTGGCCAATACACTGACATCCGATATGCCTTACTTTAGTGAAAATCTGGCGACGCTCGAGCAACTCATGCCGGCGCCGCGTCTGGCTACTATTCCTTACCAGTCGGCGCCGGATTTTGCTGCACTGAGTAAGGTCTTCAACTGATATAGTTGGTCAAATCCTGGCCCGGCGCGATAGGGGTTTTATCATCGCCGTGAAAACAAAATCCTTCCAGTTCACCTAACAAAGTAAGCCGCCCTTCAGTATATTGCAGCGCAGTGCCTTCACGGATAGCCAGCACGGGTGTTTCGGGATTAAGCCGGGTAAATTCAAATAATCGGTCATCCCGGGTTTCGCCGTTATGTCCGGGCGGCTGATAATCGGTATAGTGCGGATTCAACTGGCAGCGCACAACATTAAGCGCCGCAAAAGAGGGCGGCTCAATAATCGGCATATCATTGGTCGTGCGGATACTGTTGCCGCAAATATTACTGCCCGCGCTCCAGCCGATGTAAGGCATGCCCTGGCTTATCTGGCGCTGCAGAGGCGCTAGTAATGATTGCTCATACAGCTCATTGAGTAAGTTAAAGGTGTTACCACCACCCACCAGCACCGCGTTAGCAGAGGTGATGGCCTCCTGCGGGTCATCACAGGTATGGATACCGGTAATGTTAAGCTGTGGGAGGGCCTCGCGGACTTTTTCGACATAGTCATCCCAGCCCAGCGTGACCCCGGCAAACGGAATAAACAAGACGTCCTTTGCTTCGCCCAGGTGGTGCGAAATCATCTCGCGGGCATGGGTCAGGTACTCTTCGTCACCCATCCGGGAGCTGGATAACATGAGCACGTGTGGTTTAGAATCTGTCGGCATTCATCTTTCTCTTTGTTTTTTCGTGGGTATAGTGTTCAACGCTAATGATAAGTACAATACCACGCTCGAACCGGTGGGGTAAGTCGCATTGCCAGCTGGCCGGGAAAGTTGCAGGCTAAGAATACTGACGTAAAGATAGGAATTACCATGACATCACCCAAAGCTGTTTTATTTGTCTGTCTTGGCAATATTTGCCGCTCGCCCACGGCTGAAGCGGTTTTCCGCCACAAGGCTGATGAGGCAGGACTGAAGCTGACCATCGATTCAGCCGGTACTCATGGTTACCACATTGGCAGCGCACCAGACAAGCGCTCGCAAGCCGCCGGACAGGAGCGTGGCTACAGTTTTAAAGGACTGAAGTGTCGTCGGGTGAGTGACACCGATTTTGAAACTTTCGATCTGATCCTGGCTATGGACCAGAGTAATCTTGAAAATCTGCGTGAAATGAGCGACCCGGAACATCATCATAAAATTCGCCTGATGTTAGATTTTGCCGGTTATGAGAATGAAGAAGTACCCGATCCGTATTATGGCGGCAAAAAAGGCTTTGAGCTGGTGCTTGGCTTAATTGAGGAAGCTTCAGACGGCTTAATCAAGGCGCTCAGAAATTAATGTCGGCTCCTGCCTCCAGATGGACTGTTGGTGCACTGGGAATAGTATTACTGTTGTGCTTTTCGGCACTGCTCGCCAGTGTCTGGTGGCAGGCGGATACAACCGCTGAAACACGCTGGTATATTCTGGTTAATTTACAATTGCCTTTGGCAATCACGGCAACCGTGGTGGGCGCGGCACTTTGTGTGAGTGGCGCCGCCTTGCAGGTGGTGTTACGCAATCCTCTGGCCGATCCGGGGATCATAGGCATTGCCAGCGGCGCCAGCCTGATGGCGGCATTAGTGCTGATCCTGATGCCAGAGTGGATGGTCAGTACCCTGCATTACAGTATGCCTCTGGCTTGTTTTGCCGGTGCGTTGCTATCCACAGCTGTTATTTATCGGCTCTCTGTTCGTCTGCGAGGGCTGAATACCGCGGTTATCCTGGCCGGTATTGCAATTACCACGCTAACCAGCGCGGTGATGGGCTGGCTTTATTTGTTCGCCGATGCGCAGTCGATGCGTAACCTTACCTTCTGGGTGATGGGCAGTCTGCATCAGGCCGATGGCTGGATCCTACTGTGGAGTGCGCCGCTGATAGCCGGCAGTTGCTTGCTCATTATCTCAAAAAGCAAGACCCTGAATTATCTCTATAACGGTGAACTAACGGCTCGTAGTGCGGGAATCGATCCTGCTCATGAAAGTAAGATTATTCTTATTGCTTGCGCCCTGGCGGTGGGCGCTGCGGTTGCCATTGCCGGGTCTATTGCGTTTTTAGGATTGCTGGTTCCTCATTATGTGCGCCTGCTAATGGGGTTTGATAACCGGGTGGTTTTGCCGGCCAGTGCCTTGTGTGGCGGAGTAATGCTACTGCTGGTGGCGTTATTCTCAGATTTGTTGCCCTATGCCTCTTTGCCGGTTTCAATGGTCACCGCCTCACTTGGCGGACCGTTACTACTCTATGCATTACTTAAAGGGCAGTTTAAATGAATCTGCCGATTAAGCTTGAAAACATATCCCTTGACCAGCGCCTGGACAATATCTCTGTCACGATTATGCAACCAGGTATTACCTGTCTGTTAGGGGCCAATGGGGCAGGTAAATCAACCCTGTTGTTGGTACTGGCTGGCCTGCTTAAACCAGAACAAGGGGACGTGCACTGGGGGCAAACCGATGTGTATGTAACACCGCTATCAGTGTTATCCGTGCATCGCTGTTTTGTCGCCCAGCAGCACAGTATTCAGTTTGAACTGACCGGTCGCGAGTGCCTGCACTTTTTAAGCCCTTGCCAAAGCCGGGATATTCCCGGCGAGTTGATCCGTAAACTGGATATTGCTGATTTGCTGGATAAACCGGTTAGCCGTATGTCTGGAGGTGAGTGGCAACGTATCATGATCAGTCGCGCGCTGTTACAGGTGTGGCCAGCCATTAAGTCCGGTAATGCTATTATAGTACTGGATGAGCCACTCCAGGGAGTGGATATTCGTCATCAGACAGTGTTGATGCAGTGGTTAAGTGCTCTGGCGAAGGTCGGAAACCAAATAATTATGAGTTGCCACGATATCAATATTGCTAATACCTTTGCCGATACGGTATTGTTAGCAAAGGCAGGGCAATTGCTTGCATACGGACCTACCAGAGATGTACTCAACCTGTCTAACCTGTGGTTAACCTTTGATTGTCAGTTTGAATGCCTGTTAAAGGAAGAGCAGCGGCATTTTATTCCCGTAAGACATGCAACTGGCTTTTAAAAGATTAGTCGTTTTCTGAAATTTCCCATTTGAAAGAGGTGCTAAGTGAACAACTGGCAACCAGATAGCTGGCGGGCAAAGCCTATTTTGCAACAGCCAGAATACGAGGATAAAACTGAACTTGCCAGGGTAGAGCAGACCCTGAGTTCGTATCCTCCTTTAGTGTTTGCCGCTGAAGCCCGTGAGCTGCGTCGCCAGCTTGGTCAGGTATGCGAAGGTAAAGGTTTCTTACTGCAAGGCGGTGACTGCGCGGAATCGTTTAGTGAGTTTAATGCACCGAAGATCCGCGATACCTTTAAAGTGCTGTTACAAATGGCTATCGTGCTGACCTTTGCGGGCCGTTGCCCGGTGACTAAAGTGGCACGGATGGCAGGACAGTATGCCAAACCACGCTCGTCAGACTTTGAAACTATTAATGGTGTCACTCTGCCCAGCTATCGGGGTGATATTATTAACAGCTTCGAGTTTACTGAAGCAGCACGCCGACCCGATCCACAACGACTGGTTGAGGCTTATCATCGTAGTTCTGCCACATTAAACCTGTTACGCGCTTTCGCCCAGGGCGGACTGGCTGATCTGCATGAAGTGAACCGCTGGAATATGGCGTTTCTGGAAAATAATCCGCAAAAAGATAAGTATCTGGACTTATCCCGTCGCATTCAGGATACGCTGGAGTTTATGGATGTCATTGGTATTAACGCTACCAATACGCCGTCGTTGCACGAAACGTCCTTGTTTACTTCCCATGAAGCATTATTGCTCAACTACGAACAGGCGCTGACGCGCATCGATACACTCACAGGCAAGCCTTATGACTGTTCTGCGCATATGGTATGGATAGGTGAGCGTACACGCCAGCTTGACCATGCGCACATTGAGTTCTTCCGGGGGATTAATAACCCTATTGGTGTAAAAGTAGGTCCGACAGTGGAAGAGGACGAACTCATCCGTCTGATTGATGCACTTAACCCGAATAACGACCCGGGCAGGCTCACTTTGATCACCCGGATGGGAGCAGACAAGCTGGAAGCGAATTTACCGCGCCTGTTGCGTCGGGTAAAAGCCGAAGGACGCAATGTAGTGTGGAGTTCCGATCCTATGCATGGCAATACATTCTCTGCCTCCAGCGGGTATAAAACCCGTAACTTTGATGCCATCCTGAGTGAGATTAAGCAATTCTTTGCGGCCCATGAAGCCGAGGGCACTTACGCGGGTGGTATTCACCTTGAGATGACTGGCCAGCATGTTACCGAATGTACCGGTGGGGCTTATCAGATCAGTGATGAAGATCTTAAAGAAGCGTATAAAACCCAGTGTGATCCGCGCTTAAATGCCGATCAGGTACTGGAAATGGCGTTTCTGGTAGCAGACCACCTACGTAGTAAGTAGCCTGCTGGTTGTAGTCTTTATCGGATATCAGAGCGCAGCGAGGCAATCGCTGCGCTCTTTTTCGTTCAGGACACCGGTAAAGATGGTTTTACGGCGCAGTGCTATGGAGGTTTTATCGGTAGCGGTCATCGCTTTAATAAAATTATCCGGCGTACTGACCTGAGCAAGAATTGCCTGCCAGTTCAGGTAGGCGCCGTAGCTGAGCAGTTTTTGCTCGTAACGCTGTTGTAATGTAGATGTCGCCTGGCTTAACAGTGCCGGCTCAGCCAGTACTTTGCGGGCAATACAGCCATGTAAACAAAGGCTGCGTTTGTCAGCCTCCTGCTGCTGATACTTTTTTTGATGATAAACCATGGCGCTATTCGTCAATTAACGGCGTCAGCATACCTTCCATGCCGTTTAGTTTAATTTCGTACATGAGTGCCAGTTGCTCCCCCAGTTTTCCGGCCGGGAAGCCTTGTTTGGCAAACCATACCAGGTAAGGTTCGGGAAGCTGGATGAGCTTACGCCCGGCATATTTGCCGAAGGGCATGGTCTGATTAATGGCCTGCTTAAGGGCAGCCGCGCCGGGCATTGAGTTTGTCATGGTTAGGTTGCCTGTTTTTGCTGTGCTTGCCAGAGGCCGGCATAAACGCCTTGTTGACTCAGCAGCGCATCGTGATTGCCATGTTCGATGAGTCGGCCCTGGCTCATGACCAGAATTTTATCGGCATCCACAATCGTTGACAATCGGTGGGCTATCACCAGACTGGTGTGGCCTTTGGCGACTTCCCGCAGCGCACGCAGTATGGCTTGTTCAGACTGACTATCCAGAGACGAAGTGGCTTCATCGAAGACCATGATCGCCGGGCGTTTTAAGATTGCCCGGGCGATGGCCACCCGCTGCTTTTCGCCACCGGATAGTTTAAGGCCTCGTTCGCCTACTTTGGTTTGGGCGCCTTCGGGCAACTGACTGATAAACTGATCAAGGTGGGCCAGACGAATAGCTTCATGCACATCATCCTCTCTGGCGTCGGGCCGACCGTAGCGGATGTTCTCGAATATAGAATCGTTAAATAACACTGTGTCCTGGGGCACAATGCCAATGTGCTGACGCAAGCTGTGCTGCGTGACGCCCGCAATATTCTGGCCATCGATAATAATCCTGCCGGATGCCGGATCGTAAAAACGAAACAGTAATTTCACCAGGGTGGATTTTCCGGCACCACTTTCGCCTACTACGGCAACCTTGCTACCAGGTTCAACCGTAAAACTAACGTTGCTGAGGATCGGGCGGTCGTCGTGATAGGCAAAGCTGACCTGCTCAAACTCAATGCGCCCCTCACGGGTAACCAGCGTTGTTGCATCCTGACTATCATCTACCTGCGGGGTTCTGTCGAGCAGTTTAAATAAGTTTTCAATATTGGCCAGTGAACCTCGAATTTCGCGGTAAACAAACCCCAGAAAGTTGAGAGGCATAAAGATTTGCATGGTGAAGGCGTTGATTAGCACAAAGTCGCCAATGGTCATATTACCTTCGCTGACTTCAAGGGCTGCCAGCAATAGCATGCTGGTCATGGCGGTAGCAATAATAAAAGCCTGGCCACCGTTTAAGGCAAATAAGGATAAACGGTTTTTGCGGCGCGCGGTTTCCCATTGGGCCAGGTTACTGTCGTACAGATTGGCTTCGTATTGCTCATTATTGAAATACTTCACGGTTTCGTAATTTAGCAGGCTGTCGATGGCGCGGGTATTGGTGCTGGAGTCAGCCTGATTAACCTGGCGGACATATTCAGTGCGCCAATCGGTGGCTTTCATTGAAAACCAGACATAGGCAATTACTGAGCAGAGGATAATCAGCGCAAACGATACGCCATACTGAGTCAGTAATACGCCTACTACCAGTGCGATTTCCAGCAGGGTAGGGCCAATATTAAACACCATAAACCGCATCAGAAAACTAATGCCACTGGTACCCCGTTCTATGTCCCGCGACAGTCCGCCGGTTTGTCTGGACAGATGGAAGCCCAGATCCAGCCGGTGTAAGTGTTCGAACACCTGCAGGCCGAGACGACGCATAGCGCGCTCAGTTACCCGGCCAAACAGTGTGTCGCGCACCTCGCCCAACAACACATTGGACAGGCGTAATACGCCATAAGCGAATACCAGTGACAGCGGCACGGCCAGGGCTTTAACGGTGTCGTCGTTGAGACTGTCGACGGTATGTTTAAGAATAAAAGGCAGGCCAATGCTGGCCAGTTTGGCCGCCACAAGGCATAGCAGGGCGACAATAACCCGTTGTTTAAATTCCAGCAGGTAGGGCCATAATTGCCGAAATACCTGCCACTGCATAGGTGTGTTGGGATCAACCGGTTGGCGATGTGGGCGCATGTATCCTCTTTTATACCCTTAAAATAACAATGGTTATGTTGTGGCCCGACATAAGGTAGAATGGCCAGACAGCACAATGTGCGATGCTTATAGCTGACCTTAACCCTAAAGGCATTGATTTGTTACAAGATTCGTTTGGTCGCCGATTTTATTATCTGCGCTTGTCCATTACTGATGTATGCAACTTTCGTTGTCAGTATTGCCTGCCCGACGGTTATCAGGGCCAGGCCCAGCAGTTTCTGAGCCTAAATGAAATTGACACCCTGGTAAATGCTTTTGCGCAAATGGGCACCTCGAAAATTCGGGTGACCGGCGGCGAGCCCACTCTGCGAAGGGATATCGTTGATGTGGTTGCCAGCTGTGCGCAAACCGAAGGGATCAGTAAAGTTGCCATGACCACTCATGCGGGCAAACTGGCCTCACTGGCAGCGCCACTGGCCCGGGCTGGCCTGAAACAGGTCAATATCAGTCTCGATAGTCTGGAGCCGGCACAGTTTGCACTGCTTAGTGGCCAGGATAAACTGAATGCCGTACTCGATGGCGTGGAGTCGGCCCTCGTTGAGGGCATGAATGTTAAGGTTAATGCAGTGTTGCTACGCCCCTGGGCCGAAACTCAGTTGCGCGATTTTACCGCCTGGCTAAAAGACATGCCGGTAACGGTTCGATTTATTGAACTGATGGAAACCGGCCAGCACAAGGCCTTTTTCAAGTCTCATCATGTCAGTGCCGAACCTCACCTTGCTGCCCTTAAAGCGCAGGGCTGGCAGCCGCTGCCGCGCGGTAAGGATGCCGGCCCGGCCGTTGAACTGTCGCACCCTGATTATGTTGGCCGGATTGGCTTTATTATGCCTTACAGCAGCGACTTCTGTGACAGCTGCAATCGCTTGCGTATTACTGCCCTGGGTAAGCTGCATTTATGTTTATTCAGTGAACAGGGACTGGATTTACGCGAGTCATTACAATCGGGCAATGTGCAGGCTGTTACAGACTTTGTGACGTCCAGTCTGGCCGATAAAAAAGTGTCGCATTATCTGCAGGATGGCATAACCGGGATCACTAAAAATCTTTCCATGCTAGGCGGGTAATCCTATGCTCACTGTTACTCCCTCCGCGCGATTAACCTATCGCCGAGTTACCGCACAAGATCGCGATTTTCTGTTTGAAATCGATCAGGATGAAGAGGTCATGCGCTACTTAACCGGTGGCAGAAAAACCACGCGCAAAGAAGTAGACGAAGTGTTTATTCCCCGCATCGAGTCTTTCAATAATGAAGAGAAAGGCTGGGGATTATGGCAGGTCAGCTTGAGTACGGGTAATCGGCAAGCGATTGGCTGGATTCTGGTTCGCCCGTTAGGTTTTTTTACCGGAAACCCGCAGCCGGATAACCTTGAGCTTGGCTGGCGCTTTCGTCGACAAAGCTGGGGCAAAGGGTATGCCACCGAAGCTGCTAAAGCCGTGCTGGACTCGCTGAAACAGGCGGGATGCCCGCAGTTCTCTGCTATAGCGCTGGCCGATAATCATGGTTCTATTAATATTATGCAGAAGCTAGGTATGCAGTATCAGCGCACGGAGCGCTATACCGATGCCATTTTTGACGACGACGTGGTGGTTTACAGTACGGGCCTTGCCAGTGTGGAATGCAGCTTAGGTTAAGTCTTTTAGCACCTTTTTGACACGCTGATAGCGTTGCTCCTGCTCTTCGGTAAGCCTGCCTGACTCGATGGCTTTCAGACAATTATGGATTAACTGTGTGCTGAGGGTATCTTTTGCCGCTTCGTTGTTGGTCTCCCGAAGATTTATGGCGGCGGCCTGCAGTAAATTCAGCGCGATAGACGGGTTCTTTGGCATGATGGTAAATGCCTGACGGAAGGTGTGCAGGGCTTTTTCCAGATCGCCGCGCTGATACTGGTTAACGGCGCTGTTATTAAGCTCTTTAGGACTCAGTCTGATTTCGGCTTTTTCCGTTTTTTCCTGCTGCACATATTGTAAAAACAGGTTACTTTGCGCCGGATCGTTATTGCAGCGGCGCTCAATCAGGTCGAGGATATTTAGGGCATGCTCCTGAAACCCCACCTCATGAAAAGCTTTCGCTTTATCGAGTAATCCCTCAATGCTTTCGGTTTCCCAGGCGTCATTACTTAATTGATCGAGCAGCGCTTTTGCATTATCCACTTCATCTTCCAGGTAAAGTAAACGGGCATCAATCACTTTTAACTGATCATCAATGTCGGCTTTTGGAAAACTATTTTTAAGCTGCTTTAAATACTCGGTGGATTGTTTGATTAAGCGCTTGGTATGTTCTTCATCGGCGGTCATGGCAAAATCGATCCCAGCCCGGGCTACATTGAGATAAATTTCGGGCTTGTCGTGAATAGAGTTCTTTGCGATTTTGACAATTTTCTTGGCCGCTTCAAATTGTGATTCGTAATCGTGGGTCAGTCGGGATAAATCCAGGGCCTTGGCGTGGCGATGGAGGTTTCGGGGGGAGATTTCACTGGCAACCTCAACACTCTCCAGCGCATCTTCAAATTCTTTGTGTTTGATCTGCAGTGCCGCCAGTAAGTCGTACGCGGCAATCATAGAATCCTGCCTGAGTGCCAACTCAATCACCAGCTTTTCAGCTTCTTCATCCAGATCCAGCGAAATAAAACTGCGAATGAGGCCAAGTTGTGCCCAGGTGAAGTTTTGCACGTTGATTATGGCCTGGTAAAACTCCCTGGCTTCATCATAATGGCTGCAGGCCAGCAGCAATTCGCCTTTTAATTTCAGGGCCAGCGGGAAAAATTCAGAATTTCGCGGCTCGGTTAAAAAATTCTCCAGCTCCAACAGTGCCTTATCCAGAGAGCCTTGCTCGATAAACTGATAAACCGGCTTCAGCACCTGTTTGCGGGTTAGCAAACGGCCCAGGCGACGGTCGAGCTCCCGAACCGTAAAAGGCTTGGCCAGAAAATCGTCTGGCTGCAACTCAACAATACTGTGCACTATATCCGCGGTGGTATCGGCACTGATAAAAACAAACGCGGTACTGGGCGGCAGTTCGTTATGCTCTTTTAACTGATCGTAAAGAAAGTAGCCGTCCTGTTCATTTTTCAGGTCGTAGGAGCAAACGATGAGATCATAGTGGTTGCGGCGAATATAGGTTAGCGCAGTACTGACCCGATCGGCATATTCAATATTCTGAAAGCCAAGTTCCTCCAGTGAGTATTTCAGATAGCCTTTGGCTAAGACCTGATCATCAATGACTAATACACGAGTCTGTCTGGCTAACTTTAAATTCATTACCGCTATATCCGTTTGGCTTCTGAATGCTTTATCGGCAACTTGCTAATAAATCTTATTAAAACCTGAATACTGATCGCTGTCACGTAAAACAAATAACGGCACAGGAGTGAATTTTTCAGCGGTTTGACTCAAGGGTTGAAGAGTTCGGTTATATCTGACGTTGACTGTGACCAGAAATTAACGGTTAGACCAATGCACTCTTGCGGTATTACTGGCTGCACAAAAAACTAAAGTGGAGGCTCTATCCGCCCTCCACTCAGTACTCGTTTGCGTAGCTTTGCACTGATTAAGATTTGATCTCACACAGAAAGCTTTTGACTAAGTCACTGAATTCCCTGCTAGCCTCAACAGAAGGAACATGTCCAATCGATTTTAACTCAACAACTGAAGTATTCAGTTTTCCGGCAAGTTGAACCAGGCTGCTAGTCGGTGTGGCGATATCATCCTGACCGGCAATGAGCATCACAGGAGTACTCACCGCTGTTAACTTATTAGTCATATCCTGTTCACCGAGCCATGCACACAGTAACCCATAGGAACGATCATCCGTGCCAGCTAAGAATGACTGCCATTGGGAGAGTAGATTAGGGTAACTGGTCACACTGGTTTTACTAAACCATCGTTGAACCAAATCGCCTGCCATTTCCTGCAGGCCATGCTCAAGTACCTGAGATTGTCTGTCCAGCCAGGCTGCCTTACTGCCAATGACCATCCCGGTATTCGTTAATGTTGCACTCAGCAAACGCTCATTATGGTCAACCAGAAGTTGTTGACCAAGCATGCCACCAATAGATGTACCGACAAAATGAAACTGGGTAATGTTAAGCTCCGCACACAATGAGAGCAGATCGTCAGCCAGCTTTTCTGCCGGTAATGTTTCGAGTGATTCGTCGTAGGGGGCACTCATGCCGTGGCCGGGGAGATCGTATCGCAATACGCTGAAATTGGAGGTCAGTTCAGGCACCAGATAACTCCAGGCATGCAGGTTCATTCCCAATGGATGGGATAAAATGACCGTCGGTTTTGCCGGACTATCAGTATACTGATAATTAATGCCTGCTTTAGATACTGGCATAATAAACTCCTATATCCGTTTTAAAAGTGTTGCGATGCCCTGACCAACGCCAATGCACATAGTACAGAGCGCGTAATCTGCGTTGGTTTGCTGCAACTGCAATGCGGCAGTTTGTAATAATCGGGCACCAGACATTCCCAGCGGATGACCTAGCGCTATCGCACCACCGTTGGGATTAACTCGCGGATCACCACTGGCGATACCGAGTTCCTGCATACAAGCAAGGCCCTGTGCAGCAAACGCTTCATTGAGTTCAATAATTCCAATGTCATCAAGACTAAGCTGTTGTTTTGCCAATAACTTGCGTACAGCAGGTACCGGTCCAATACCCATTACTGAAGGTTCGACCCCCGCCGTTGCCATGCCCTTAATTTGTGCCACAGGTTGTAAATTATACTTTTCTACAGCGGCTTCGCCAGCCACTATCATTGCTGCTGCCCCATCGTTAATACCGGAAGCATTACCAGCAGTTACTGAGCCATTGTCGCGGAACGGCGCCTTTAAGCTAGCCAGCGCTTCGAGGGTAGTTTGTGGGCGTAAATGTTCGTCAGTATCAATTACGACCGGTTCGCCTTTTCTTGGTTGATAAGTAACCGCAGTGATTTCTTTCGCAAATCGTCCACTATTTTGAGCGGCAGCCGCTTTTTGCTGTGAACGCAGGGCAAATTCATCCTGTGCGGCGCGGCTAATTCCATAGCGGGATGCAACGTTTTCCGCCGTTTCCGGCATGGTCTCTGTACCATAGGCTTTGTTTAGTGCAGGATTAATAAAACGCCAGCCCATGGTGGTATCTTCTAACCGTTGGCTGCGGTCGTAAGCACCGCTGCTTTTGCCCATTACGAAAGGGGCCCGGGACATTGACTCCACACCGCCGGCTAGGATGATATCGGCGTCGCCCGAAATAATTGAGCGGTAAGCCAGGCCAACTGCGTCCATACCTGAACCACAGAGACGGTTGATGGTGGTTGCCGGGACATCACAAGGTAAACCTGCCAGTAAAGTAGCCATTCTGCCAACATTTCGATTGTCTTCACCGGCCTGATTGGCACAACCGAAAAAAGCATCGTCGATGCGCTCAGGGGGAAGGTCAGGGCAGTCTTTCAGGACTGCACTAATAACCTGGGCTAACAGATCGTCCGGCCTGATAGTAGCAAGCCCGCCACCGTAACGACCAATCGCCGAGCGCTTTGGGTGGCATAAATATACGTTCATTGTGCATTCTCCAATTGACTGTGCGCTGCTTCAGTTACCCGTTTTAACTCTCTCAACACGTCAATTTCATTCTGTGTTGGCAAGTCGGTGGTCGCCAGTGCGTCGGCAAAGCGGATATCCCAGCCGGTTGCCTCAATAACCTGGTCTTTTGTGACCCCTGGGTGCAGGCTGACAACCATCAGCTCGTTAGTCTCAGTTTCAGGTTTAAGAATACACAAATCACTGATAACCAAAGTGGGGCCTTTACCAATGGTTGTTTTACCGCGACGGGCTTGCCCATCACGTCCGTAACCAAGGGTAGTAATAAAATCGACGTCCTTTACAAAGGTTCGTTTGGAGTGACGAACGGTAATGATGACTTCTTTGGCATTGGTCGAAATTTCCGGAGCGCCACCACCGCCTGGTAGCCGAACGCGGGGATTGGCATAGCAATGCGCACCGTCCGGGCCTTCGGGATTATGGCTTGCCGCAATGACGGTGGTGTTAATGTTGCCGTAGCGATCAACCTGAGCTGTGCCTAAAAAACCAACGTCAATATGGCCGCCTTGTAACCAGTACCTGAACATTTCAGGTACCGCCACGGTGGTCAGCGCTGACTCGCAAAGCTCACCGTCACCGATTGACAGTGGCAATATCTGAGGCTTGGTTTCGATGGTACCCGACTCATAGATCAGGGTAATGCCCGGAGCGTGAGTTAACCGGGCTAGGTTAGCCGCCGCACTGGGTAAACCAATGCCGACAAAACAGGTGGAGTTATTGTTCAGGGCCCGGGATGCGGTAATTGTCATCATTTCGTCTGAGGTATACTGTGCTGTCATGATTATTCTCCTGCTCCAAATACTTCTTCATCCAGCCATTTTTGGAACGGCTCCCTTTCACGGCTAATCCCATCCCATTTTTTGTAATAACTGTTGTCGCGAGGATAGTAACCCTGAGCATAGGAAGGTTTTGCTCCCAATGGTACAGTCGCAATGGCGTTTATAGTCCAGGCTGGAAGCACACAGCTGTTAGGGCCTGCTTGAAGATCGTCAACGATTTCTTCAACGGTGACGATGCTGTACGCTGTCGATAAAACAACTTCTTTCTGCACGCCCAGTATGCCTTCGATCAGTACGTTACCAGCACGGTCGGCTTTTTGAGCGTGAATGATACCCACATCCGGCTTTATGGCGGGTACCGCTGCCAGTACCTCGCCAGTGAAGGGGCAGGTTACCGACTTGATATTCGGGTTTACATGCTGCAGGTCGCTACCCACGTATCCTCTGAACACAGCCATGGGTAAACCTGATGCGCCAGCCTCATAGGCATTGGCCATCGCGGCATGACTGTGTTCTTCAATTTCAAGCGGTGCAGGGTAGGCATTCTCGATGGCGTCACGCACGCGATGTAACGAGCCCACTCCGGGGTTACCACCCCAGGAAAAAATGAGTTTGCTAACACACCCCGCTCCAACCAGCTGATCGTAAATCAAATCTGGTGTCATTCTCACCAGTGTTAACCGGCGACGTTGCTGACGAATGATTTCATGGCCAGCAGCAAAAGGAATGAGATGAGTAAAGCCTTCCATTGCTACGGTGTCACCATCTTTGACACCGTTAGCAATGGCATGTGAGAGCGTAGTAAATACTGTCATAATAAAAGTTCGCATTACGAATGTTGATTCATTATGCGAACAAATTAAGGATTTTAGCTTTAAAGGTCAAGCATTAAATGTTAAAAAGTTGCTATAGTTACTCCGGGGTTTGAATTATGTTTCTGATAATAAAAGAGAACTGGCACTTCGGTGCGGAATAGGAAATAATTCAGAACAAGTAAAAAGAGATAAATTAATGAGCGAAGAAAAAATACCGCCCACGCACCGGGATTACATCAGTGCGCTGGCAACGGGCCTGGAAGTGTTGAGTGCCTTTACTGCTGAGCACCGGGAAATGACGCTATCACAAGTGGCTGAACGAATGGGAATTGACCGGGCGAAAGCCAGGCGGTTTTTGCTTACATTGCATTCTCTGGGCTTTATACGTCGAGAAGGGCGAATATTTGCTCTGACCCCCAAAGTGTTATCGCTGGGACAGGCATACACTGCCAGCAATGATTATCTGGCAGTGGTTGAGCATTACCTCAAGGCAATTACTCAGCAGTTAGGCGAATCGGCATCTCTGGGTAAGTTAGATGGACATTCTGTCGTCTATGTTGCGCGTTCGCCCGCGTCACATCGGCTGATGTCGATTAATATTACCACGGGTACCCGGCTCCCTGCGCCCTATACGTCAATGGGAAGAGTGCTGGCGGCGCACCTGGATGACCCTGAACAGGCTGCGTGGATTATCGACGCTGCGTTAGAAGCTCATACCCAAAATAGTCTTACCACGGTAAGTGAACTAAAAGAAGAGCTGGATAAAGTTAAACATCAGGGGTTTAGTATTGTCGATCAGGAACTGGAAGAAGGATTACGCTCGGTCGCAGTACCGGTTTTTAGCGGGAAAGGAAAGTTACTTGGGGCTATGAATATCAGTACTAACGCATCGCGAGTCAGTGTGGAAACACTCACAGGCAAGTGTTTACCGGTATTACTGGATGCTGCCAAACAAATTCAGACCGATACGCTCTAGTTCAACATTAAGGGTAACGGCCTTCAATTCTGTTTAGCACTAATTCATCCAGTATTTCCATAGCTGCAGTCATAATTTCGTCTTCAGGCTCTTCCCTTTTGCTTAAGAATACTGGGCTTGTTATGCCTTCGCCTTTTAATCTGACGAAGGTCACGCCGTCTCTATTCATGCGCATAACCTGTTCCGGCACGAGCGTAAAGCCCATATCCGAAGCAACCAGTCCCAATGCGGTACCTACGTCATTTACCTGTTGAGCCACTTTTACTCTAAGCCCTCTGCTATTGAATAAATCAAGACAGATATTGGCGAAGGTGGGGGCATTGCCAGCCGGATAGGTAATAAGCGGTAATTGAGCCAGTTCGTTCATTGAAATAGCACCTTCTGCCATGGGGTGATTGCAGGGCAGGGCCGCTAAAATAGGCTCACTAAAAAGTAATTTTTGCGTAACGTCTCCACCCAGTGAAGGCATGACTACCCGGCCAAATCCCATGTCAATTTTGCCGCATTTGAGCGCTTCTATTTGTTCGCCGGTTTTCATTTCGTGCAACTCCACACTGGCGAAATGGTGTTGTCTCAGACGCCTGACTAACTGTGGAAGCTGGCCATAAAAAATTGAGGGAACGAAGCCAATCCGAAAAATTCGTTTTTTCCCGGCATCAATTCGTTGGCTTTCTTTAACCGTAGCTTCCAGTTTATCGAGTATTAATTGAGCTTGTTGCCAGAAGTACTCCCCGGCCGGAGTCAGGCTTATACCACGGGCTTCACGTTGCACCAGCTGTACGCCTACTTCTTCTTCTAACTGTTTGATTTGTCTTGTAAGTGGGGGCTGAGCCATAAAGATTTTCTCAGCCGCTCTGGTCATGTTTTTCTCTTCTGCCACAGCGCAAAAATAACGTAAATGTCTTAACTCCACCATACCTCCCAGGTATCGATACCAACTAAATCAATATTGGTTGTTAACAAAAAATATTTGTAAGTTACATCCAGACATTTAATGGCAACACAATATTAACATTAATTATGATAACACAGATTGATACCTATATCGTCGATATTCCGACCATCCGACCGCACAAATTGTCCATGACATCGATGGCAGTGCAGTCGATGGTGATTGTTCGAATTACTGACGATGAGGGCCGGCAGGGGATTGGCGAAGGCAGCACTATTGGTGGGTTGGCTTATGGGCCGGAAAGTCCGGAAAGTATCAAAACGAATATTGATACATATTTCGCCCCTTACCTGGTGGGTAAAACAGTGGATAGCCCCAGGTTGCTAATGCAGCACATGAATAGCGCATTCCGTGGAAATGCTATCGCTAAGTCGGCAGTGCAAACCGCACTACTGGATTTGCAGGGTAAACAGTTAGGTGTGCCAATTTCAACATTGCTGGGAGGCGCATGTCACTCGCATCTGCCTTGCCTGTGGGTACTGGCTTCCGGTGATATCGATAAAGATATCTACGAAGCCAAAAAGATGATAGACGAAGGCCGTCACAACATTTTTAAAGTCAAAATTGGCTCACGCGCTTTGCAGGATGACATCGTGCATGTTGCCACCATCAAAGAAGCTCTGGGAGCGTCGGTCAGTATCCGGGTTGATGTCAATCAAGCCTGGAGCGAAGCCCAGGCTGCATATGGTATGGCGGCTTTACAGGAAGCCGGAATCGATTTGGTAGAGCAGCCAACCGCCGCCAAAGATTTTGCCAGTCTGGTGAGACTGGCCGACAAGTTTACCATCGGTGTCTTAGCCGATGAGTCCATTGCTGATAGCGCCGATTGTTTTGCTCTCGCAGCACAAGGTTTCAGCGGCTCCGTTGCGTTAAAAATTGGTAAAGCTGGCGGACTTTTCGGTGCCCTGGATGTGGCTGCAGTCTGCAGTGCTGCCGGAATCGGATTGTATGGTGGCACCCTGCTGGAAGGTTCTATTGGGACCACGGCTGCGCTTCACGCCTGGTCAACACTACCTGTTATCGAAGCGAGCACGGAAATGTTCGGTCCGCTGCTACAGCGGGACGATATTGTAAAAAAACCTCTTAATTATCATCACTACGGCGTAGAAATCCCCTCGACTCCGGGGCTCGGTTTAGAACTCGATGAAGACAAACTGCGTGAATACGCCCGCAAAGTGTAAGTAAGGAGCCAACATGTTATTTAAAGTTGAAATGACCGTTATACCGCCAGCGCATCTTAGCGAAGACGAGTTTAATGCTATCAAACTCAAAGAAAAGAATTATGCCCAGGAATTGCAGAAAAGCGGCATTTGGCTGCACCTTTGGCGGGTTGCAGGCCTGTATGCCAACGTCAGTATTTTTGAGGTGAAGGATAATCAGCATTTGCACGACGTATTGATGGGCTTACCTCTTTACCCCTACATGACGATAAGCGTGACACCCCTGTGTCAGCACCCGTCATCAATTAAATAAACCTAACAGGCAAATCAAATACTGACTGCAACAGCAGTGCGGAGACCAAGACTATGACCAAAATAAATACATTACAAACTGAGCATGTTCAAACTTTACTGAAACGTGCGGCTGGCCTCGACAATGACCAGGGTAATCCACGCTCAAAAGAAATTATGCATCGCTTTCTGACTGACGTATTCAAAATGATCGAAGATCTTGATATCACTCAGGAAGAATTCTGGATGGGAGTAAACTACCTGAACGAACTTGGTGCCAATGGCGAAGCGGTGTTACTTGCTCCGGGTCTGGGATTTGACCACTTCCTGGACGTTCGTGAAGACGCTAAAGACGCCGCGATTGGCGAGCTTGGTGGTACCCCACGCACTATCGAGGGGCCTTTGTATGTTGAAGGTGCGCCGCTTTCAGAAGGCGAAGCTCGTATGGATGACGGTCAGTCTCCAGGACAGGAAATGTGGTTACACGGCCAGGTATTAGACGAGCAAGGTAACCCTGTAGCGGGCGCTATCGTAGACATCTGGCATGCCGATGTGAAAGGTGGCTATTCTCACTTCGACCCGTCACAAAGTGAATTCAACCTGCGTCGTCGTATTAGCACTGATGCCGAAGGTCGTTATCGAGCCAAGAGTATCGTACCAAGTGGCTATGGTTGTCCTCCTGGTGGTTCAACAATGAAAGTGCTGGAAAGTCTGGGTCGCCACGGCAATCGTCCTGCTCACATTCACTATTTTGTTTCTAAAGAGGGTTTCAAGCACCTGACGACGCAGATTAACTTAGCCGGTGATAAATATACCTATGATGATTTCGCGTTTGCTACTCGTGATGAGCTTGTGGTTGAAGCCGCTACGGTTTCAGACGCAGACAAAATCAAAGCGAAAGGCTTTAAAGATAACTATCTGGACGTGGAATTCAATGTGGAGCTGGTGGCGACTAAGAGCGGCGACAAACAAGCCAAGCATGCTCGTGCCCGTGCTTCAGTAGAGCAGGCGTAAGCCTGCTACTTTCGGGAGAGATATTATGTCAGCGACATTAAATCAACTTGAAAATACCATCCGCGGCGCCGTTGAAGTGGATGAAGAGAAAGGTCATTATCGTTGTGACCGTGGGATTTTTACCGATAAAGATCTGTTCGATCTAGAAATCAAACACATTTTTGAAGGTAACTGGGTGTTCCTGGCTCACGAGAGCCAGATCCCTGAAATCGGTGATTACTATACAACCACGATTGGTCGTCAACCGGTTGTGGTTACGCGAAATAAAAATGGCGAACTGAATGCTATCCTAAATACCTGCTCACACCGTGGTGCAACCTTGTGCCGACGCAAGCGTGGTAACAAAACGTCATTTACCTGCCCGTTCCACGGCTGGACCTTTAATAACTCAGGCAAGCTGTTAAAAGCGCGTGATCAAAAGAAAGGCGGCTATCCGGAGTCATTTAATACCGATGGCTCTCATGACCTGAAACATATTGCACGTTTTGAGTCTTATCGGGGTTTCCTGTTTGGTAGTCTGAACGCAGATGTGCTGCCCCTTGAAGAACATCTGGGCGAGACCACCAAAGTACTCGATAACATCGTCGATCAGGATCCTGAAGGCATCGAAGTTATTCGTGGTACGTCTACTTATACCTATGAAGGCAACTGGAAATTAACCGCCGAAAACGGTGCCGATGGTTATCACGTGGGGACGGTTCACTGGAACTATCTGTCCACTATGTCTCACCGCAATTATGAAGAAGGCGGAACCGAAGCTGTCGACGCAAAAAGCTGGTCAGGTGAGGGCGGGTTTTATTCGTTTGAAAATGGTCACATGATGCTCTGGACCCGCTTAACGAACCCTAAAGCACGCCCGATTTACGGTCACCTGGAACGTTTAATTGATGAAGTCGGTGAAGCTCGCGCGGACACTATTGTGAATCAGACAAGAAACCTGTGTTTGTATCCTAACGTTTATGTAATGGATCAGTTCTCCACGCAAATTCGCGTGCTGCGTCCAATCTCGGTAAACAAAACTGAAGTCTCTATTTACTGTTTTGCTCCGAAAGGTGAATCCGCCGAGAACCGTGAAAAGCGTCTGCGGCAGTACGAGGACTTCTTTAACGTTTCAGGTATGGGAACTCCCGATGACCTGGAAGAATTCCGTGGTTGCCAACAAGGCTATGAGGCCCGTGCAATGCGCTGGAACGACATGAGCCGGGGTGCGCAGCATTGGCTGGAAGGACCTGATGATTACGCTAAATCAGTGGGCATGGACACGATCGCAACGGGCACTAAACCAGAAGATGAGGGGTTGTATATTCATCACCACAGACACTGGGAAAAAGAAATGCTCAATGCCGTGGCGCTGGAAAGAGCCAGCCAGATTCCTGTTGTGCAGAAAGATTAAGAGGTATCCATCATGACTTATCAGGAAATTCAGGCGTTTGTTTTTCGGGAAGCCCGTCTACTTGACGACCGTCAGTGGGATGAGTGGCTGACTTGCTATCATCCTAAGTGTGAGTACTGGATGCCAGCATGGGATGACGATGACGAGTTAACAAGCGACCCTCATAAAGAGATTTCACTCATTTACTATCCAAACCGGAATGGTTTGGAAGATCGGGTGTACCGGATTAAAACTGAGCGTTCCGGTGCCAGTATGCCCGAACCCCGGACAACCCATCAGTGCAATAATCTGGAAGTGTTGCAGCAGGCAGGTGATGTCGTTGAGATTCGTTACAACTTTAATACCTTAAGTCACCGTTATCGCAAGACCTCACATTTCTTTGGGACAGTCTTTTGTACGCTGGATATCAGTGGTGATTCGCCAGTAATAACTCGCAAAAAAGTGGTACTAAACAACGATTACATTAATCAGGTAATTGACGTTTATCATCTGTAAAGACGGAGAATTAGCATGTCTTTTAAAGTAGCTTTAAATTTCGAAGATGGCGTAACCCGGGTTATCGAATGCAATGATGACGAAACTGTACTTGATGCCGCTTATCGGCATCATGTTAAGTTACCAATGGATTGTTCTGATGGGGTTTGCGGGACCTGCAAAGGCAGCTGTAAACAAGGTCAGTATGATTTGGGAGACGAATATGTCGATGAAGCACTGACTGATGATGAAGCGGCTGATGGCCTGATTCTGACTTGTCAGATGTTGCCCCAGTCTGATGTTGTGGTCAGTATTCCTGCGCCTTCATCTATGTGTGCATCAGGCCCACAAAGTATCAGCAGCACAATCACAAATGTACAGGCGTTGTCTGAGACCACCATTGAGCTTAATGTTGAGTTATCGGAAGCGTTGGACTTTTTGCCCGGCCAGTATATCAATCTGGGCTTCCCTGATTCACAAGATACCCGGGCGTATTCATTTAGCTCACGCCCGGGAAGTCAGGCTGCCAGTTTCTTGATCCGTAATGTGCCAAATGGAAAAATGAGCACCTACCTTAGCGAGCAAGCAAAAGCCGGTGACGTGTTATCTGTAACCGGGCCATTGGGAAGCTTTTACCTGCGTGCGGTAGAGCGCCCGGTACTAATGTTAGCGGGTGGAACTGGATTGGCCCCTATTTTATCGATGTTGGAGTCACTCAGGGCCACACCAACAAGCCAGCCGGTGTATCTGCTTTATGGCGTTACCAATGTGTCTGATTTGGTCAAGCTGGAAGCGTTACAAGAGTTGGCGGATGAACTGGATAATTTCAGTTATGCCACGGTAGTGGTTAATCCAGATAGTCAACACGATAAGCTCGGTTTTGTGACCGACCATATGGAGAGTGTGCCCTTTGCTTTGGCCAACGCGGACGCTTACCTTTGCGGTCCTCCTCCTATGGTTGATGCGGTTCGTCAGTATTTCAAAGATGCTGGTACGCCGCCGCACTCGTTCCACTATGAAAAATTTAATCCGAGTACGCCAAAAGAGGAAGCTGCATGAGTTTTCGCTTTCAGGACCAGGTGTTGGTCGTAACCGGAGCGGCTCAGGGGATTGGCTTGCGCGTTGCTGAACGCGCAGCCGCCGAAGGGGCAAAACTGGTCATAGTCGACCGTGCTACACATATTCAGAACATTGCAGGCGCATTGACTGAGTCGGGCTGTGAAGTGTTAGCGGTTGAAGCCGATTTGGAAACCTTTGAAGGTGCTGCTACCGCAATGGATGCCGCAACAGAGCGTTTTGGTCGAATTGATAAACTGATCAATAACGTTGGCGGCACCATCTGGGCAAAACCTTATGAGCATTACCAGCCTGCTCAAATAGAACAAGAGGTCCGTCGTTCTTTATTTCCCACGTTGTGGTGCTGTCGTGCAGTGTTGCCTGCCATGCTGGCAAACGGCAAGGGGGCGATTGTCAATGTGTCGTCTGTTGCAACTCGAGGCGTTAACCGGGTGCCTTATGCTGCAGCCAAAGGCGGCGTGAATGCAATGACTGTAGCGCTCGCGTTTGAATATGCAAAACATAATATTCGGGTTAACGCGACAGCGCCTGGTGGCACTGAAGCACCGGCCCGGATCACTCCTCGCAATGAGCAGCAGCAAAGTGAACAGGAAAAAATATGGTATCAGCAAATTGTTGATCAAACGGTTGATACCAGTTTTATGGGGCGCTATGGCAGTCTGGATGAGCAAGCTTCGGCGATCTTGTATCTGGCCTCGGATGAAGCCAGTTATATCACCGGCACAATACTCCCCGTTGCTGGTGGTGACTGCGGTTAACCGCAGAGTCTGATAATAGGTAGCCGCCAGGCGGCACTTTTTAATGAGAGAATAACAATGAATAGTGCATTAACTGCATTGATAGATAATGCAAAATTTAATCGATTTCACTTACGCACATTACTCCTTTGTGCACTGATCATTATTTTTGATGGTTATGATTTGGTTGTGTATGGCGTTGTTTTGCCAGTTTTAATGCAGGAGTGGGGGTTAACCCCGGTGCAGGCAGGCGCGCTCGGCAGCTATGCCCTGTTCGGCATGATGATTGGCGCCATTGTTTTCGGACAGTTGGCCGACCGTATCGGCCGGCGCTTGTCCATCGCAATCTGTATTGTCCTTTTTAGTGGTTTCACCTTCATTAATGGCTTCGCAACGAATGTTACCGAATTCGGTATTTGCCGATTTATCGCTGGTTTGGGCATTGGTGGCGTCATGCCAAACGTAGTGGCATTAATGAATGAATATGCGCCAAAAAAAATGCGTGGGACACTGGTTGCTATTATGTTTAGCGGCTATTCTGTGGGCGGTATGATGGCCGCCTGGCTTGGCATGCAGATGATCCCTCAATTTGGTTGGCAATCTGTGTTTTATATCGCTATTTTACCCTTAGTATTGCTACCGGTTATCTTACTGCTGCTACCGGAGTCTCTGGCCTTTTTACTGCGTCAGAACAAAGTGGGAGCTGTGCGTGAAATCATCACGAAAATCGCGCCAAAAACAACCACTTTTGATATGTCAGTGAAAATGGATACCAGCGCATCTGAACCTGCCATTGCCGACAAGCCAGGTGTTAAACAACTGTTTACTGCTGATAAAGCATTACCATCGGTATTACTCTGGTGCGCCTTTTTTTGCTGTTTGCTGATGGTCTATGCGTTGACGTCCTGGCTCCCTAAACTGATGAACAATGCAGGTTTTTCATTGGGGTCCAGCCTGCAGTTTTTGCTGGTGCTGAACGTCGGGGCGATAGCTGGCGCAATCTTTGGTGGCTGGTTGGGTGACCGTTCTAACTTACCCAGAGTCCTAACGTATTTTTTTATTGCCGCCGCGGTGTCAATAACCCTTATGGGCCTTGATGTACCAATGGTTGTGCGGTACCTGGCTATAGCTATTGCTGGTGCGGCAACCATAGGCAGCCAGATCCTGTTGTATGCATGTGCTGCACAATATTACCCACTACACATTCGTTCTACCGGTTTAGGGTGGGCGTCAGGTATTGGCCGCAATGGGGCAATAGTTGGGCCTCTCCTGGGTGGATATTTGCTGTCGGAGCAATTAGCTTTACATCTGAATTTTATGGTGTTTGCCGTTCCGGGCATTATTTGTGCCATCGCAATGGCAGTCTTTAACCTCTATCAAAGCCGCACTAATAGTCAGCTGTCTCAGTTGGCTTAGTTCCTTGTTCCAACCGCTGCGCTATCTGCTGTGCCCCGCAGGTAGTGCGGCAACCCCTGGAGATATATTATGTCAAGCAGACACACTTTTTTGCATGTTCCCCCGCTTAAGGATTGGTCCTTGTCCGCCGCTGTCGCTGGCATTCTTGCCTCTACCATGGGCTACGCTGGCCCGTTGGTTATTTTGTTTCAGGTTGCAGAAGCGGCGAACTTAAGCAATGAAGTCTTAACATCCTGGATTTGGGGAATGTCGGTAGCCAGTGGGCTGTTGTGTGGTTGGTTTAGTTTACGTTACCGTATGCCCTTGTTATTCGCCTGGAATGCGCCAGGGTCAGCATTGCTGGTTACATTGGTTCCGGGCATGCCCTGGGGTGATGTGATTGGTGCTTACATAGCTTCCGGGGCAATTTTGTTGGTGCTTGGGCTAACCGGAGCATTTGAACGTTTAGTCAACAAATTGCCTTTGGCACTGGCCGCTGCATTGCTGGCAGGCATTCTGGTCAACTTTTCCCTCGATCTGTTTTCGCAGATGACTAAGGCGCCCTTACTGGGCCTGTTGATGTTTGCCGCTTATATCCTGTTGCGTCATTTATTACCGCGCTTCGCCATCATGCTGACAGTGGCTGTAGGGGTGGCAATACTGACCATCAATTATGATCTGTCATTCACGGCCGTAGACTGGCAAATTTCTACACCACAGTGGTACACGCCGTCATTTTCCCTGAGCGCTATATTCAGTATTTCTATACCCTTAGTACTGGTAGCCGTGAGCGGGCAGTTTATAACTGGTATTGCCATTCTTAGGCAGGACAATTATGCAGCCCCCGCAAATAAAATAGTTGCAGGAAGCGGATTGTTAAGCATTTTGTTTGCACCAACGGCTTGTCACGGTGTCAATTTGTCTGCGATTACTGCCGCTATTTGCACGGGACCGGATGCACATCCGAATCCGGCCAGGAGGTATTTTGGCCCTGCGGTAGCCATGTTGTGGTACCTGATGTTTGGTTTATTCAGTGCCGCGTTAGTCAGTGTTATTCAGGCATTTCCGGCAGCGTTTATCGCTATGGTTGCGGGGATTGCACTACTGGGGGCACTGGAAGGCTCACTAGCGGCGGCGATGACGCAGTCGCGGGATCGGGAGGCGGCATTATGTACGTTTTTAATCACGGCTTCAGATTTGTCACTGCTTGGCTTATCGTCTGCATTTTGGGGACTGATACTTGGTGGTATTATCGTTGCCGTTCAACGACTACTTGCCAGGCA
Organism: uncultured Alteromonadaceae bacterium; assembly: GCA_950073835.1. Classification (GTDB taxonomy): domain Bacteria; phylum Pseudomonadota; class Gammaproteobacteria; order Enterobacterales; family Alteromonadaceae; genus Alteromonas. The sequence continues at coordinate 33,423 of CATMRP010000011.1, forward strand.
CGGCAATAAATAATGCAGTCTTGGCCCGGTCAGAATGACATACTCACTGCTGGTGGCGACTTAATGCGTCTTCAGCGGCCGTGGTATACCGGACCGGCTTGATTTATTCGACAATGCCTGCAATTTTGCGTGTTGCATCGACACTGGCAGCCTTAACGGCTTTGACATAAACACTGTTATTATCCACCGACGTATTGCTGCTATTGCCGATTAAACTGAAAACCGAATTTACCGAACCGTCAAAGTTAAAAACAGGCGCACCTATGACATTAACGTCGGGTAAAAAATCTTCTTTAAATCGACATTGCTGCTCTTTCTTTACTTCATCCAAGAGTAAATAAAAGGCAGTTTTACTCATGCTTTTTCCCATGTGACGAGGTAAGGTGACAGGGGAGGCAAAATAATTTTCGACTATCTCCCGCTTTCTCTGAGCCGGTAAAAAGGCAAGAAATATCCGCCCAGCTGCGGAGTTGAAAGGCGAAAGTTCCGAGCCTAAACGGATATTAACCGGTAAGAAATGACTGGAGTCCAGCCATTTTACAACCAGGGGGGCCTGGCCGTTCCATATTGTTACGGTGATGGTCTTATCGAGCTCCTGGTGCAGGCGGCTGGCGTAATCAAAAGCGATTTCAACAGGATTCAGGTGCTTCAAGGCTGACATGCCTAACCGCATGCTGCTGTTAGACAATGCGTACTTCGCGTTTTCTAACTGTGATACGTAGCCCATCTTAGTTAAACTTACCAGGTACTTGTGCAATCGGCTGGGGCTCATTTGAGCGAGTTCAGACAACTTAGTCAGTGAAACTGGTGCATTATGTTCTGAGATTAACTCAAGTACTGACAGACCAACCTCCAGCGAGCCGATTCCTTGTCTTGCGTTTACTTCGTCCTTTGGCTGCATACACAAATACCTGATGTTGAGCTGAAAAAAGCGATATATTAACTGAATTGGATTTGATGTGAAGTACGATACCCGGATAAACAGAGCAGCGCTGGCCCGGTCAGGCCATCGCTGCTAGAGTATTTATACTGCGAGGTTAGATTCAATAAACTCACGTTTCGCATCCAGTTCGGTAGAATCACCATTAAAGATTACCTTACCTTTTACTATTAAGATGTGTTGTTCACAAAGTTCGTGGAGGACTTTAATATTTTTATCTACGATAATCGTAGAAACCCCCGACTGTTTAATTTTACGAATGACATCCCAAATTTCCTTGCGGATGAGTGGCGCCAATCCCTCGGTGGCTTCATCGAGTATCAGCAGATCCGGATTGGTAAGCAGGGCCCGGCCAATCGCCAGCATTTGCTGCTCACCGCCAGATAGCTGCGTTCCTTTATTCGTAAGCCGCTGCTGCAGGCGCGGAAATACGTCTAATACCTGATCATAAGACCAATGCTCTTCACTCCGGGAGTTTTTTCTTGCCGCCATCTGCAAATGTTCCTTAACCGTGAGGTTGTGAAACATCCCGCGACCTTCTGGCACGTAGGCAATATCGTTGCGCATGCGTTTCCAGGTAGGCGAAGAGCCAATATCCTCACCTTTGTATAACACCGAGCCGCTGCGGGGTTTTACAATACCCAGAACAGATTTGAGCGTGGTGGATTTGCCCATGCCGTTACGCCCCATAATACTTACCGTTTGACCTCGTTTTACGTCAAAGGACAGCCCGTGAAGGATATGGCTTTCACCATAAAGTGTATGCAGACCTTTGACTTGTAAAATGTAATCAGACATCTTAAAACACCTCGTTTTCATTGCCCAGATAGGCTTCCTGTACCAGCGGGTTAGCGCGGATATTATCGACTACATCGGTTATTAAATGCTGACCATCTACCATAACAGTCATTAAATCCGACAATTCAAATACGGCATCCATATCATGCTCTACCAACACAATGCAGTAATGCTTCTTAAGTGATTTTAAGAGTTCGATAATGGTGAGTGATTCTTCATGCCCCATGCCTGCCATGGGTTCATCGAGCAGTAAGACCTTGGGATCAGTGGCTAATACCATGGCTATTTCAAGCTGTCGTTGCTCTCCATAACTGATCGCATTGGCCAGGGTTTCTGCACGTTCAGTTAAATTTACTTTTGCCAGCGCATCCATTGCAATTTGTTTCACTTTTTTGTTGGCATGGCGAGATTTGAAAAGTCCGAAGCTGCCCCCGACTCGTTGTTGAGCGGCTATACAGCAATTTTCCAGGCAGGTTGCGCCTTTAAAAATGTTGGTTTTCTGGAAACTTCTGCCAATCCCTTTACGACAAAACTCATAGCTTTTCAGGCTGGTTATCTCCTGACCCTGATAGAGAATAACACCATTGGTTGCCGGGTAAGTACCGCATAAAATATTGAGCAGAGTACTCTTACCAGCGCCATTGGGCCCGACAATGCTATGCAGTGACTTATCGTAGAATTTAATATTGAATTCATTCAGTGCTTTTAGTCCTCCCCAATGTTTGGAGAGGTTTTCAGCTTGTAAAACACATTCGTTCATTTGCGTTTTCCTACTGCTATTTGTTCGATTAATCCGGCAATACCATTGCGCAGCGCCAGAACCATAATGATGATTAAAGAGCCCATCCAGAACATCCAGTACTGGGTCATATGTTCGATGCCGTAATGCAGACTTTCGTATACAAAAACACCTAATATTGCGCCAAACACAGTGCCGAGTCCGCCTAAAATAGCCATGACTAAAGCGGTAGCCGATACATCCCAGGCCATCATGGTTGGATTGACAAAACCATATTGCAGAGCGAACAGGTAGCCAGCGTATGCGGCTAATGACGACGATAAAACATAAGCAATCAAACGGAAGTGAAAGATGTTATAACCCAGTGCAGTGGCTCTTTCCGGGTTGTCTTTTATTGCATTGATTACCCGGCCAAATCGTGATTGCAGTGTGATTTTGAAAAAGACATAGCAATTGAGTAAAGAAAGCAGGCATAAGTAATAAAAATGTATTTCGTTATCCAGATCCAGAAAGTTCAGGCCAAAAATCGACGTTTCTGGTTTGATGTAGATAAATAGCCCGTCCAAGCCACCGAATTCGGTTGAGTCAGCAAAGAAGTAAAAGGTCATCTGGGCCAGAGCAAGCGTTATCATTATCATGTAGATACCGCTGGTTCGCAGTACAATTAAGCCCACAATCAGCGCAATAACAGCACTGGCCACCATGATATAAAACGTATAAATCCAAAAGTTTACTTCTTCATATTCAGGCACCATGATGGCAAACAGATAACCGCCCAATCCATAGAACATGGCGTGTCCCAATGTAATCAAACCGGTTTTACCTACCAGGTAATCCAATGACATGACAAAAATAGCCAGGATTAGCATTGTTGAGACTTTATTAACGTAAAAAGTGTTTTCATAGAAGAACAGGGGGATCCCCAGGGCTATAAAGAAAAACACATAAATAAATACTTTTTCAGCTTTGGAAGAAAAAACAGACATCATCTCACCTTAACTTTTATACAGCCCTTGTGGTTTAAATATCAGGATCATTGCCATTAACAGGTAGATCGTCATACTCGACATTCCCGGAAGCAACACCGAAGCAAAGGTATCAACAATGCCCACTAATAAAGCGGCAACAAAAGCGCCTTTGATTGAGCCCATGCCACCAATGACCACGACGACAAAGCAAGAAATGAGCACACGTTCGCCCATACCAGGTACCAGACTGACGATAGGCGCAGAGACGATACCAGCCAATGCTGAAAGCGTGACACCCACGGCAAAAACGATAGTGAAAAGCTTTCTGATATCAACACCGAGCGCTTCAACCATATCTCTGTTTGATTCTCCGGCTCTGATCATCATGCCCAGTTTGGTGTGATTGATGACGTAATACATGGCAACCGCGATGGCGATACACACAACAGAAATAAACAATCTGTAGACGGGATATTCAACAATATCAGTTAGTTGTATTGACGAAGATAATATGGCCGGCACATCAACACCAAGCGGATCGTTACCCCATATAAATCCTTGTGCAGCATTAAATATAAAGATTAACCCTACGGTTAATAACACCTGATCAAGATGATCTCTTTGATACAGATGGGTGATCAAGAAGCGTTCAATAATGATCCCGATGATCATTGCAATGGCGCAGGCTATGACGACAGCAAGAAAAAAGCTGTCTGTGACTGTGGTGAAATAGTACACCAGGTAAGCACCTATCATGTACATCGAACCGTGGGCCAGGTTAAGAATGCCCATCACCCCGAAAACCAGTGTCAACCCTGACGCAATAAGAAAGAGTAACAGCCCGTACTGCACGCCGTTTAACAGCTGCACCAGAAATAGTGACAAATCCATAACAGAAAACCTCAATGCGGGAGCACCAGGCTCCCTAAGTTCTTATAACTTGCAGCCACGAGCCGGATCATCCAGGCTCGATGCGGCGGTTTTTACAACAACATTCTCACCGTTCTCCACCTTTCTCAGGTAAATGTTCTGGATCGGGTTATGCGCTTTTGAGAAGTGGAATTGACCTCGAGGACTATCGATTTGGGCACTTTCCATTGCCTTTATCAATGCGTCTTTATCAGCCGTATTGCCAGATGTTGCCTCGACAGCCTGAATCACAAGCTGGCCTGCATCGTAACCCTGTACGGCGTATAGATCGGCAGGTTTGCCATAGAGCTCCTGGTACTGCGATCTGAAAGTTTTATTTTTAGGATTATCCAGGGAGTCAGCATAGTGCAGGGTAGTCAGTAAGCCTTCTGCCGCTTCGCCTTGCGCTTCGATGGTACCTTCAGTCAGGAAGCCTGAACCAATGAGTGGAATCTTGTCTTTCAGACCCATTGCTTCATAATCTTTAACGAATTTAACTGAACCACCACCGGCAAAAAATACAAAAACAGCATCAGGTTTAATCGATGCAATTTCAGTTAAATAAGATTGAAATTCAGTTTTTGGGAAAGGGATGAAAATCTTTTTGACAACATCGCCACCGGCGGCCTCAAATGACTCTTCAAATGCTGCCAATGATTCTTTACCGAAACCGTAATTCCAGCTCATGGTGACGACTTTTTTGTAACCCATATTGACCGCTTCAGCGCCCATAGGATATGCCGTTTGCCAGGATGAGAATGAGGTTCTGAACACATTTGGCTGGCAGAATGCGCCCGTAGCCGCATTGATACCTGCATTCGGTATTATCATGATGGAGTCTTTGCCGCGAATGGATTTTATCATGCCCATCGCAACCCCTGAATGGACTGGGCCGATAACAAAGTCGGCTTTATCCTTATCGGTCATTGCAGAGGTAAGTTCAGGCGCGCGAGCCGGTTTTGCTTCAGTGTCACTGAGCAGAAACTCAACAGGTCGACCGGCAATTTTATTGCCATGTTCTCGAATTGCTTGTTTTAAACCATTTGTTGCAGCTTCGCCTAATCCAGCGTAAACGCCACTGTATGGCAGCATAACACCGATTTTTATTGGTTCTTTTTCGGCCGCCTTTACGGCAAATCCAGACAATAAAAAACTACTCGCAATACTTGCAGCGACCGTTATTTTTCTTATCTTTGAAGTGTTTTTTAGCATATCAATCTACTCGCATTGTGTTGGTTTTGGGTACAAATTGATACTAACTCCTCCTCTTTTTTACGCTATCCGAATAGTGCAATACCTATCCGAAAAGTGCATTTTTAATAAATAAATTACATGTGCGCTTGTTAATCTGTACGCCTTTATTTACAAGGCTTGCGGGGTTTTAAGGTAGGGTGGATTGAGTGGCTTTTAAAATTGGTTTTTAACAATTCATTAACCGCTGCGGTGGCGTTGATTTCGCGAAGTTTTCAGGTGGGATTTTGCTATGAAGTTTGTGTTGCAGTGCGTTACTGTTAAGAGAGCAATGGATTTAGATTTTGCCAGGCCCAGTGATGTGGAATATTGCTAAAAAAGCAGGTCTCGTAAATTAGGAGACCTGCCAGTGATTCATTAAAATGTATATTTAGCCATGACTTGCAGACGATTCATGTCACCATCATAGCCGTCAACCGTTTCGCGTTTGGCATAGGTATATTCGATACCTGTGGATAACGCTTTATTAATTGAGTAAATGTAGTTCAGTCGCATGCTGTAAACGTCGTTAGTACGCGACGCCACCATGCCCTCAACAGTATCGACATCCAGTGATGAATAGATAATATTACTGCGGGCGTTTTCGTTCCAGACATGACGGTAAGCAACCGTTAACGCCGTTGCATCAATGGCTTCGAAATTACCGGCATCATCCAAAAAAGCACCATTTGCAGCATTCACCCCAACATAACGACCAATACCGGCACCACTGGCAAGCTGTATCCGGATATCATCACCATTGCCTACGTTTATGCGTGATGATACAGAGATACTTGCACTGGTATCGCTGTATTCGTTCTCGTTAGTTTCGTACGCAAGCTGGCGTAATAATCCACCGACTTTTACATGACCCCAGCCTGTCTTCATAGTGTAAGTGAGTACCAGATCCGGAACTGAGTTATCGTCGGTAGTTATTTGTGCAGCAGACGTTGTGCCGACGGTGGTTTCCGGGTTCTCCAGTGCAACTTCAAAGCCATTCGCGGTATAGCGAACCTGAGTTTGGCGAGCAAATGCAACACCGTCGGTAGTACCGATAAAGTCAACTGAATCTACCAGAGAGCCCAAGTCCATAATGGTTGACCAGGTTTGGCCTACCATCCAGTTATTGTATTTTAAGAAAGCATGGCGCAGACGGGGCACATAGGAGTTACTGACCCTTTCGTTCCCGCCACTGGTTAATAAAAAATCGAACTCAATGACACCGGTAACGCTGTCTGTGTCATTCACCGGTGTGTTGGTTGTGAATCTAAACCGAGACTGTTTGGCGTGTGCATCAAAACGACCACCGAGGTTGTCGTCCTGGGCACCGGTTTGCACTAATGACGGAACATATATATCGCGACCGGGTCCGATGCCTTCGCCATTTGAGTAATCGCTGTACATTGCATCAACCTTGATATATCCGGAGAACTTTACATCGGTACCCGCAAGGTTTGCAGCACTCGCTGAGGACTGACAGGCAAGTCCACTTCCTAACAGAGCAACAAGCATAGAGCATGACAGTGGTTTAATAGTGTTTTTCATTAGGGTCTCCATCTTCGACTTATTGTAAACATTATTCGCGTGTCGTTTATCAAGGGAGTAGCCACTCAATCACGTGAATCAAATGTTACGTTTTTGTTTAATTTAGGAGGAAGGTACTGTTAAGAAGTGGCATTAACCAATATCAATTTAGTTGCTATGAATACCTGTCAGGTATCGCTTGGTGGTTAAAGGTTAGTCGCTTCCGTCTTGTTTTTGTTCGTTTTTAATTCCATTTTTTCAATATAAATCAGATTCATGCGTGATTTTCATTGTTCCTGCGCTGGTGGCAAATTTACAAAATATTGACATCTCCTTTCTTGCTTTTTACTATTGGTAAAATAATTCACTATATGTAAATAGGTGGTTTTGATGTCGTTGCTTACCGCCCTGGGTACATCAGCAATATTTGAACAACAATGTCCGTTCTTAGTGTCTGACTATGTAAACAAACATATTGGCAATCACTCGATAACCATTCAGCGGCATTCTTCTGCAAATGCGTCTTTGTGGCATCGGTCGCTGGATGACGCAATATCGTTGTCGAAAATTACTTATGGTAACTCTGTCCGGGTAAGATCGCCGGAACTAAAAGGGATTTATCACTTGCAAATTGTCCTGAATGGTCATTGTCGATGGCATTTTCGTGACAGAAATATAGTATTGAGTGAGGGCGGGATGATGATCCTAAACCCACGCGAAGAGGTTGATTTAACTTATTCGGAAGACTGTGCCAAGATTATTCTGAAAATTCCCACTAGCATTATTGCTGATTGTGTTATTAATCATGGTGTTATGCTGCCAAAGGGCGGTGTTAAATTTGCCCATGTACCACAACATATCAGCCATCTGAAAACCTTGTCAGGGTTAGTGGAATTACTGTGCATAGAAGCTGAAAGTGAAGAGCGTAATGATTCCATGTTTTCGCCATATCAGGCACTTTTAGCGAATAAGTTACTGACAATCTTTCGCAATAATAGCGACATCGGAATTGCGCGGAATTTTGAACTAAAAATGTTCAAGCAGATCGATAATTACATCGATGCGAATATTAAAACTGATGTCAGTATTGAAGAGTTAGCCGAGGTGTCGAATGTCAGCAAACGGACACTTTACAACCTGTTCGCGAAACACCGCTCGGTATCGCCAAAGTATTATGTAAAACAGAAAAAACTTGCCGCAGTACGCCAGCTTTTACAAGCGAAGCCCTATGGAATAGCGAATGTGACAGAAATCGCGATGGATTACGGGTTTATCCATTTAGGACGCTTTTCCAGTGACTATAAAAAAGCATTTGGCGAATTGCCTTCCCGTACATTGAAAAGTCATGCCGTTGCTTAAATAAGTTAAGTTTAACTATGCTGTGAATTGGGGTGAGGCGAGTAGGGCATGGCTTGAGAAAAAAGACTGGTCCTGTTATTGGTTTTCTGCCATTCAGGACCAGTCAACGTGGGTCAACTAGAACGGATACTGAATCCCTTTATCCATCACACTTATCCACTTAGTGTGGGTAAATTCGTCGAGGTTAACCGGGCCGCCAATTCGACCGGCATCCCCGGAATCTTTGAGTCCGCCGAACGGAATATGGTATTCGTTGTTTACCGTCTGATCATTAACGTGCACCATGCCTGCATGAATAAGGCCTGCTAAATATTCACCTCTGGCGCTGTTTCCGGTGTGGATAGAGGCTGATAAGCCAAGACTGGAAGCATTAGCCAGACTGATAGCTTCCTGCTCCGTTTTAAACGTAATGATGGGGGCAACGGGGCCAAAAATCTCTTCTTTAAATAATGGCATTTCCGCTGTCACGTCAGCTACCACGGTAGGACGGAATAGCTGACCGTCTGTACTGCCGCCTGTTAGCACTTTTGCGCCCATGCTCACAGAGTCATTAATTAAAGCCGTTACCTTGTTGGCCTGCATCGGGTTAATGAGTGGGCCTAAATGACACTGCTCCGTAAAAGGGTTTCCGACATAAAGATTATTAGCCCGCTCAACAAGTGCCTGGGTGTAGGCCTCAGCAACACTTTCATGCACAATATGCCGGCCTGATTGCATACATATTTGTCCTTGATGGAGGAATGCCCCCCAGGCTGCGCAGGAAGACGCTGATGTAATATCAGCATCTTCAAGAACAATAAACGCGTTATTCCCGCCTAACTCCAGTGAGGTCTTTTTAAAGGTTTTTGCACAATGTTGCGCAATACTCCGACCGACCGCGGTCGACCCAGTAAAAGCTATCATTCCCGTATCGTTATGTTCAACAAGCGCCTGTCCCGGTTCGGCTCCGCCTGGCAGCATGCCCAGGACACTTTCTGGCAGTCCGGCAGCTGCCAATAATTCCTGTATAATCACGCCACCTGTTATCACGCTTTGAGGATCAGGTTTTAGCACTACTGCATTGCCCATCGCCAGTGCTGGCAGAACAGCTCGCAGAGCTAAGAGTAAGGGGAAATTCCAGGGCGCGATCACCCCAACCACTCCTACAGGTATGCGCACGCGCATGTTCTTGCGACCGGGGATGACCGACGGGTACAATTCTCCCGAAGGGGCCTGAGTTTGTGCTGCGGCCATATAAGCCTGTTCAATACAGGCCTGTAGCTCCCATTCACTTTTCGGTCTGATCGAGCCACATTCCCGCGCATTCCAGGTGTGGATAAGTTCAGCATTTTCGGCTAACTGACAAGCAAAACGACGCAGAATCCCAGCCCGGGTTTCAAACGTTGTGTTGGCCCATTCCGGTTGCGCGGCCTTACATTTTGCAATAACTGCGGCTGCCTCGTCTGAGGTTGCCGCATTGATGTTGCCTAGTACCTTACCGGTTGCCGGCTCGGTAATATCAAATGCTTTACCGCTAAATCCACTTGAGTAGTTTAAGGTAAAGTGAGTTTGTGCAATGTCTGTATAATGCATAGTGATACCTTAGCTTGGATTCGCTGAGTTGATCTGATCGGCAATGTAGCTGGCGAGTGCATAAACCGTTTCAGAAGGGTTATAACCAATCGACGTTGGCAACAGACTGGCATCTACAATGTATAAGTTCTTTACATCGTGAGTTTCGCCATAAGGGTTGACGACCGTTTTGGTTTTATCGGCCCCCATGCGACAGGTACCCTGCGGATGAAAAGAGGTATAGCGATAACGTGCCGGCTCATTCTTCAATTCATCAATAACCTTGTCGATGTCATCTACTGAGTTGATTCGGGTCTTGTCTGAAGTGGGTAAATACAGATAGCTTGCCCCGGCGGCAAATAAGATACGAGCGTTGTCTTTTAAGCCTTTTTTCATGGCCTCAAAATCTTCATCATCCACCTGATAACGAATTTCTTTATAGCCGTTCTCGAGGGTAACCTCGCCGACATTTTTATCGTGAATTAACGTAATCAAACGCGTTGAGTTAGGGTAATTCTGCATGTACCGGACATAAGGTTTACCGGTTCCAGGCTCGGCCATAAATGAAGCCTCCACAGGCTCCTGAACCGCATTGAGCTGAATCCAACCGCCTTGTTCAGGTAACGTATGACTGTCTTCAAATAAGCTGTGCGTAGCGCCATGGAAATCATTTAGCTTTTTATCGAACATGGCGGTGACTGACAAGGATGGATGGCAGGCAAAGTTTTTTCCGACCTGGCCACTGGAGTTACAAATGCCGGAGTTCTGCAGCAATAGTGGCGAGCCCGTCGGTCCGGCGGCTAACACAACAATTGAGGCTTTAACCGACAGGCGGGTTTTAACGTTGCCAGTAGCCTGGTCCACAACTTCAGCTTCAACACCGCTGGCAATACCATTCGCTGTATTAATTTTTGTGACCCGGGTATCAGCGTAGATTTCTGCACCATGATTACATGCCCAGGGAAGATAAGTCACTGCCATGGATTGTTTGCGATCCGTTTTGCAGCCAGCAAAACAAAATCCGGTCATGGCACAGTCACGAATATTGCGTCGCGCTAAGCCTAAGGGAATATCCAAGGCTTTCATGCCCTTTTTGATGTACTCTGCGCCGACACTGGTTTCATGCGCTTTTACTTCGGATATCCCGAGGTTGTTCTCCACTTTTTCAAAGTAGGGCAGCATGACTTCAGGCGTTAGATTGGTTAAGCCGTATTCTTTTCCCCATTTTTTGAGGTAATAATCTGGTGTGCGAAAGCACAGTGCTGCATTGACAACGGTGGAGCCTCCAACACAGCGCCCCTGAAGCACGGTAATGTCTCCATCGGTATTGCTTTGACCGCCTTCTCCTTCGTACATCATTCCCATAGAAGCAGCCAGCATCTCGGGAAATTTCTCTGAGGGGACATACGGACCCGCTTCCAGAACGATAACTTTCTTACCCGTTTTAGCGAGTTCATAAGCATTGATGCCGCCACCGGCACCCGAGCCGATAATCACCACATCGGCTGCCAGATTCAATTGTGCCGCACTAATATCGGCAGCTGTTTTTACATTTAATTCATTTTTGTTTGTAGACATATTGACTCTCCAACCGGTACTTATGCTTGAGGTTCTGGTGTTACACCGCGCTTTTTCAGTCCCCATTTTTCGGAAACCGGCCCATCATAGCCAAGTGGTGCCCAGGTAGTCGGAATTGCCCAATAAGCCAGCACCGTGAGCTTTTTTATGCCCATGGACAAGGCGCGGTGAGGGGCTACATGGGAGTCTGACCAGGCATCAACAAATTCAGTCGCCTGAGCATCTGATAGATGTGTAAACGGCTTGCCGTAGTTTTTCTCTGCACTTTGGTTAAAGTAATGAATTCCCTGATTGAGTCCTTTTCTGATATGCGCTGGCATCCCGGCAAGCAGCGCACCTTCGATAGTGGCAATAACGGGTAGCGTAGCCGGATCAACCAGAGTACTACCTTCAGTCGGTAATGCGATGGCCAGCATTTTTTTAAACACGGCCTGCTCAGTACTGTCCATTTTCTTTTCATTAGTCAGTACACCAGCCATAACTTGCATAGATGAGCACGCCATAACTGTTGCGGTCATGGCCGTTGCAATTTTCAAAAACTGCCTGCGTTGAGTATTGATTTGTGACATAGGATTGCCCTTGTTGTTGTAATAGCGATCTCACAATGAGTAAGGCAGCGACTGTGCCAAAAGTTAAAATTTAGTTAAATTTATGATTTATAAAGATTATTATTTTAAAGAGGAGGGGCGGTGTCTCATATTGAGACACCTTTTATGGTATCGGCGTCTCAGTTTAGAACGCTTGAATCACGTTCTTTTGCGAGTTTTCTATAAAGGGTGGCGCGGGATATGCCTAACCGCTTGGCCGCCTTGCTCATATTGCCATTGCAGTCATCAACCACCTGAGTGATTAATCGCTTGTTTGCTTGAGCCAACAATCGTCCTGATTGCTCTGATTCAGCATTGTCTTGCCATAGCGGGTCTGATAAATCGCTCTGACATTGGTGGTATTCCTCTGGTATTTCATCGAGGTGAACGATGCTGCTGCCCTCACCAATAGCATCTGCATAAAGCAATACGTTTCTCAGCTCACGAATATTTCCCGGCCAGGTGTAACCGTTAATAAACTGTGCGACTTCGTCACTTAGTGCTTGTTTTATCTCACAGTCACGAGCCAGAATAGCGTTTGCAATGGCGAGCTTATCCATTCTGTCTCGTAAGGGCTTTATAAAGACTGAGATACCTTTTAAACGAAAATACAAATCTTGTCTGAAGCGGCCATCTTCGATGGCTTGTTCCAGGTTTACATTGGTTGCGCAAATAAGTTGAAAGTCTACCTTTTGCTCCCTCGCTGATCCCAGTGGACTCACTTCACGAGTTTCCAACACTCGCAATAAGCGGCTTTGTAAGGTTAAAGGCATGTCACCTATTTCATCCAGGAACAACGTTCCCTTATCTGACTCGGCAATTCGCCCTTTAAAGCCTTTTTTGTCGGCGCCGGTAAAAGCCCCGGCCTGATAACCAAATAACTCGCTTTCTATTAGATTTTCTGGAATAGACGCGCAGTTGATAGAGATAAATTTACCGCTGCATTTTGATGCGTCATGCAGATAGCGAGCTGTTACTTCTTTGCCCACACCTGACTCGCCATGCAACATAACAGGCAGTCGGTTAATCACCCGCACTGCACGTTTTATGGTTTGATTTAACTGATCATCACCAAAGTCACTTGTTATGTCGGTGGACGATTGATTGTTGATGGGGGGCAGGTGAATCCCAGTATCACTCTGCGGGACAAACTGTGGGGTGTTTATTACCCGTGTTGCTAACGTGACGCCAGAATGTAACTGCAGATAAAATGGCTCACCGGCGGCGGCACGATTGCTTGTAATGATCGTGAAATCTGTGCTGAAAACGGCATCAAAATAGGTTTCACAATAGCGATTTTGACCGGTAATGAAATTTGATGCGGCTTCATTACAGCCGGAGACTTTGCCATCGGGTGTAATGGCCAACAATAAATTCGTGATATCACCAAACTGACCCGAGGAAGGAATGACTTCTATAACAAACGTATCCTTCAGGTTGAGGATTAACGATTTCTGAATATTTTTGGCGCAGGTCTCCAACATATAAAACACGGCCATATCATTGATTGGGTGTTCATTAGTAATATCCAGCGACCCACAAACCTGGCCGCTATGGTCGAAAACCGGGACCGCAGCACAATTAAAGGAATGATGTTGGTTTTTAAAGTGTTCGGCGCCAAACACGCGGCTAAATTTCTTGCTGTTTAAAGCGCATGACATCGCCGTTGTACCTACGGCCTCTTCGTTTAACACCACACCGTCAATGAAAGCCGATTTTATGCCGCTATTGGTAAGGCGTTCTGAGCGCCGAACCTGTAGAGCATGACATTGCTGATCGGTAAGCAGTACAGACCAACCAGCGCCTGCAACGGCTCGATAGAGTTGTTCGATATGACGATTGGATACCCGCAACAAGCTTTCATGTTGATACTTCAGTTGATCCAGCGTGTCCGGTTTAACATGGCGATATTCAATATTGCCAGACATGGGGATAGTTTTATCCATACAGCGTAGCCAGGAATCTCGTATTGTACCTGGGAGTTTATTGGCAACCTGAACTTCGCCGTCATAGAAACGCTTATGGATTGTGCTCAATTCACTATTCATGATTACTACCTTGGCAGAATATGTCGGTATTCTTATATTCGTTGCGGCGTCTGAGCCGATGCTCGCTAACTCAGCAGAGTATCATGAATGTAAAATTATTGTAATTTATTTAATATGTGAACAATGGTTCGCAATGTGAACAGGTGGTTGGGTTGTGCAACCACCTGCCGGGCAGACCTGAAGACAGCAGATTAAAAGACTTTCACAAACCGTAAATTAATTCTGTCGTTTTCGAAGAAACCGTTATCCACAGATATACTGCGGCCATACTGAACCTGAACTTGTAAGTCTGGTTGCAAAAAGTGCTGCAGGGTTACCTGCCAGCGGTTGTTATCCAGTTCGTCATTTTGGTCTACTCCTTCAATTTGCGATTCAGCGCCATAATCGTGGTAGTAGTTTAACGACGCAGTAGTAGTTGCGGACATGTGATAGTTTAAATGTACCTGATAACCATATTGATCATCCTGTGCGCGGGTAACACCGGATGCGCCAAAATCGTCGTTATCGCCAAAGAATGTATATTCACCAATCAGGTGTATTGAGAATTGCTCTGTGATGGGAGTAACCAAAGCAGCCTGCGTAATAAACTTGGTGCGGTTCTCACCAATATTTACCGGGCCTTTGCTTTCATCATAACTTCCCCACGGGAGTGATACCAATCCGGTTAAACCAAATGCCTGTTTTGTCTCCGGGTTATTGTATAACCAAATGGTTGCGCCAAGTATGGGATCGCCAATACCACTAGCAGAAATCTCCTGGCCCGCAGCGTTTAATTTTAGTTTTCCAAACGGCAAAATGACCTGTGGGTCAATAGTAAAGCCGCCTACTTCGATATAGTGTACCCAGCGCAGCAGGCCAATGTCGGCACTCAGAGTCGGGCCATTATCAACCTTTTGCCCGTTCACGTAGTACTCATCATGGTCAAACGATTGCAAGTATAGAATTCCCAGGTCAATGCCTGCTGGTAAGGGCGAATAGTCACCAGGATCAGTGGCAACCTGGGCGGCCTGAGTTGTGACACTCGTGCAAGTCAAAGCTAATGCGAGCAAGCTGGGTTTCATTAATGTGTTTTTCATATTGTTATCCTTATCGTGTTAATGATTAACATCGGCCTGTTATCGCAATTAACATTCCATAAACAATAATTTTAATAATCTCATGGTGTTAGAATTCAAACTAAGAAGTAAGAGACTGCAGAAGTGTTTTAAAATCGATCACATGTATTGGGTTGCGTCTCAAAATGAGACGGGGTAAAACAGCAATTTATGCAGAGTTTGAGTGGTGTTGATAGGACAAGCCTGCTCTGAGTTACCGCCCTCGAATCCGCAACATAGACGGTGGTTTTATCTTTTTACAAAATAGCGGGCAATAAACTGAACCGATTACTCGCTGTTGGATTAGCTAGAAAGTTAGAGAAAAGAGCGCTTGAGTAATAAGGGCCACAAACGCATTAACAGGTGACTAATTGGCCAGAAACGACCATACGATAATCTCCCTGGCTTTTGGGTACCGACTAAAATGCGTAACGCAAAGATAACTGGTGCTGGTTAAAGCAGCTTTTCCGTGATCATCGCAAAGTGAAAGCAATTACCGTGGAACGGAGGAAAGCCATGATAATCTTCACTGCAATAGTTTTTGACTTTTGCGTTGATGACAGTCATCAATCAGGTGACTGCTTATATAGCCGGGAAATATTCACACAGTGTTTCAACTCGAGCTAAACAACGCTTTAGTTCACTCCACTTGAGCGTTAATAAGCCATAGCAGGCCTGCTTGTAATTTCTTTAAGTGTTTAATTTTAAATTAAAATTTCTCGAAAAATGGTAATTATTGCATGTTGGCCGACATATCAAAGCCGTCAAAACGCTAGCAAATTCAGGCCGGGTAAACGCCTGCTACCATTTACAATACATCCAGTAATTTAATCGCAATCAGGATAAGAAATGCTGCAATTAAGCAATCGAAAACCTGCCAACGAAATGGGGAGTTGAGCCAGGTTTTTAATTTAGGTGCTAAGCAGGTGAGTACACTAAACCAAAAAACAGAGGCTAGCGTAGCACCAAACGCAAATAGGTTCGGGTTTTCCTGCATGCCGCCGATATTGCCAAGAAGGATTACCGTATCCAGATACACGTGAGGGTTAAGCAAACTAATACTAAAAGCTGCCGCCGCGATTTGAAGCCGGGTTTGGTTAGCAGTCGGGGAAATGCTGAGTTGATAGTGCCGGTGGTACGCCCGATACAGCGCCTGACAGGCCAGCCAAAACAGAAATAGTACGCCTCCCCACACAAAAACGGGCAGTAATGATGGCAGGTATGTTTGTATTTTTACGGCAAAAAAGACGCCTGAAATAATTAAGCCGACATCACATAAAATACATACCGACGCGATAGTGAATCTGTAGTTACTGCGCATACTCTGGCTCAATACCCAGATATTCTGAGCACCAATAGCCACAATAAGACTAAGACCCATTGTTAAACCGGTAAATAAAGATTCCATACTCAACCTATGTGTGAAAGAAGTTTGCTTGCTAAAAAACGTAAGCAGAGTAGTGATGATTGATGTATGATTCCAATGAATAATTTAAATGGTTCATGATTATTACTCATGATTGATTATAATTTGCTTAGAGCACTGGAGGCGGTGGTTTCAAACAGAGGTTTTGAGCGTGCTGCGCAGAAGCTGTTCATCACTCAGTCAGCGGTTAGCCGACGTATAAAACAACTGGAAGAGTATATTGGTGAACCCGTTATTGTGCGCACGCAACCTCCTGTTGCTACCAGCGCGGGCCAGAGGTTATTAACTCACCTACAACATGTCATCCAGCTTGAGGCGGCATTGGGCGTTGCCAGTGAGACGCTAAATACGGCAGAACGAATTCTATCAGTGCGGATGGCTACCAATGCAGATTCACTGGCTACCTGGCTACCCAGAGCGCTGGCGCTGCCCGGTTATCAGTTTAGTTTTGATTTCTTGGTAGAAGACCAGTCAGTCAGCCTGAAAAGAATGAAACAGGGTGAGGTGATGGTGTGTATTTGCAGCAGTCCTGACGCGGTCAATGGAGGAAAAGTTGTCTACCTTGGGTCATTAAGGTATCGGGCGGTTGCTAGCCCCGACTTTATTGAACAATACACGATTAATCAGACAACTGATTTGCAGCAAGCACCTTGTTTAGTGTTTGATCACAATGACCGAACACAGCATGAATTTTTATTGCAGCACGCTAAGTTTGAACCGGAATATATTCATTTGGTGTCCCTCATCTGAGGGGTTCAATCAGGCAATGTTGGCTGGTTTAGGGTATGGGATGTTACCAGAACTACAAATTGCAGATTCGATAGGCACCGGTAAACTCGTGGATCTTTTTCCCGGAGAATGCATGGACATTCCTCTGTATTGGCATTATTGGCAAACCGAAAGCCCTTATCTGCAAGCGTTGAGGGAATATGCCGTAAACGCCGCTAAAGCGTACCTGGTCTGACTTTTTGCTTGGTAAGGTACCTGAGTAATTCCGTAACGAGACTGCCCAATTCCTTATGCTTGTTAACACAAATCATTAAATCCCTTTTTGACCAGGTTTCATCTATCTCAATAATACTTAGCGCCAGTTCATGCTGGTGGCACACTGAATCATGCGGAACTATCGCTACGCCCACATTTGAACTTACCATTCTGCAAACCGCATCAAAACTTTTCACCTGTGCCCTGATATTGAGATGTTTGTTGAGCATAGCGGCTTTATTCATAGTAAAAGTATGGATTGCAGAGCCCTCATTTAAAATCACGAAAGGGAAGTCAACCAGTTGATCAAACTTGATACTCTCTGCACCAGCTAGTTTATGCCGTGACGGTACAATTAAGACTAAACGATCATGCTTATATGGAAATAACATTACTTCGCTATTGAGCTCTTGTTCAGCGACTATCCCAATTTCAATTTCACCTTTTGCCACTGCATCGGCGATTTCATCACTGCCGTGTTCCTCCAGAATAAGTTTTACGTGAGGATGAAGCTCCAGAAATTGTCCCAGGTCGTCAGGGAGATAGGTATGGATGGCATTGGTATTTGCCCAGAGCTTTACATGGGTCTGCATGCTATCTGTAAAGGGATAAAGTTCTGACTGCATTTGTTCAAGAGTGGCTAAGGCTTTTTTCGCGTGACGTAAGACAATATCTCCGGCTTTCGTTAATGTTACGCCTCTGGGTTCTCTTACTAAAAGCTGTGTTTCAAGGTGAGCCTCCAGCTGTTTTATCCGGTGACTCGCCGATGATGGCGCAAGGAAAACCAATTCAGCGCCTTTTGTCAGGTTATTCTGTTCTGCTACAGCAATAAATAATCGTAAATCTATCAGGTCAAATTTCATAATTGATTACCTTATTCGTCTTTTACGAACGCTAATTGGTAAATAAGCAATTCTTTTGTGAGTATGAAATATGGCATTGTAACGCCGTTTTTTGATCCGGAGTAGCAATGTTGAAAGTACGTTTTTGGCAAGATAAAACAAGCCTGGGAGTGGCTTTTTCAATTCTGGCGGCCACCGGATTTTCGTTCAAGGCCATCTTTGTGAAGCAAGCCTATCTGGTAGCAAGCGTGGAACCTGTTACCCTTTTAAGTTTACGAATGCTTTTTTCATTACCGTTTTTTCTATTGATTAGTATTCCGGCGTTGAAAAATATTGGAAAGTTAACGTTTCGCGAGTTGCTACTGCTTATTTGCCTGGGGATTGCAGGATACTATGGGGCTTCCATACTGGACTTTATGGGGCTCGAGTATATATCGGCAGGCCTTGAGCGGATCATTCTATTTTCCTATCCGGCACTAACGATCATTCTGGGGATATGCTTTCTGGGAGCCCGGTTTGATAAACGCTTAGTGTTGCCCCTGTGTATGTGTACATTAGGGGTGGTATGCGCCTGCCTGAGCGATCTGCAAATCCACACCAGTACAGGGTCTGTTTGGCTGGGTATATTATTTGTAGCGGGATCTGCGTTTTGTTATGCGTTCTACCAGGCTTTTTCAGAGCCAATGATCGAGAGAATTGGGGCAAAAGCCTTTTCTGTACTAGCGATGCTGGTGTCTATTATGGCAGTAGAGTTGCATTTTTTCAGCCAGTTGCCCTTATCGGCGCTAAGGCAGCCTTCGAACGTTTATATCTTGTGTGCGATGATGGCTGTGTTTTCAACGGTACTTCCGGTGTTTTTTCAATCTGCTGCGATCAAATATATTGGGGCTGCCAGGTCGGTGCTAATTAGTATGATAGGGCCTGCGCTAACACTGATTTTTGGCTGGCTGATCCTGGGGGAGGTTATTACGGGCTTACAGATAATTGGTATGTTGCTGGTATTAGTCGGGGTATTAACGATTAAAGGCAAACGCAATTAGGGGCTACTGGATAGACACGTTATTTGCGCATGGCACCTTTCATCAAGAGTTTTCCACTGCGCATATAATACGCCTGATGGGAGGCATAGCTCAAAATGTCAATGTGCAACAATATTACGTAACTGCGGGGTAGGGCGGCAAGTGCAATGTCCGGTATTAATCCTGCCTCGCAATGATGGTATTGAACCAGTGAATCGCACTAGCTATTGCATGTTTGATTATTTTTAGATTATTTATAAGAGAGATGGTGGACGCTACTGGACTTGAACCAGTGACCCTCGCCTTGTAAGGGCGATGCTCTCCCAACTGAGCTAAGCGTCCGCTGTTTGTTTACTTGTCCGTGCTGGGCAAGTGGGGCGGTATTATAGGGTTGCATTCGAAGGTGTCAACAACAAAATTACGGAAAAATGACTGCTTGCCTGATTTACGATCAATTCAGCCTTGGTTGCACTTTATGTCACCGCGTGCTGCCGGAAAATTCATCAGAAATCAAACTAACACAGGAAATTAAGGCATTGAACCGCTGATATTTCACTGTCACGCGATAGCTGGCTTTTGTAGTGCTGCTTTGACTGGTAGAATGCAGCCAATTTTTTCATTCATTAATAGATAGAGAAACATAATGTCTGTCGTTACGCGATTTGCTCCCAGCCCTACAGGCTATCTTCACGTTGGTGGTGCTCGTACTGCACTATATTCCTGGTTATATGCAAAAGCCAAAGGTGGCGAATTTGTTCTTCGTATAGAAGATACCGATCTGGAACGTTCAACGGATGAAGCCAAGCAAGCCATTCTTGATGGTATGCAATGGCTGGGTCTGACCTGGGATAAAGGTCCTTATTATCAGACACAACGTTTTGACCGTTATAAAGAACTGATTCAGCAAATGCTGGATGAAGGTAAAGCGTATAAGTGCTTCATGAGTTCAGAAGAACTGGACGCTATTCGTGAAAAGCAAAAAGAGAACGGTGAAAAGCCTCGCTATCCCGGTACCTGGCGTGACCGCACTGATCACCCTGAAGGTCAGCCATTTGTTATCCGTTTTAAAAACCCGCTGGAAGGTACGGTTGTTATTAATGACCACATCCGCGGCAAAATTGAAATCAGCAATAGTGAGCTGGACGATCTGATCATTCAGCGTTCTGACGGTTCGCCTACGTATAACTTCTGTGTTGTTGTTGATGACTGGGATATGGGCATTACCCACGTTGTTCGCGGTGAAGACCATATTAATAATACACCACGCCAAATTAATATTCTGGAAGCACTGAGTGCGCCGGTACCTGAATATGCGCATGTGTCGATGATTTTAGGCGACGACGGTAAAAAGCTGTCTAAGCGTCATGGCGCTGTGAGTGTGATGCAGTACCGCGATGATGGTTACCTTCCGCAGGCCGTATTGAACTATCTGGTGCGCTTGGGATGGTCTCATGGTGATCAGGAAATCTTCTCACTGGAAGAAATGATTGAATTCTTCGATCTTGATGCCATTGGTCAATCGGCTTCTGCTTTTAATACAGAAAAGCTGGTATGGCTGAATCAGCACTATATGAAGACATTGCCGGCCAGTGAGGTTGCTTCACGTCTTAAATGGCACTTTGATGAAATGAATATTGATTTAGCAACCGGACCTGCGCTGGAGTCGGTTATCGCTATTCAGGCAGACCGGGTGAAAACGCTGAAAGAGCTTGCAGAAATCAGTATCTACTTCTATCAGGACTTCGAAGACTTTGATGCCAATGCGGCGAAGAAGCATCTTCGTCCGGTTGCAAAAGAGCCATTAGAAGTGGTGAAAGAGAAATTGCTGGCCGTAGAAGACTGGAATCCTGAAAATATCAGTGCAGCCATTAATGATGCAGCGGAATCTCTGGGTGTAGGTATGGGTAAAGTAGGTATGCCTTTACGTGTTGCAGCAACCGGAAGTGGCAACTCTCCATCGCTGGATGTGACGTTGAATTTGCTCTCAAAAGTCAAAATTGAAGAGAGAATAAACAAAGCGCTTACTTTTATAGCAAACAGAGAAAATTCCTAAAAAAAACCGTTGACAGGGCAGTGGGGTATGCCTAGAATGCGCCCCGCTGTCACGGAACAGTCACACGAAAACACGGTGACCATTCCAAGTACGGGGCCATAGCTCAGCTGGGAGAGCGCCTGCATGGCATGCAGGAGGTCGGCGGTTCGATCCCGCCTGGCTCCACCAA
>CATMRP010000012.1 GCA_950073835.1 uncultured Alteromonadaceae bacterium
GCGCACAGTTACCGAAAGCACCATGTGTTTCCTACTTTACTGGAACGTGATTTTAACATCCCGGCTTTAGAAGTATTGCTTAATGAGGTACAACGTATCAAACACATCCAGCAAGCGGTTAGTGCTGAGCAGCAGGGCGTAGCCTGATGACATTACAGGTGCAATTGCAATCATTCGCCAATAGCATTCGGGCGCCACAAAATTCAACAGACGAGTCGGCTGAAACGCAACGCAGAATGGATATTTATCGCACGTTGTTTTTCAACAATGTCGCGGGCTTTATCCAAAACGGGTTTCCGGTGTTACACAGCCTGTATACTGAGGATCAGTGGCAGGCGCTAATTCGACGCTTTTTTATCGAACACCAGTGTTCGTCGCCTTATTTTATCCATATCAGTAAAGAGTTCGTTGAATACCTGAGCAATGAATACCAGCCAGTTGCTAGCGATCCCCCCTTTATGGCGGAGCTCGCGCATTATGAATGGCTTGAGCTGGCGCTTTCTGTAAGGGATGCAGAGCAACCGTTAAACTTTTGGCGGCAGGATGGCATTCCACTACAGTTCACTGCTTCACCATTGACTGAGCTGGCCGCATATCACTATCCGGTGCATCAGATTAGCGCCGATTTCAGGCCCGAATCTGCCGATGCTATGCATTACTACCTGCTCTATCGTGACGAGCAGCATCAGGTACAATTTCAGCATATTACCCCACTGTCTGCGCTGGCATTACAATTGCTCAGCAGTGAGGTGTATAGTTTTGATTCGTTGGTGACAGCCATTCACCAGCAAGCTCCACAGTTTTCCGTTGAAACACTACATCAGGGGCTGACACCGTTACTGAGCCAGTGGTTATCCTGTGGCACGGTTATCCCCGCGGACCCCAGCGGTATATAGATAAAATGAATGCCCGGTTTTTCATCGGGCGTTATATTTACACTGTCAATTTAAACCGCTTTCGATTACCATTTACCCCCTTTTTTAGCTTAATTAAATTTGAGAATTTTCATGGCTGGTAACGAAGATTTTAAAGAAGTATTTAACTGGTGGTATTTTCTGGCAATTGTGGTTGCGTTAGTGGCGTTTCCATTGCTTCCCACGCTAGCAGGTATCTTTACATACCTGATCAAATAAATTCATGCTAAAAAATAATTATAAAGGACAGGCATGAGTGCAGAGTATATAAAATCAGTTGTAAAAACAGTGCCGGACTATCCCAAGCCTGGCATTGAATTCCGTGATGTGACCAGCGTATTAGAAGATTACGAGGCATTCAGCCAGTGTATCTCTATGCTGCTCGACAAATACCGACCTTATGGTTTTAACAAAGTGGCAGGCACTGAAGCCCGCGGCTTTTTATTTGGCGCTCCTTTGGCGCTGGAACTGGGAGTCGGTTTTATCCCGGTACGCAAACCTAACAAACTGCCTCGCGACGTACTCAGCGAAAGCTACGAACTCGAATACGGCAAAGACACCCTGGAAATCCACCGGGATGCCATTAACCCCGGCGATAAGGTGCTTTTGATCGACGATCTGTTAGCCACGGGCGGTACTATTTCGGCTACGGCTAAGCTTATTCGTAACCTCGGTGGCGTTGTAGAGCACGCTGGTTTCGTGATCGGCTTACCGGCACTACACGGCTATGAAAAGCTTGCAGCGCTGGGGCTGGAACCTTATTGTATTTGTGAATTTGATGGCGAATAAGGACATCTAACGGTGGCATATCAGGTACTGGCAAGAAAATGGCGGCCGGGCAGATTTGCTGAACTGGTTGGCCAGGAGCACGTTGTTGCGGCGATCACCAATGCGTTGGATAACGATCGCTTACATCACGCTTACCTGTTTACAGGAACGCGTGGGGTAGGTAAAACCACTATCGCGCGTATATTCTCCAAAAGCCTTAACTGTGAACAGGGGCAAAGTGCTAACCCTTGCGGTCAGTGCAGTACCTGTGTCGAAATAGAGCAGGGTAACTATGTTGATTTGCTTGAAATCGATGCTGCTTCTCGCACAAAAGTTGAAGATACCCGTGAGCTGCTGGACAACGTCCAGTACAAGCCAACCCGCGGGCGCTATAAGGTTTATCTGATAGACGAAGTGCATATGCTGTCCAAGCACAGTTTTAATGCCTTGCTTAAAACGCTGGAAGAGCCACCGCCTCACGTTAAGTTTTTGCTAGCCACCACAGACCCGCAAAAATTACCCATCACGATTTTGTCCCGTTGTTTGCAGTTTAATCTCAAGGCTCTGTCCCGGGATCAGATTGGTCAGCAACTACAGCACATCTTGCAGCAGGAACAGATCGCCTTTGAAGAGTCTGCGCTGGGATTATTAGCTAAAGCCGCCCAGGGCAGTATGCGTGACGCCCTGAGTCTGACCGACCAGGCGATAGCACAGGGCAATAATCAGGTATCCGCCAGCATCGTTACTGATATGCTTGGCCTGATGGATCGCCAGCAACTGCTGAAAATCCTGTTTGCGATTGGTAAAAAGGATGCCGCTGAAGTACTTCATCAGGCTGCAGAAATTGACGTGCTCGCGCCTGATTACAGTATTGTGTTAGCAGAACTGGCGAGCTTGCTGCACCAGATAGCACTTACCCAGTGGGTACCAGAAGCGTGTAAGCTGGAAACTAACACCGCCAAAGCTATTTATCAGTTGGCCCGGCATTTTGCTCCGGAGCAAGTTCAGTTGCTCTATCAGATTGCTTTGCAGGGCCGTAAAGATTTACCCTTTGCCAACGATGCGCGCAGCGCGTTTGAAATGACCTTACTGCGCATGATGACCTTTGCCCCGGTAGAACCGGTTGGCGAGCGGGAAACCGTTATTCAGCAAGCGCCAGCACGTTCTATGCCGGATGCTGGTCATCAGGCTGCCTCTACGCCCGCTGCGCCAGCTGTTCAGGCAGAACATCAGGCTGATACAGCTACTGAGAGGGTTGACCAAAACGCTGAACCGGCCGGGCAGGCCGAAGTATCCGATGAATCACAACAGCTTGCCTCTGAGGCAGAGCAGTTGATGGATGAAGCTGAAGATTTTCGTCAGCAAAGTGAAGCGTTAACGCAGCCGTCATCACAATCACCGCAGTATGATGAGCCACCGCAGGATTACGACGCTTACCAGCAGTACGACAATAATCCACCGGATGAGCACATGCCGCCGCCAGCCGATTACCCGCCTGCTTATGATGGACCGGTGGAACCTCAGCCTGAAGCGACTGCTCAGGAAGAGCAGGCTTCGGTGTCGAATACCGCTGCCATGCTGGCGTTGCGTCAACGACTCAAACAGCAAGCTGCGGAGGACAAAGCTGACGCTGCAAAAAAGCCAGCAATGACTAGCCGGGAGTTTAAACCCTCGCTCGCAGCTAAGGCCGCACAGAATAATGAATCACAGCCTCAGAGTGAGGCAAGTGAAGCAGCTCAGCCATCGCCCAATAATGCCAATGTAGCGCCTCAGAATGAGCCTTATGAGCATCAGGAAGCAGAAGCCGACTCTCCGCCGCCCTGGGTGTTAGAAAATAGTCAGGGTATGGCTGATGAACCAGGCCAAAATGCTGAGCCGGTCAATGAAGTTCAGGTTAGCGATACCAACGCTAATGCCGGGTTTGAGCGAACCGATAGCATTAATAACTCGTCGCAACCTGCGGCAGAGGAGCCGGCGACCTTCGATCCAAATCAGGGGGCCAACGTATCATTTAGTACGTACAGTGATTTACCTGCTTATCTTGAAAATGGCGACAAGCTACTTGCAGCCAGTCAAATCGATAAGTGGAGCGCGCTGATTGAGGCGATGCCTATTGCGGGATTGCTCAAGCAGGTTGCTTTGCACTCCTTATTTGAGCGCACTGAAGATAAGGTTTTACTCCGGCTCGACCCGGCCCAGCAGCACCTGGTTAACGAAACGACCGCGTCTCAACTGTCGACTGCCATGTCAGAAGTGCTACAATCATCGGTAACTGTACGGTTAGAGTTTGCAGAGGTCACCGACACACCTTTTCAGATTCAACAGCAAATTAATACCATGCGACAACGTCATGCTCGACAGGTTATTCAGTCAGATGATGTTATCTGCTCTGTGGTGGGGGCGTTCAATGCTGAAGTACTGGAAGACAGTATTCAGCCTCGCTGAGTAGCGATGTCGCAACTTATCAATTTTTTCTATTAGAGAGATACAATTATGTTCAAAGGCGGAATGGGCAACATCATGAAGCAGGCGCAGCAAATGCAGGAGCGCATGCAGAAAACCCAGGAAGAACTGGCCAATCTTGAAGTGGTGGGTGAATCTGGCGCGGGCATGGTAAAAGTCACCATGACCTGTAACCACAATGTACGCCGTGTAGAAATTGATGAGTCGTTAATGGAAGACGATAAAGACATGGTGGAAGATCTGGTCGCCGCAGCATTTAACGACGCCGCGCGCCGCGTAGCCGAAACGTCAAAAGAAAGAATGTCTGACGTCACCGGTGGCATGCCATTGCCTCCTGGCATGAAAATGCCGTTTTAAGCTACAGCCATTGTATTTATTGGTCTCTAGCAGTATGAGAATTGATGGGGCCAAATAGGGGCCAAAAGGTTTCCTGATACAAAAAAGCTCTATTAGCTAATAGAGCTTTTTTTAAATCCTTCCCTTAATGGGACTAGTCACCATTTGAACTGACATTTTTACTAACTAAGCGCGATCACACATGACAGTCTCTTGTGTACGTAAAACGGACGTCTAACTTTTTTGCTCTGAAAACACTGAGGACGTTTTATTATTGGAAACGAGTGTTACTATGAGGTCTCAGTAATAAGCTTTTATACCTAAATGGAATTTTGATGGCGACAGATACCCCATATAAAGATCTACATGATCGCATTAAGAAAACTACAAAGAATAGATTCGCTGCGCAACGTAGATTAGAGCATCACAATAAAGCGGTATTATGGACAATTACACTTTCTTCCATTTTTTTGTTAATTACCCCTTTAGCCCAAGGTTTCGAAATCGAACTAACGCAAGACAAAAAAACTATAGATTTCGTCCAAATTCTACTCACTATCGTAATTCTCGCTGTTTCAATTATCCTTAGCATGGCTAATTTCGCTGTTCGAGGTGAACGAATCCACAACTGTGGTATGGAGCTTAATAGCTTAGGAAGAAAGGTCTATCCTAAAGTAAATTTGGAAGATAAAGACGAAGATTATGGCACCTTAAATCAAGAGTACGACGAAATTTTAAGACGGTATGAGAACCATACAAAAGTAGACTTTATGAGGACAAAAATAGAAATGTCAGACTATTATAATCCTCCTTTCTGGTATCGAACCGTGTTTACTTTGCGATATTTCTCAGAATTTTGGCTGTATATTGCAATTCTTAGTTGTGAGTTTATTTGGGTTGCGAAACTTTTTGGAGCAATTTAGGTATAACAAACACATCAACCAGTTATAGCGCTAAAAGGATTTATAACATTGCAGTATTTTGATCCACCCAATATAGACAAAAGCATCCTTTGGAAGGCCGGAATAAACGAAACAGTTTTGGTTCCTATTCAACCAATCAAAGGCGCTTTGCCTCAAAACTGCCTCAATAACGTCAGAGCTTATATTGATAAATTCGGCGGTGAGGTCCAACTGGGCTGGATATTTTCAATTTTGGGGAACATTGCACTCAAGCTAACTGCCCATGCTGTTGTAAAAACTAAAGAGCAAAAGTTTCTTTGCGTTACTCCAAATCCATACAGAAAAGACAAAATTCGATTTAGTCCTGACAAGGCCGTCAACGCTCTTATAGTTAATAATTTTTTACCGCAAAAGCTAGTTCCATTGATTACCGATAAGATGTTAGACAATTATTTAGCCTTAGAAAGGGAAATGAACGACTTAAGGCTCAATAATTCAGGCGTGGTATCTCAGAAGCAAGTTCTGGATATCCAGCTAAAGGCACAAGTTTTATACCCTTTGATATTGCAACTAGCTAAGGAAAATACGTCGAAAAAGGATTATTGCTTTTGTGGATCTAATAATAAGAGAGCCAAATGCTGTAAGTAGGATCAAACTATAGCAAACAACTATTGGCGATCACTGCGCTCGCTTAATCAATAACACTTAGGCTAAAATTGGAGCGAATCGACTGAGCCTACGTGTTATTACCCGTTACGCTGGTATTACGTGTCTTTACCATGAGGAGTCGTTAATTAATGCAAATTGGAACAGCGGCAATCGCTAAAATTGCTGAAATGATATGTGGTGACCAACCTTTTCAATTTTTTCCATATCGAAGTTCGTCTTACCTTACGCGATTTTTTGTCGATTTAGACCTTGATTACGTTCATGATGGCTCAACTAGGCGAGTCTGGGTTAGGGAAGTTCTTGACGAACTTAATAGAAGGCAATCTCCAGACAATATGCCATCACCAGAAATGGTTAAGGTAATAGAGTATCTCTTACATCCAGATCACTTTCTATTTGATGATAACGTTGACCGTGATAAAGCTTTAGAAGCTGTTACATCATCGTTAAAAACAAATGCTCTAACAATTTCCGTTCAGGCGAACGGAACGGTTCGATTACTCCCAGAGAATGGTGAGTTTGTTTCAACCTCTTTTAAAGTCCCACCAACCGAGCGAGTAATAACGTTTAAACCTAGTGTCTTTCAAGTTCCTGCTAAAAAGTTAAACGAAAAATTAATTTCCGTTATGATGCCATTTAATGTGGGGTTTAATGGTACTTACTCAGCTATAACTAGAGTAGCGGATTATATGAGTTTGGAATGCAAGCGAGCTGATGACATATGGGACAATTCGACGTTTATACAAGATATCTTTGATTTGATATTTTGTTCCAAAGTAGTAGTGGTCGATTTCACTGGTAAAAATCCAAATGTCATGTATGAAACAGGAATAGCACATACTCTTGGTAAAACGGTAATTCCAATTACTCAGTCTCTTGATGATATACCTTCTGACTTAGGTCACCATAGGGCATTAAAATACTACCCAAATGAAGAAGGATTAAGGAATCTAAGTAATGAGCTATATAAACGCCTCCAAGTTATTTATAAACAAAAAACGTAACAAGTGCATGTTGTCGGACTGCCTTTCTTCTGCGGTTGAAGCCAGCCGCAACTGCGGGCGATATTAACGTCCGCTATTTGTCTTTAACTGCCTGTCAGATGTTGTATGGGCTTTAAACTAAAAGTCTCAGTTCTGATATAAGGTTCTATACCCTAATAAGCCTGGCCTAGTTTCTCTGCCAATTTTTTAACGTAATCAGGGTTGTCTTCGGGAATCCATTTCCCGTAAATTTTACCTATCATGTTCCAGTTTTTATGCCCCATCTGCGAAGCTAACCACGCCATGTCGCAACCTGAAGTAAGTAACTGGCTGGCAAAGGTGTGCCTTAACTGATATGCAGCCCTGTGTGGGATCTCAGCTTGTCGTAGCCATTTAGCCCATTGTTTCGGGGCTGTAGTTAATTCAGGGCGCTTATAAGGCTGGTTCCCCCGACTTAAAAAGACACGCCGTCTTAAAACGGCTTTCGTCTTAGCATTTTTATAATGAATGACTTCCTCAATAGCAGGCAGGTGTGAGGTAAACTTCTGCATTTCAACTAGAATTTTATAAGCGGCCGGTAAGAGTTCTATTGTCCTAAAGCTACTTTGTGTTTTGGGTACTTTTAACGTGCCCTCTCTGGTCAGATTATATCTAACGTTGATCTGCTTTTTCTCCATGTTCACATCTTCCCATGCTAAAGCCTTTAGTTCTCCTGGCCGAAGCCCTGTCCAGGCTAGGAATTGAACCATACCTTTAATTTTAGGAAGATGGATAACGAGTAACAGCGAGTTCAACTGAGCAAGTGTAAACGGTTTTACTACTCGGTCTTCCGGATCTAATTTACTGTCAT
Source organism: uncultured Alteromonadaceae bacterium (assembly GCA_950073835.1). GTDB lineage: Bacteria > Pseudomonadota > Gammaproteobacteria > Enterobacterales > Alteromonadaceae > Alteromonas. Next base: position 7,886 of record CATMRP010000012.1, read on the forward strand.
CTTTGGCAATTGGGTGTACGTATTTCATCGGGTTATCTTTAATAAATTTTTCAGTAGCAGCAAAAGACAAAACTCGCCCCAATGTCTGGCTATATTCATTCACTGTGCTGGCTGCACAGCCCTCAAAAGCCCCTCGTTTATTGCCTGTTACAGTCTTACCTCTCATTTTATTTAAGGCATCAGTGGTAACGTACTTTAAAGGCTTATCAGCATACCCGAATTTTTCGAGCCAGTTGAAAGCGGTATTAAGTTTACAAGATACCGAAAAAGATAGATTGCCTTTGTAGGCCTCTTTGTACCTAGAAAAACATTCTCGAACAGTGATGTTTTTGATATTAGGTGAGCCGGATAAGGGAAAGTGTGTATCCCAAAATCGCTCTTCATCATTATCAAATAGTCCATTTGCAACATCTCTCTTGATATTGGCTAAGGTCAGCTTTGCCAATTCAATGTTCGAAGCTGTTGGTGGATATCCCAGTGACTTTTTGATTGGAGAAATTCGACCTGGGATTTTAAATTGAACACGAAGACTGCCATTATGAGACGTAATGCCCTTTGCAGATTTGAGAGCCTTTGCTGCCTCTGAAGTTAGATAAGCCATTACATGTACTTCCTATAGTTCTTTAAGTTGATAAATATTTCGTATCCTTTAGCTTCTTGCTTCCAAACTTTGCCTTGGGGCATTGGTTTGTCTTTGCGTTTGATTCTCTGTCTGACAGCACTAACAGATTTATCAAGAATATTTGCTGCAACAGGCAGCGGAACCCAAGTATCAGACGAACCCATTTTTAGATTAGAAATTTCCGTTTCTAGCAATTCAATCCTTGTCGAGAGCCACTTTAACTTCTCTAGTGGAGTCATGAGTTCTTGATTATCGGAGTTTTCTATATTGTTCAATGGGTTAACCTCTTTTGTGTAATTAAGCGAAAACAGGTTAGCTAAAAAAAATTTTTTCTCAAAATGGTCTACAAGGTGTAAACGCTAGTTTTTTGAGGATTGCGTTGTTCTATTTTTAGACAATTAAATATGTTGATCCTGTATTGTACTGTACTTGAATATCTAACTTATTTAACACTGGATGGAACATTGTTTTGTTTTTAATTGATTGAAATATATAGAAAAGTATGCTAATTTCAATTTCATTGACTGCGATAGCTCAGCAGCAATGAAATTGCCCTTCTCATCTTTAAACGCAAATTCAATCCCCTCTTTTTTTGGCTGGTTTTTCAGCAATAAAAAATTTAAAAAAAGTGTTGATACTTTTTTTTCTAATTTTGTTGTGATGTTGGGTCGAAATTTTAGGATCATGTAGCTAAATTTCGTTATCTAGGAACGGGAGGTTAGTTGGAACAGCGGATTGGCTTAAATTTGAAATGATATGCCTGTGAGTGGCTCATGAATTACTGTTTACTATAAAGTGAACGGGCAACAGCCCGTTCAATGTTAATCCAGCTTTTCCGCCCAATATTCAATGTTTGATGTGAAATAAGGGCTAGGATGAACTAGGAATAGTGCTTCGAATTCCTCAGCATAAAGCTCACAAAATGACGCTATTTCATCTACGTACATCAGTAGAATGACATACATCATTTCACCGCTGACATAGCGGTCACAGTCGAGTTCAGTTTCAACGATTATCGATTTAGATAACGATAACCCCAGAATTCTGCCGGCAATATCACGATGCAAGTAGATATAACGGCTAAAATCTAACTCTATCTCTTCACCACTTTGTGACGCATTCGCCAATAACAATACGGTAGAATGGTCATCCCAGGGAGATTGGCTGGTTCGCTTATAAATTCGAATAAATTGACTTTGCTTACTCATGGTAAAAGTTCCTTGTGTTTGGCCTATTTGTAGGTAGGCCAAACGATAGGGAACTATGGCATGAGGTGGATTATTTCTGATTCTGGCCAGTTGTGGTTAAGCAGACTTAACAGCCAGGGCGTGTTGTCTGGGGGAAAGCTTCCCCTGTGTTCACGCACGGAATTTATGACTCTGGTTAATTGAGCGAGTTGTGCGGGGCTGATATCGGTTTGGTTTCCGAATTGGTTCAGCCACCTTCTTACGGTCGCGCTATTGATACCGATGAATGTTACCTTGGTTCTATCCATCAGGCTCTTACCAGTCATAATGAAAGGGGTCGTCAAAGCTGGAAAAGGTATCTTCAATACCATTAGTAAATACGTCGTAATCATCACAGCTGTACATCACATGCCCACCGGCATCAATACCGCTTTCTTCAAGTTCTGGCAAACCCGTACATGGATTGATGGCTGGGACTTTCATATCCTCATGGATAGGAGCTTCTTCGATGAGAGGGGAGATTTCTGACGTCTGCCTTAATGTTTCTTGCAGGACATAATCATCGATGGGATTACTAAGTTCTTCAGTTTCCCATTCGAGTGGTTCTGACTCAAAGTCATTACTTTGTTTAGGCTTAACATCAGCCTCTTCTGGGGCGGCTGACTGGGTTTGTTGCGATGGGGAATTTAAAGAGCGGGGTGCGTGTAAGTGAGTAAGTGTTAACGGTAGCGTTGGCTCAACCGGCGTTTTGATGTTGACGGCTTTAGCGGGCTTTTCTTTACCGTAGTTTTCAAGCTCGGCCAAGGAATAATGGCCTAACAGTTCGACGAGTGTCATAGCGGTGTACCTCAATTTTAATTAACAGAGGTACAGGTACATTAATAATTTTTAGGACAAAATCAAATACAAAATGCGAAAAAGAGCGGAGACGCAAAATCGCACTTTTCTGATAAGAACAATACGCCGTTATGCAATAGCATGACGGCAATAAGCGAGCTTCAACGAAGCTCAATAACCGGCGCAGACGGAGTGTTTCAACGAAAGACTTCGGCGAAGCCAGTGACTGTGCGCCGTGGCGTACTTCCCGAAAAAAGGTTTCGCTTCAGCGAAATTCGAGACATGACACAACGTGTCATGGCGATGAACCAAAAATCAATTTCATTGAAATTGAACAGTGCATCACGATGTGATGAGACGCTGTGCGCTGCACAAGTCGACACGGCATTTTTGCGGGAAGTACGGCGCAGAGCGCGGTACAGTCACTGTCGGCTTTTAGCACTAGTGTCGCAGACACGTAAAGTGATTGCGTTGCCATGGCAACATCAGCAATCACGGGCGATACAAGGCGATTAAAAATCAGCGAAAGGCGCTGGTTTTTATTCTGCAAAGCAGAAGCGGTTGCAACAAGTGTTGCCGTTGTCGTTCCGAGCATGAAAACAGAGTCTCAGGGAGCGAATCAGGGAATGATTTTTTGTTTATCGATGTAAAACATCGATAATTCTGCCAGGTTGAAACCTACCTCCTTATATCCACAACAAGGAGGGATTAATGAAACAACTCGAACTCGCTGGATTGCCAACGGCACTTCAGCATCAACTTTATATCGATATGCGCTATCAGCCAGCGGCCAGTAATAATGAAACGGGCAAGCGCCGGTTACATTGCACTATCAAATACGCTGCACGGCTTGGCATGATAAGCCCGATATTCATTAGCTGGCTTTATGGTATCAATCGTTCATTAGCTTTAGAGCATTTGAATAAGCTCGTTAAAGCGGACTTACTAAACGTTGCACCGACGGTGCGTGTGCCAGATGGCAGAGTATATGTGCTTACCCTGGCGGGCGCTAAACTTGCCGAAGAGCTGCTGCGTCAGCATGTACCTTTTCGTTCTTCGACCAATCCACAGTTACAGGTAAATCAAAATACCGTCATGCACGATGTCATTTTGCAATATATACTCGCGAGGGGAATTCATAACGTCGATGGGGAGGGAAATCACCGGCCGCAATGGACAGGCTTTATCAGTGAGAAGGAATTCAAGCGATTATATCCTTCCAGCACCATTCGGAATGTGGATAGCCTGGTGATTGAGCCAGATGGCAACTGCTGCGCCATCGAAATAGAGCACAGCTATAAGCCTATTCAACTGCGTAAAAGTATTCTCTTAAAATATCGGGATGCATTGCAGATTGGCTTGTATGACAAAGTGTTTTTCATATCCCAGTCACAACAGATTCTGCAGGACTGCAAGCGAATAAATGGGGTAGCCATGGACAGCCTGACAAGCATTGTTGACCGGAAAACCGATAGGCCACTGTTGAGTGATAACGACAGGAAATTACTGGAAGACCGGCTTATTTACCGGACGAAATTTTGTGAAGAAATCACAACGCTATTCTATCCATAAAAAATGCGCCCAATGGGCGCATCAATGTTAATGACTCAGTTATTCTGAGTCTTTGGTACATATCCAGATAAGCCCTGCACTCATGTAAAAGCAGGAACTCAGCCACAAAGTATTAAATCCTGCGTAGAGTTCATTGCGGTCGAGTCCTGGCTCTGAAAGGAGTCGCCAGAAGCCAGTGAGCAGAAAATGGATGAGACATACATCTCCCAGTCTTAATATCAACTTTATCCACCAATCTACGGAATCTTTGTTGTACTTACTCATATTTATCCTCTTTACCTTTATTGGTTCTCTATAAAGGGATGCCTGAAGGTAAATATGAGGGGAGGTCAGGCCTTTGAATTTACAGAGGCCCCAAAAAAAGCCAGGGGGAAACAAAGTTTCCCCCTGGCCAGTATGACCTATATCTGGTGACGCAATACCCGTTTAATGCTATCGCACGCTTTTGCGCTTTAGCATCGCAAAGTCTCTACACTTGCCTTCCAACAGTTTCTCAATAAAAGCGTAACGCGTCATAGCCATTATCGAATGAAGAGAGGTAGAGTCTCTCGGACACGCACATTGTTTAGGAAGTATCAGATTACGCCTGTACGTGTTGTGTTGAACCTATATTTAAATAGGAAAGCTATGCGGAAAATTGAACGGCTTATCTCAATATTTCAGCATAACCCTCATTTTTTTATTTTTTGTGATTGTGACAAAATGACATTGTGCGGTCAGGGAGGTTTATTCAGCCTTTCTTGGAATTAAACTTTTGATGCATAGCATCACCATTTTCAGAGGGCGTTAAAGCAACAGAGATAATGTAAAGGTACTTGAACCTAGAGCAAACAAGGTCGGCGAGATGCACGCCAGAAATATGCTAAGACCGCACGCTTTCATTAGTAATTGGCTTTAAATCAGCCAAACGTAAAAGGTAAAAAGGTAGTAGTGACGATAAATGTTAAAAAGAACTCAACTCAATTGTTCTGAATGACAAATATCTGATGTTCTGATACTTTTGTTTAATATCGCAAGGGGATGCCAATCCTCTGATAAAGAACAAAAAGGATTAGACGTTCATAAAGAAAGGACACGCCACGTTTTCTGCAAGATAACTGATAAAAGTCCTTCATATGAGCCGAGTACGGGGTACGTATGAGTTCAGTGAATAAAAAGGCGCTATCAGAAACGGACATCATTTCTAAGTTCATCATGCCTGCTGTGAAACAAGCGGGTTGGGATGATATGACCCAGATCCGGCAGGAAGTAAAATTGCGTGACGGTAAAGTTGTCGTTCGTGGAATGGTGGCTGCGCGAAAAAAAGTAAAATCCGCTGATATCGTTCTTTATCACAAACCCTCAATGCCCCTGGCTGTTATAGAAGCCAAAGCCAATAAGCATGATATCGGTAAAGGGATGCAGCAAGGGCTGGATTACGCCAAGTTACTCGACGTGCCTTTTATCTTCGCCAGCAATGGCGATGGATTTATCTTTCATGACAAAACGAATCCTCAGCAGCTTGAAACTGAAATCAATTTAGAAGACTTTCCAACACCTGCCCAGTTATGGGCAAAATACTGTGCTTACAAAGGCTATAAAGAATCCCAGTTACCCATCATCACTCAGGATTACTATGATGACGGCTCTGGTAAATCCCCCCGTTACTATCAGTTACAGGCAATTAATAGAACAGTAGAAGCAGTATCGGCTGGGCAGGATCGCATTCTACTGGTAATGGCAACAGGCACAGGTAAAACCTATACCGCCTTTCAAATCATTTGGCGCTTGTGGAAAGCCAAGTCTAAGAAGCGAATTTTATTTTTGGCGGATAGGACCGCATTAGTCGAGCAGACCCAAAGGGGAGATTTTCAGCCTTTTGGACAAGCAATGTCTCGAATTTCAGGGAGAACAGTCGACCCTGCTTACGAAGTTCACCTCGCGCTATATCAGGCATTAACTGGCCCTGATGAAAGCCAGAAAGCTTATAAGCAAGTCGATCCTGACTTTTTCGACCTTATCGTGATCGATGAGTGCCACAGAGGTAGTGCATCTGAAGAGAGTGCCTGGCGCGAAATTCTTGAATACTTTGGTTCAGCTACGCAGATTGGCTTAACTGCCACACCTAAAGAAACCGATGAAGTGTCTAACATCGACTACTTTGGTGAGCCAGTTTATATGTACTCATTAAAAGAAGGCATTGAAGACGGTTTTCTTGCCCCTTACAAAGTAGTGCGCGTGGACTTGGATATTGACTTGCAAGGTTGGCGACCAACCAAAGGGCAGGTTGATAAGCATGGCAATGAAGTTGAAGACCGAATCTATAACCAGAAAGACTTTGATCGCACCTTAGTCATCGATGAGCGCACACAATTAGTGGCGGAAACGATTACCAATTACCTGAAGCGCACAGACCCACTGGCAAAAACCATTGTGTTCTGTAACGACATCGACCATGCCGAACGAATGCGCAGGGCGTTGATTAACTGTAACCCAGAACAGTATGCCAAAAACGATAAGTACGTAATGAAGATCACAGGTGATGATGCCATTGGTAAAGCCCAGTTGGATAACTTCATTAACCCTAAGCGCACTTATCCTGTTATTGCTACTACCTCAGAGCTTATGACAACGGGCGTTGATGCGAAAACCTGCAAGCTGGTAGTGCTCGACCAGAATATTCAGAGTATGACCAAGTTCAAGCAAATCATAGGTAGAGGCACGCGTATTGATGATAAGTTTGGCAAGCTCTGGTTCACCATTTTAGATTTCAAAAAAGCCACAGAACTGTTTGCCGATGAACGCTTCGACGGTATCCCAGAAAAAGTCATCAGCACCAAGCCCAGTGATATCAACGATGCCGATTCTGATTTCGACGATATCCTGGAAGGGCACGACTCAGAGGATGAAACTGAAGGCACTACAGATAGCCCTGATAATCTCGGCAGCGATGATGATTTTGATTTTCCCGAAGGTGGAGATGCACCACAAACAGGCTGGGATGATGACGAAGAAACGACTGTTACCAAATACCATATAAATGGTGTAGCGGTTAAGAAAGTAGGGGAGCGTGTTCAGTATTATGATGAAGACGGTAAACTCGTTACCGAATCATTTAAAGACTACACCAAAAAGACCCTCACTAAATCTTTTGCATCCCTTGATGATTTCATCAAGCGTTGGAACAGCGCAGAGCGCAAACAAGCCATCATTGATGAATTAGCCTCCGAAGGGGTTATTTGGGAAGTGCTGGAAGCAGAAATCGGGAAAGAGTTAGATCCCTTTGATATGATATGCCACGTTGTTTTCGACCAGCCTCCGCTAACGCGCAAAGAACGCGCAAACAATGTTAAAAAGCGCAATTACTTTACCAAGTACAGCGAAATGGCACAGGCCGTTTTGAATGAACTGTTGAATAAATACAGCGATGAGGGCGTAGAAGCCCTGGAAAGCAAAGACGCCCTTAAAACAGGTAAAGTTGTAGAGTTTGGTCGCCCTAAAGAAATTGCAGATAAAGGATTTGGTGGGCCAAAACAGTACGAAGCAGCGATAGCTGAACTGGAAAAAGCCATCTACGACACCACACCAGATAAATCAGCCTGAGCATCGCTCAGGTCGAACAATAAAGAATCAGAGAATAAGAAAGTATGTCTATCAGTACCGTTATTAAATCCATTCAGGACATCATGAGAAAAGACGCAGGCGTTGATGGTGATGCCCAGCGTTTAGGCCAGATGTCGTGGTTACTCTTCTTAAAAATATTCGATGCCCAGGAAGAAGAGCTGGAATTTGAAATGGATGATTACCGAGAGCCAATTCCATCTCAGTATCTATGGCGCAATTGGGCAGCAGATGATGAAGGGATCACAGGCGATGAGTTGATGGAGTTTGTTAACGATGACCTATTCCCAGCGCTTAAAAACTTAACAGCACCCATCGATAAGAATCCCCGTGGCTTTATCGTACGCGAAGCGTTCTCTGATGCCTTCAACTACATGAAGAACGGCACGCTGCTACGCCAGGTAATTAACAAGCTCAATGAAATCGACTTCACCGATTCAAAAGAACGCCATTTATTCGGCGACATCTACGAACAAATCTTACGTGATCTGCAAAGTGCAGGTAACGCAGGGGAGTTCTATACGCCCCGTGCAGTAACCCGTTTTATTGTAGACAGGGTAGATCCAAAACTGGGTGACAAAGTATTTGATCCCGCCTGTGGTACAGGGGGCTTCCTGGCCTGCTCCGTTGACCATGTAAAATCAAAATATGTAAAAACCGTAGCCGACCACAAAACGCTGCAAAACCAAATTCACGGCGTTGAGAAGAAACAGCTTCCACACCTCTTAGCTACCACAAACATGATGCTGCACGGTATTGAAGTACCCGTACAAATCAGGCACGACAACACGCTTAACCGCCCACTTTCAAACTGGGACAGTGAGTTCGATGTTATCGTTACCAACCCGCCATTTGGTGGAACCGAAGAGGACGGAATCGAAAAGAACTTCCCCTCTGACATGCAAACGCGGGAAACCGCCGATCTTTTCTTGCAGCTCATCATTGAAGTGCTCAAGGACGGCGGACGCGCCGCAGTGGTATTGCCAGACGGTACACTCTTTGGTGAAGGTGTTAAAACCAAAATCAAAAAGCTCCTCACAGAAGAATGTAATCTGCACACCATAGTTCGACTACCAAACGGCGTGTTTAACCCCTACACGGGAATTAAAACCAACCTGCTGTTTTTCACTAAAGGGAAGCCAACCAAGGAGATTTGGTTTTACGAGCACCCTTACCCAGAAGGCGTAAAAAACTATTCCAAAACCAAGCCCATGAAGTTTGAAGAATTCCAAACCGAACAGGAGTGGTGGGGCACAGAAGAAGATGGTTTTGCCAGCCGAGTAGAGAACGAGCAAGCCTGGAAAGTTTCAATAGAAGACGTTATCGAACGTAACTTCAATCTCGATATTAAAAACCCGCACGTTGGCGAAGTAGAAAGCCACGATCCAGACGAACTGCTTAAGCAATACGAAACACAACAGCAAGAAATTCAGGTATTGCGCGATCAGCTTAAAGGCATACTGGCAGAAGCCCTGTCGTCAGGCACTGAGGGTAAAGCCTAATGTCAGTAGAGAGCATTATTACTGAAAACCTGGATGTCTGGACATCGGCAATCAAAACTAAATCAGCTTCAGGACGGGGTAGTTCCAACAAGCTTAAGTTGTATGGGATAAAGAAATTACGAGAGTTAATTCTTGAGCTTGCTGTAAGAGGTAAACTGGTTCCCCAAAAGTCAGACGAAGAAGATGCGCATGTACTAATCAAAAGCATCGAGCAAACTAAGAAAGAACTTTTAGCAGTAGAAAAGATAAAAAAAGCGAAACAGTTACCTGAGGTCATAGATACTGAAGAACCATATGATTTACCAGTTTCATGGGTGTGGACTCGTTTAGGCAATCTGACTGAAATAAATCCAAGAAATTTAGTTCAAGATGAAGGTATGAATGCTTCTTTTGTACCTATGCCGTTAATAAGCACGAGTTTTGATGGTAGACATGGAACTGAGACTAGAAAATGGGCTGAGATAAAAAAAGGCTATACCCATTTTGCTAATGGGGATATTGGTCTCGCTAAAATAACTCCATGTTTCGAAAATAGTAAAGCTGTTGTTTTCTCAGATTTAGACAATGGTATTGGCGCAGGAACAACCGAGCTTCATATAGCAAGGCCATACACTAAGGCACTTAATCCAAATTTTGTGCTGCTGTACTTAAAGTCTCCTATATTTTTAAGTGAAGGCGAAAGTCGTATGACTGGATCTGCTGGTCAAAAGCGGGTGCCGAAAGAGTTTTTTTCTAGTTATCCATTTCCACTTCCACCATCGAAAGAGCAAGAGCGAATAGTTTGCAAAGTCACTGAGTTGATGACTCTCTGCGACCAACTAGAATCACAAACCGAAGCCAGTATCGAAGCGCATCAAACACTCGTTAAATCACTGTTAGAAACGCTCACCAACGCAAAAGATGCAGACCAACTAAATGAAAGCTGGCGGCGCATCAGCGCACACTTCGACGTGCTATTCACTACAGAAGACAGCATTGACCAGCTAAAACAAACCATCCTGCAACTCGCAGTAATGGGCAAGCTGGTAAAACAAGATCACAACGACGAACCCGCATCAAAATTGCTCGAACGCATCGCCGCAGAAAAAGAACAGCTTATTAAAGACAAGAAAATTAAAAAGCAAAAGCCTTTACGGGCAATTACTGAAGATGACTGTATGTTCCCATTATCGGATGGATGGGCTTGGTGTCGTTTTGGTGAATTAGTTTCTATACAGTCAGAGCTGGTGAGTGCAATTAAATACCCTGAAGAGTATCAAATTGCGCCAGATATAATTGAAAAAGGTACGGGCCAATTATTAGAAAAGAGAACGGTTAAAGATTCAGGAGCAAAAGGCCCAAACAATCGCTTTTATTCTGGGCAAATACTTTATTCTAAAATTCGTCCTTCGTTATCGAAGGCAATAATAGTCGATTTTGACGGGCTTTGTAGCGCGGATATGTACCCAATGCATTCTTTTATTAACCCTGAATATTTACTCAAAGTTATACTTTCTGAGGTGTTTCTGAATCAGGTAAGAACATTAGAAAATAGAATTAAGATGCCTAAACTTAATATAGAAAGTCTATCCAATATCATGGTTCCGCTCGCACCATTAGATCAGCAACAGAAAATATCAGATACAGTTGAATCTATGACATCACTTGGTACGAAAATACAAAAATCACTGGTAATTAGAAGTTTGGTTGTAACTGCGCTGGCAGACTCAATGTTATCAGGTAACGTTTAGGAGCTAACTTGTGTCAGGAAGACAATCTCAACAAAAGCTTTTTGAATACTTACAGTCTTGTGAACATAAGGGAGTTCGCTTTACAAAGCAACAATTGATCGACGCGGTAGGCTGGAAACCTGCGACGTTTGCAACTTATTACAACAAAGGTCAATTAACTCAATTTGTAAATGAAGTTGATGATGATTTGTTTGATGCGAGCAACACTTTAGATCTCAACTTCACTGAATTTAAAAAGCGACTTTCTCAAAGCAAGCACTTTCAGGAGTTAGGTCATAAGTGTAAGTCTCCCTTGGCAAGGGCATTATTAAAGAAGTCGAAAGACAATATGATGCTCGCTTTGGAGTTATATAATCGGCCTTCTCTAGAGAACAAGCTTGATGGTTTTGTCCTTTTGTTTTGTACCGCATGGGAACAGCTTTTTAAATCAATTCTTATAGAACGGGAAGGTGAAGATTTTATCTTCGAGAAACCAAACAAGCAGGGTGTTAGAAGAACAATAAGCCTTAGGCAGTGTTTACCGCATTTGTATAAGGAATCTAGTCAAATTCGAAGAAATGTAGAAAGGGTAACCGACTGGCGTGACAAAGCTGTACATTTGTTAATGCCGGAACTTCAATCTATAGCGTCCAGGGTATTTCAATCAGGTGTTTTGAATTATTCTTCTGAATTTGAGAAGTACGCTGATGTACCTTTTATCTCATCCCAACATACGGGGATGATGTCGCTAGTAGGCGACTTCAAACTTCCTCCCGCTTCAACTCTGAAAACACTGTATGGTGATGCCGCAACTGAAATGCTTGAATTAGCGGAAACATTAAAAGACGAAATTGAACAGACTGATGATATTGGGTTTGCTATACCCTTGAAGGTCTCTTTGGTCTTTGCGAAGCAAGAGGGCGAAGAGCAAATTGTAATAGCTAAAGCAAACGGTAGTGCCCAAGATCTGCAAAACCTCCGAAATGCGATGATCGTAGAAAAACCTGTCAACCCTGATAAGTCACACCCATATAGCTTGAAAGCTTTTATCAAAGCAGTTAACCAAAAGCTCACAGAAGAGCTTGAAGAAAGCTACTTGGCGAGAAAACTACCTAAGAAAGGCCCCGATGGTAAACCTGCACTGAATAGCCATTGTGTTCAGGCATGTATAAACAAATTAAATTGGAAGTCAGGTAGCAACGAATTTCATTACCACAGTCAGCTATCTAACCGTCATCAGTATTCAGAAGCAGCGGTAACAGAGTTGGTAAAGCGTATATCTAAAGACGATGATTTTGTTTCGAGGGCTAAAAGGGTGCACAAGTGAACGAGCCTAAGCCGGAAATATTGTATAAATATAGGCCTTTAAACAAGTTTACGCTGGACACATTGGTCAGTAATCAAATTTATTACCCAACTCCTGCCAAATTTAATGATCCCTTTGATACAAAATGTTCATTCAGTAAAAATATCGAAGAAGCGAGTTACGAGGAAGCCAAGAGAGTTTTTGGAAGCGACGCAGACAATATGTTCGTGTACAAGGCTGGAAGCTCAAAAAGTGCAGCTACTGAAAAGTTCATAGAAGAGTTGAGTCAGAAGGGAATCCTCTCTCTATGCGAGACAAAGAATAATCAACTATTGTGGGCACACTATGCATCTGATCACACTGGTATATGTATTGGCTTTGAGGTCTCAAGCGAAAATTCACTTGGTGATAGCAAACACACTCATAGAGTGAATTACACAGGGAGTTATCCTTCCATCTCTCAGAAATCCTTAGGCTCCCCACGATACAGAAAAGAGGCTCAACATAGGGTTCTCCATACTAAATCAAAACTCTGGAGCTATGAGCAGGAATGGCGCTGTATATACCCTGAGGGAGATAAAGTGTATGATGTTCCTGGCAGAATTTGCGAGATAAACTTTGGATGTAGAACTACTACTTCCGATAAATCGCTTGTTAAGAAAATCCTTGCTGGGAGCAACCTAAAGTTTTACCAAGCTGAACTGAAACAAAATGACTTTGGTCTTAAGTTCAGACTCGCGTAGAAAGTTAGACTAAACAGTCTTTTTCTTATTACTGGTAGGATTAAGGCTGGCGCAACTTGTGGTAAGCGACTTCACATTGGGGCCAAATAGGGGCCAAAAATTGAGAAATAATGAGTAATATTAAGTGATGAAATCAATGAACAGAACGCTACAAACCGCTAAATATAACACATTAGCACTCATTAACGATGAAGCCCCATTTGGCTTCAAAATGCCGTTTTAACTACTAAGTATATGAAAAAGCCGACTTGTGAGTCGGCTTTTTATTTGGCAAATACCTCCGCTCTCTCACTTTCAATTGCATCTTCTGAGCATCCGGACCTAAGCGCTGTTATCTACGCGAATTCAACATTGCCAAACGCCTGGTAGCCCGCTTAACTAACGCCTTGTCATTTGCATGGATAATTATCTGGTTCAGACGCTGTACGGCTAACTGGCTATTTTCCGGATGGGCAATATCCAAGAGTAACCCGGCGATATCGACATTCTGTTCAGTGGGTAACTTATAAAATGCAAGTAAGCGGTGAAGAGCTTGCTCACCCGGTTTTACTGCCAAGCCGTGTTCCTGACTAAACACCGCTACCTGATAACAAGCATTGATCCATTTCACTTCACGGTACCAGCTTTGCGCCGGACGACATTCACAGGCCTGCGCGAACGTTAGTTGTGCCTGTGCCAGATTATCTATTGTCCAGTAGTACTGCGCCACACGTTCGAGCACGACAAAGTCGTCATGAAATTCTCGCACAGCCGCCTTAGCTGCGGCCAAGCCACTTTGTTGATCATCCGTATTTTGTGCGTAGTTCAGTTTGGCGATATAACCCCACTTTTTATCCAAAGCGATGGCTTTGTCGGTTAAAATTTTTTGTAAGGAAGCATCGGCACCGTAACGCCTTCCGTGCGCAGAGGCTCCGGCTTGCAGCGCTACATATTCTGCATTCTCAGGGCCTATTTCTCCGGCTCGCAACTTGGCCTGTACGCCTTTCTTATAAAAAACGAACTTAGAGAAAATACCCGCCCGGTGGCCAATGTCTCGCCAGGCATCGGCGGCAAAAGCGAAGGTATCGGGGTTATCCGCAAAACGCGATTCAAAACTAAGCAACGAGCGCTCCGCCGCATCGTTATTCTCTAGTTCAATGTGCAGCATGATAGCCAGTTTGCTTAACTGATGACTATCATATTTTATGGCTTCCTGCTCGGCTAGTAATTTTGTAGCCCGGCTGGTATCCCCTTGTACTAAATAGTGAAAAGCAGCATGAATTTGTTGACTTAATCCCTCATTTTCCTCAGCGCGAGTGGTATAACTGGCTATACAAAACACTAGTCCACTTATTAATAATACTGTTCTTTTCACTGTCCTGATGCTATCCACATAAGCTCCATGTATTGCCTGATCCCGAATACCGCACAACATAATGCGCAGTTAAAAAATTGTCAGGCAATGCATGATGAAGCCTGTGCATTTGATGATGAACGGATAAATAATGAGTAGTTAAGTTCCTCAAAGCTTACATCGCTTTACTGCGTGCGGTAGCCTTTAACTTTGCCACTGAACCAGTCTGCACACATCCTGGTTTACTGATAAATTGAATTGCTCTGAATACACCGATGCAAAAGGTTTACGCTTAAAATGGGGTCTTGTATAGTGTCGGTCAAAACCAAGTAGATGAAGTCGCCACAGAGCGTTTTATTTAGTGCTGCTTCATTAATCACCAATGCCTTATCAAGCTACCAATTGTGTTGTAACACTATTATGAAATACAGTCCTTTACTGGCAGAGTTAATCGATAGCCTGACCTGCTTACCGGGTGTGGGAAATAAAACGGCCCAACGCATGGCGTTTCAGTTACTTGAGCGTAACCGAGAAGGTGGCAGAACCCTGAGCGCTGCCTTACACAACGCTATGGAGCATATCGGTCATTGCAAACAGTGCCGTAATTTTTCTGAGAATGAGTTGTGCGAAATCTGCCAGCATCCCCAACGTAGCGACAGTCAGCAACTATGCGTTGTAGAGAGCCCACAGGATGTAATGGCTATCGAACAAACCATGGCGTACAAAGGCACATACTTTGTATTAATGGGCCATCTGTCACCCATCGATGGCATCGGCCCTGCCGAAATTGGTCTGGATATTCTCGAAAAGCAAATTACCGAGGGTCAATACGCCGAAGTCATTCTGGCCACTAACCCTACAGTGGAAGGCGAGGCCACTGCCCATTATATTGGCCAACTGTGTCAGAAGCACAAGGTTTCGGCCAGCCGAATTGCTCATGGTGTGCCGATTGGCGGCGAGCTTGAATACATAGACGGCAATACACTCACCCATGCATTTTCAGGTCGACGGTCGCTCTGAGGGCCGTCCAATCCCCTTCCAACTAGCCATTCTATAGCCAGTACGTTGCTACCCAATCAACAATTTTTTGTATTTTACCGTTGAATTTTCTGTCCTGAGTCCTCACTTGTCTTGTTGAAAAATAATTAAACTGACTAGGAGACTCTGGTTTATGGCTGAAGTGGCCCATCAAGAAACTCATGGCTTTCAAACAGAAGTAAAACAACTTCTGCATTTGATGATCCATTCTCTGTACTCAAACAAAGAAATCTTTTTACGCGAGTTAGTATCCAACGCAGCAGATGCCGCTGATAAACTTCGCTTTAAGGCGCTGGAAAACGATAGCCTGTACGAAAATGATGGCGACCTGTGCGTTAAGCTTAGCGTTGATAAAGAAGCTGGCACCATCACCATTAGCGATAACGGTATTGGTATGAGCCGCGACGATGTCATTGCCAACCTCGGCACCATTGCAAAGTCGGGCACCGCAGACTTTTTCAGCAAGCTATCTGGTGATAAAGCCAAGGATTCACAGCTGATTGGTCAGTTTGGTGTTGGTTTTTACTCTGCCTTTATCGTTGCCGATAAAGTTGTCGTTCGCACCCGCGCTGCAGGCGAGTCTGCTGATCAGGGCGTAGAATGGACTTCTGCGGGGGAAGGCGAGTTCACCGTAGGTGATATCGAAAAGGCCGATCGCGGCACCGAGATTACGCTTTACCTGCGCGACGACGAAAAAGAATTCGCCGATGATTGGCGCCTGCGTTCGATTATCAGCAAGTACTCCGATCACATCAGTATTCCGGTGCGCATGTGGAAAGCGCCGGTAGAAGAGCAGGAAGGGCCAGACGGAGAAAAGATCCCGGCTCAACCAGGCGAATGGGAAACCGTTAACAAAGCCACGGCACTGTGGACACGCGATAAATCTGAAATTACCGACGAAGAATACATTGAGTTCTATCGCCATGTTTCTCACGACTTTGCCGAGCCAATGAGCTGGGCGCATAACAAGGTGGAAGGTAAAACTGAATATACCAGCTTGTTATATATCCCAAGCAAAGCCCCATTCGACTTATGGAACCGTGAGCAAAGCCACGGCCTGAAGCTGTACGTTCAACGCGTGTTTATTATGGATGACGCTGAGCAGTTTATGCCAACCTATTTGCGCTTTGTAAAAGGTTTGCTGGATTCCAACGATTTACCGCTGAATGTCTCCCGTGAAATTCTGCAGGATAACAAAATCACCCAGTCCCTGCGCACTGGCTGTACCAAGCGCGTACTGCAAATGCTTGAGCGCATGGCTAAAAACGATGCTGACAAGTATCAGCTGTTCTGGAATGAGTTTGGTAACGTGCTTAAAGAAGGTCCGGCGGAAGACTTCTCGAATAAAGAGAAAGTGGCTGGCCTGTTGCGCTTTGCTTCAACTCACACCGACAGCAGTGACCAAACGGTATCGCTGGCCGACTATATTTCTCGTATGAAAGATGGTCAGGATAAGATTTACTATGTGACTGCCGACAGTTATCAGGCAGCCAAGAATAGCCCTCACCTGGAAATCTTCAAGAAGAAAGGCATTGAAGTGCTGTTAATGGGCGAGCGCATCGACGAGTGGTTAATGCAACATCTGACCGAGTTCGATGGTAAACAGCTGAAGTCGATTGCCCGCGGGGATCTGGATTTAGATGATCTGGAAGACGAAGAAAGCAAAAAAGCTCATGAAGAAGCCGAAAAGCAGGTGGAAGGCGTACTTGAGCGCGCTAAAACCGCACTGGGCGATAAGGTGATTGATGTTAAATTTACTCACCGTTTAACCGACTCTCCAGCGGTGATTGTGGCTGACGATAACGGCATGACCACGCAAATGATGAAACTGATGGAAGCGGCTGGTCAGCCTGTTCCAGAAGTGAAATATCACTTTGAGCTGAACCCTGAACATCAGTTAGTAAAATTACTGGCCGATGTACAGGATGAAACGGTATTTAAGAACTGGACAGAAGTGTTGTTTGATCAGGCAGCGCTCTCTGAGCAGGGTAGTCTTAAAGACCCGGCAACTTTTGTACGCAACCTGAATGGCTTGCTGATGAGTTTGTCGAAGTAAGACACCAGCGAAGTACTGAACACACCGGGCAGGTTTTTTCCTGCCCGTTTTTTTTGTTTGCTCATATGATGTCGACAAAATAAACCAGGTAAACGGCAGATTTCCCCGTAACAAACTATCAGTATGGTTTATACTGGATGTTTTTCAGCTTGATATTGCGCTGGATAACACACAGGAATACTTGGATATAAAGGTATTTACTGATTCCCGCGAACACCTTTATCTGTTATGACTAAAGCAGGAATCAACATTATTGTTATGGCTTTGTGTCGACATTGCGCAATAGTTCAATTTACATACGCTATTAGTCGTAAGACAACAGACAAGACCAGTTGAGCACTTGTCACGCCGAATGGTAGTGTGTAAAGTGCCTCACAGTTATGAAATAAATAAGCGGAGAGCGCAAATATGCGAATTATACTTCTCGGTGCACCGGGAGCCGGTAAGGGAACACAAGCGCAATTTTTGATGGGCAAATATGGTATCCCGCAAATTTCTACAGGTGACATGCTTCGTAGTGCAATTAAGGCTGGTACAGAACTGGGCTTAGCAGCTAAGAAAGTCATGGACGAAGGGAAATTAGTGTCTGACGATATCATTATTGGCCTGGTAAAAGAGCGCATTGCTCAGGATGACTGTAAAGATGGTTTCCTGCTCGATGGTTTTCCACGCACTATTCCTCAGGCTGATGCTATGAAGGAAGCAGGTGTTGCAGTTGACCATGTGATCGAATTTGATGTGCCGGATGACGTTATCGTCGACCGGATGGGTGGCCGCCGAGTTCACCCTGCGTCAGGTCGTGTTTACCACGTTGTCTACAATCCGCCAAAAGAGGAAGGTAAAGACGACGTGACCGGCGATGAGTTGATCATTCGCGATGACGACAAAGAAGAAACCGTACGCGCACGCTTAGGTATCTACCATGAGCAAACACAGCCGCTGGTTGATTACTACAGTGCAGAAGCTGAAGCAGGTAACTGTGCTTATCACAAGCTCGACGGTACCCAACCGGTTGATACGGTTAGTCAGCAATTAGGCGAGCTGCTTGGGTAATCCGGCCTCTTACTGTAATTTGAAAGCCGCTGATTTAAACAGCGGCTTTTTTGTTTTTATCGCGATAGTCACGGTGAATTACCGGAATCATTGCTTTACCCGTCACCCGTTTCACTGTCACAATGACCACTTCCAACGAAGAGGTTGAAGTGAAAAGATGATAGTACTTCCGGTTACTGCTTTTTACGCCAGTATTCTGGCATTTATCTATTTGTACATTACTGCATTGGTGATTATGCACAGGCGTAGTAACCAGATTGGCGTAGGTGATGGCGGCGATGAAGTACTACAGCGGCTGGTTCGTGTTCATGGTAACTTTGCTGAATATGTACCGCTCACGTTACTGTTGCTGGCGATTCTGGAAATCAGCACTGCAATTCCCTGGTTAATTCATGTATTCGGCGCGTCACTGGTGATTGGCCGGGTATTGCATGCCTATGGTTTGCGTCAATCGGTGGGTGCAACCTGGCAACGGGTCGCAGGCATGATGTTAACCCTGATGTCGCTGTTCGGCCTGGCTAGTGCCAATCTGGTCCTAATTTACTGGTTGCCTTTTTTGTGAATCCGTTTGCACAACTCATGACACCTGCCTGCCTGCTCGATTTGGCTAAGTTCCGCCAAAATTGTCAGCGAATGAAGGACGTCGCAGACAGTGAAAAAATGACGCTTCGTCCACACGTTAAAACCCTTAAATCATTACAGGCGGCAGAGTATTACGCGCCAGCCTCGGGCCCCATCACGGTATCAACACTGGCAGAAGCTGCGACTTTTGCCAGTGCCGGTTATACCGATATTCTCTATGCGGTGGGGCTGTCTCCCAACAAATTTGGGCAGTTGGCTGCGATACAAAGCCTGGCTCCCAATTTCACGGTAATAGCCGATAGCCAAGCGGCCGTAAACGCATTGGTTGATTATGCCAGTGAATTAGAGCTACCCTTATCGGTGATGCTGGAAGTGGATGTGGACGATCATCGTGCCGGGTTATTACCGGAATCGCCGGAACTGGTTGCATGTGCCAGAGCTTTATCTGCGGCGGCGAATATTCACTTCCGCGGCATCATGACTCATGCCGGTGCCTCCTACGATTGCGATACCAAAGCGGCGCAACAGGCCATGGGGCAGCAAGAATGTGAGCGTATAGCCAAAGCCGCAACCAACCTGCTGCAAGCCGGAGTCACCTGTGAACTGGTCTCGGCGGGTTCAACCCCCACGGCGTTAGCGGATATTGAGCATACCGGTATTAATGAACTTCGGGCTGGCGTCTATGCCACATTCGATTGTGTTATGGCTGGCCTTGGGGTGTGTGAAACTACCGATATTGCCCTGTCTGTGCTGACTTCCGTTATCGGTCATCAGGGCGATAAAAACTGGGTGATTGTTGATGCCGGCTGGATGGCTCTATCGCGCGATCAGGGCACGGCATCACAGCAGCAGGATTGTGGGTATGGCCTGGTGTGTGATGAACATGGCAAGCTACTGGACGGCTGGTATGTGAGCGCTACCAATCAGGAACATGGCATTATCAGCCATCGGGATAATCTTACACCGCCGGAGTCTGTCTTTGGTTATGGCCGTTTACTGCGCATTTTACCTATTCATGCCTGTGCTACAGCAGCTCAGTATTCGAAATATCATGTGATTGGCGATGATGGCAACATCACAGCCATCTGGTCACGGGTAAACGGCTGGTAGTGCTGGTTTAGTGAGGCGTTCTTAACGCTGTAGGCTAGGCAAATAAGCTGCATAAGTTTACACTAGCAGCATGTTGTTTATTCGTTGCTGTACCCAATGAAGTTTCGCCAGCTAATCAGTAGTTTTTGTCTATTCGCGCTCAGCACCGGAGGAGCATTCGCTAATACGCCCTCATTGGTCGTGTATACCGAAGTATCACCACCTTAT
Source organism: uncultured Alteromonadaceae bacterium (assembly GCA_950073835.1). GTDB lineage: Bacteria > Pseudomonadota > Gammaproteobacteria > Enterobacterales > Alteromonadaceae > Alteromonas. The sequence goes on from CATMRP010000012.1 coordinate 28,343, forward strand.
CAATACCTGGAAGGTGATCAGGTTAGTGGTATTGCTACGGAGCGGGTCCGCAACATCATTTCTCATGCCGGGCTTACTGCTGAATTCAAGATATATCCCTGGGCCAGGGCGATGCTTAATGTCGAGCGCTCCAGCCGGGCCTTGATTTACTCCATGGCAAAGACGCCGCAGCGCGAAGATCGGTTTCACTGGATTGCTCCGGTTGCCAGGTTTGACCTGAGCATTTTGTCGCTCGCGAAACGAAACGATATCCAGCTTGATAGCCAGCTTAATCTGAATGGCCTGTCAGCAGCCGCTCAGCGGGGCGACATTGCCGAATCCTGGCTCGTTACCAAAGGCCTCAGGGAAGGTAAAGACCTACTGGTATGCGCCGATATTCTCTGTTCATGGGAGCAGTTAAAGGTGGGTACTGTTGATATCATTATTGAAGATCCTGACTTGATTGAAGCCACCGCGGAGCTGGCTGGTTTACAAGCCGGGGATATTAAGGTTGTGCAGGCTGTACCGGCACTGTCTGTTGTGGCTTATCTGGCGGCTAATGGTGATATGGACCCAGAGATAGTGGAGCGCCTGCAGGTTGCCGCCCGGGAACTGGGTTATCAGTGACGCATAAAAAAGGCCACCATCAGGTAGCCTTTGTTCAAGTCGTGGTGGTTAGCCTTTGTGGCGTTCTCTGAGAACGTTTACCGCTTCTGATACCGACATATCACAGGCCTGGAGCAATACCGTTAAATGGTAAAGCAAGTCTGCTGCTTCATTACGCAGCTCTTCTTTATCCATCACGGTGGCCGCTAGCGCAGTTTCAACGCCTTCTTCACCTACTTTCTGCGCGATACGCTTTACACCTTTACTGTACAGTTTGGCGGTGTAGCTCGACTCCGGATCGGCCGATTTACGCGCAGCCAGCACCCGCTCTAAATCGCCAACAAAGGTGTAATCGGCAATGTCGCCATCAAACCAACAGCTCTCAGCGCCGGTGTGACAGGTAGGGCCGTTAGGGTTGGCCAGCACCAATAACGAATCGTCATCGCAATCACTGCTGACACTGACTAAATCCAGCGTGTTACCGGAAGTTTCACCTTTTTGCCATAGGCGCTGCTTAGAGCGGCTAAAAAAGGTGACTTTACCGCTACTCAGGGTAACCTCGAGTGCTTCCGGGTTCATGTAACCCTGCATCAATACTTTGCCGGTCACCGCATCCTGCACGATGGCGGGTAGCAGGTTATCCATTTTTGCCCAGGCTAACTGGCCCTGGGTGTCTAGTGTAATTTTCATAGTTGTTTCCTTATGCCCCAACCGTATAACGCTGGCGCATGGGGACACCGGCAGCTACCAGAGTCGCTTTTAATTCGTCGATGTTAATAATGGCTTTGTGGAATACTGAGGCGGCCAGCGCGCCGTCGACATCGGCTTGCTTAAATACGTCGGTAAAGTGTTCAATGGCACCGGCACCGCCTGACGCAATCAGTGGGATGTTACAAACGTCCCGCACGGCTGCCAGCTGGGCAATATCATAGCCTTTGCGCACACCATCCTGATTCATGCAGTTAAGCACAATCTCGCCCGCACCGCGTGACTGCACTTCTTTGATCCAGTCCAGGGTTTGCCAGGCAGTTTGCTGAGTGCGGCTTTCATCGCCGGTAAATTTGTACACTTCGTACTGGTTATTGGCTTCGTTATAAAAACTGTCGATACCAATGACCACACACTGCTGCCCATATACATCGTGCAGTTCATTAATCAGGTTGGGATTGGTAAGGGCCGGTGAGTTAATCGAAATTTTATCCGCGCCCATCTCAAGAATGCGCCCGGCATCTTCTACCGACTTAATCCCGCCTGCGACACAAAAAGGAATATCAATAACCTGAGCAATACGGCTCACCCAGCTTTTATCCACCACGCGCTGATCGGAGCTGGCGGTAATATCATAAAAAACCAGTTCGTCGGCACCGGCTTTGGCGTATTGCTCGGCCAGCGGTACGATATCGCCAATGATTTCGTGATTACGAAATTGTACGCCTTTAACCACCTTACCGTCGCGTACGTCAAGACAGGGAATTATCCGTTTTGCCAGCATGCAATAGCCTCCTCAACGGTGAATTTACCTTCCAGTAGTGCCCGGCCTAAAATGACGCCGCCCACACCGGTCGGGCGTAACGCGCGAATATCATTAAGTCCGCCAATGCCGCCAGAGGCCTGCCAGGATACGTTAGGGAACTGTTTACTCACCTCGGTATACAGTTCAACATTTGAACCCTGAAGCGTGCCGTCACGGCTGATATCGGTGCAAAGCACGTGCTTAGCATCCACTTCGGCAAAGGCTTCGAGGATTTGCTCCAGTGATACGCCGGAGTTCTCCTGCCAGCCGTGGGTGGCAATAAACTTATTGCCGTCATCGTCGATGTTAATATCCAGCGCCAGTACAATGTGCCCCGGCCCGTACTGTTTTACCCAGCTTTTTACCAGCTCGGTTTGCTTTACTGCCAGCGAGCCAATGACCACGCGGCTAACACCCGACTCAAGCAGTTGTGCCACTTCGCGCTCCTCACGAATGCCACCGCCCGACTGGAATTTCATGCGCTTGGTATCAACCATGGCGCGGATCAGTTCCAGCTGTCGCTTATCGGTGTCTTTGGCACCGGTGAGATCAACAATGTGCAGCCATTCGGCGCCCTGATCAGCATAGCTGTGTACGACCTCCACCGGGTCAAGGGTGTACTGGGTTTTTTGGTTATAGTCGCCCTGGTACAGTCGCACCACGGCGCCGTCGATTAAATCGATAGCAGGTATAATCATGATTATAGGTTCACAAAGTTGGTTAGCAGTTGTGCGCCGGCTTCACCTGAACGCTCAGGGTGAAATTGCACCCCGAAGAAATTATTGTGCTGAATAGCCGCTGAAAAGGTTTGGCCGTACTCGCAGCTCGCCAGGGTGTGCTCATAAACAGGCACTGCAAAGCTGTGCACAAAATAAAAATAAGTGCCTTCGCCTAAGCCTTTAAACAGCGGCGAGTCGCCGACCGGGCTAATGGTATTCCAGCCCATGTGGGGTAAGCGCAGCTCGCCAGCCTGCATGCGTTTCACATGGCCGGGTAACAGCTTTAAACAGTCGATGGTGCCAGTAGTGGCTTCATCGGATTGCTCAACCATCAGCTGCATGCCTAAGCACACGCCCAGTACCGGCTGAGTTAAGCCTTGTAGCGTTGGAATAAGCTGTTTGGCGGTGATGCTGGTCATGGCCGCGCCAGCTGCCCCGACGCCGGGTAAAAATACCTTATCGGCACCTTTAATAACCGCCGGATCGTCCGATACCGTTACACTGACACCCAGGCGCTCAAGGGCAAATTTAACCGAGGAAATATTGGCGCAACCGGTGTTAACAATAACAATGGTTTGCTGGGTCATTACAGGGCTCCTTTACTGCTTGGCAGGGCATCACCCGAACGGGTAATGGCCTGACGTAACGCCCGGCCAAATACCTTAAACAGGCTCTCTACCTGATGGTGAGCATTACCTTCGCTGGTGGATAAGTGCAGCGACAGTCCCATGCTTTGGGCCAGTGAATAAAAGAAGTGCTCAACCATCTCGGTGGCCATTTCGCCAACCTGATCACGGCTGAATTTGGCATCAAATTTCAGGTAAGGGCGATTGGAAATATCCATAATACATTCGGCGCGACACTCATCCATCGGCAGGGCAAAACCAAAGCGGCCAATGCCACGCTTGTTACCCAGTGCTTTCTTAAGGGCTTCCCCTAACGCCAGTGCAGTGTCTTCTACACTGTGGTGATCGTCGATGTGCAGATCACCGTCAGTTTTAAGCTGTAACTCAAAACCACCGTGGGTGGCAATCTGGTCGAGCATATGGTCGAAAAAGCCCATGCCGGTGGCAATCGTCGACTTTGCCGTCGAGTCTAAATCTACCCGTACATGAATGTCGGTTTCAGAGGTGGTTCGGGTGACTTCAGCAATGCGTGAAGACGCCAGTAATTGCTTCTCGATAGCCGGCCAGTTAATGCCGTCACGGCTGTACTGAATACCTTTAATACCCATGTTTTCGGCCAACTGCATATCAGTCATGCGATCGCCAATCACGTATGAGCGGGTAAAGTCGACCTTACCCTGTTGCAGATAGTCTTTGACCAGACCAAGTTTAGGCTTACGGCAGGAACAGTTGTCTTCATCAAAGTGCGGGCAAATCAACACATCGTCGAAGGTCACGCCCTGACTTTCAAACACTGCCATCATGGCATTGTGGGGCAGGTCAAAATCGGCCTGCGGAAAGCTGTCGGTACCCAGACCATCCTGATTGGTCACCATCACCAGTCTGAAGCCGGCGGCTTTCAGTTTGAGTAAAACCGGGATCACCTGAGGTTCGAATACCAGCTTTTCGAGGCTGTCGAGTTGCTTGTCGATAGGTGGCTCTTCTACCAGAGTGCCGTCACGGTCGATAAATAAAATAGCTTGCTGGCTCACAGTGATGCTCCCGCTTGCTCAAAATAAGCGTCTAATAAGGAAAGTAAACGCTGATTCTGTTCAGCGCTGCCAATAGTTACCCGCAGGCAGTTTTGCAGGTTAAGTTGTTTGGACTGATCGCGAATAAGCATGCCCTGACTTACCAGGTATTGCATGATCTGCGCGCAGTGGCTGTGGCGGAACAAAATATAGTTGGCTTTCACATCGCCAACCAGTGCTACGCCGGGCCGTTTGGCCAGCTCTGCCTGCAGCGTGGTGCGCTGTTCATTTAAAAACGTCACCTGTTGCTGCATTCGCGCAATATTCTCGGCCGTTAATGCCTGCGCCACAATTTGCGCTACCGGTTCCGGGATAGGGTAGGGTGCAATCACTTTTAACAGCGACTGGATTATCGCTTCACTGGCAATGGTAAAGCCACAGCGTAAACCGGCCAGGGCAAAGGCTTTGGAAAGCGTACGTAATACCACCAGGTTAGGGTAAGCTGCCAGCTGCGTTGCCCAGGTGTTGTCGATATCAAACTCAATGTAGGCTTCGTCTACCACTACCAGGGCGGTGTCTGCAAAATGCTCAAGTACCGCAGTTAAGTCAGCTTTGCTAACCTGCGTGCCGGTAGGGTTATTAGGCGCACAAATAAATACCAGGTTAACGTCTTCTGTCGCGCAGATTCCGTCTACATCCAGGCTAAAGTTGGCGTTTAAGGGAACGCGTTTAATACCTACATCACAGGTTTCCGCGCTGATGGCATACATGCCATAGGTCGGCGGGCATATCAGAATATTATCTTCGCCCGGGGTACAAAAGGTGCGAATTAACAGCTCAATACCTTCATCGGCGCCGCGCGTTACTATCAGTTGTGACTTATCTACACCGGCATAGTTGGCATAGCCGTTAATCACGCTGTCGGGCTGACAGGAGGGGTAACGGTTAAAGTTACCCGAGTCAATGTCGTAAGGATTGGCAAAAGGCGATTCGTTGGCGTTTAGCCAGTCCTGACCACCGGAAAATAACCGGCGCGCTGATTCATAGGGTTTCAGCGGCACCAGATTGGCGTTGATTAAAGTATCAACCAGTTTGCTCGTCATAGCGGTCTCTGTTAGTTAATCGTTTTGCTTGTTCAATTTGTTCAGCCGATAGCCCACCGCATTGCGGTGAGCATCGAGCCCTTCGGCATCAGCCAGTTGCATAATGGCCGGGCCTAAATTGCGCATGCCGTCTTCACTGAGTTCCTGAATCGTGTAGCGGCGCATAAAATCCAGCAGTCCCAGGCTGGAGTAGTTTCTGGCGTAGCCATAAGTTGGCAATACGTGGTTGGTGCCAGAGGCGTAATCGCCGGCACTCTCCGGTGACCACGGGCCTAAAAATATTGAGCCGGCATGTTTTATTAGCGGCAGCAAGCCCCGTGAATTATCACATTGCACTATTAAGTGCTCTGGGGCGTACTGGTTGCTCACGGCAATGGCTTCGTTCACTGAGCCGGTCAGAATATAACGGGCGTTTTCCATGGCTTTGCTGGCAATACTATTGCGCGATAGCGCCGCCAGTTGTTTGGCCACCGCGGCTTCTACTGCCTCAATCAGCTCAGCGCTGTTAGTCACCAGGATCGCTTGTGAATCGGGGCCGTGTTCGGCCTGGGAAAGTAAATCAGAGGCAACAAAATCGGCGTCGGCACTTTCATCGGCCAGTACCAAAACTTCCGATGGCCCGGCTGGCATATCAATGGCGGCACCGTCGGCGCGCTGACTAACCTGCTGCTTGGCTTCGGTAACAAAGCTATTACCGGGGCCGAAGATTTTATCCACTTTGGTAATGGTGTCGGTGCCAAACGCCATAGCGGCAATCGCCTGCGCACCGCCACACAGGTAAATCTCCCCTATGCCGCAGCATTTGGCAGCAAACGCGATCTCAGGAGCAATTTCCTGCCGGGCATTAGGCGGCGTACACAGTACCTTTCGCTCACAGCCAGCCACCATTGCCGGTACACCCAGCATCATCACGGTAGAGGGCAGTGGTGCACTCCCTCCCGGGATGTATAAGCCCACCGCTTCCAGCGCCGTAAAACGTTGCTCGCAGACTACGCCTGGCGTAGTGGTTAGCCGGATATCCTGTGGATACTGGGCTTCGTGGAACTGTTTTACATTGGCAAACGCCGTTTGAATGGCATCCTGTACTTCAGGCGTCACCCTTGCTGCAAGCTCGTCACGTTTTTCAATACTGAGTTTCAGGCTGGTAAGCGCAGGTGAGTCGAAACGGCGGGTGAATTCCAGCACCGCCTCGTCGCCGCGTGCGTCAACCTGAGCAAGGATGTCTGCCACTGTTGCCTTGAGCTTGGCGCTGTCGGCCATCGCCGGGCGAGCCAGTGCATCAATTTGTTGTGCAAAAGTCAGAGTCGACCAGTTAATCATAGGATTAGCCTCGCTTTTAACCCATCATCTTTTCAATTGGCATAACTAGAATGGAGCTGCAGCCCAGTGCTTTTAGCTTTTCCATGGTTTCCCAGAACAGGTTCTCGGGACTAACAACATGGATAGCCACGGTGTCGTCACTGCCAGCCAGTGGCAGCACGGTTGGATTCTCGGCACCAGGGAGTAAGCTTTTTACCTGCTCCAGATACGCTTTTGGCGCGTGCAACATAATATATTTACTTTCTTTGGCCTGAATAACGCCATCAATGCGCGGTACCAAACGGTTAATTAGCGCTTGTTTTTCGGCGCTCAGTTCACCGTCGGCGCGTTGAATCAGTACGGCTTTTGAGCGGAAGATCACTTCTTCTTCCTGCAGGCCGTTGGCTTCCAGGGTGGCACCGGTTGACACCAAATCACAAATGGCATCAGCCACACCGGCGCGAGGAGCCACTTCCACTGAGCCCGTGAGCATAACCGCTTTAGCGTTAATGCCTTGTTCTTTAAAATAACGCTCAAGTAAATAGGGGTAGGTAGTTGCTACTTTTTTACCGGCCAAAGAGGCTGCGCCGTTGTAGTCCATTTCGGTAGGTACCGCCAGAGATAAACGGCAACCGCCGTAATCAAGACGACGCAGAACTTCGAAGTCGGCTGCTTTGCCAGCTGCCTGACGCTCGAGCATTTTTTCTTCTAACTCGTTTTCACCAATAAAGCCCATATCCACTACACCGTCCATAACCAGGCCTGGAATGTCATCGTCGCGAACACGCAGCAGGTCGATATTCTCATTGGTAGAATGGGCAATCAGCAGGCGATCGCGAATATTGAGTTTAATGCCTATAGCTTTAAGAAGTGCAATGCTGTCGTCGCTTAAACGACCGGATTTTTGAATTGCAATTCGCAGTCTGCTGTTATCACTCATGGTGATGGTCCTCTAATTAGTCCTGAATTTGGTGCGCCATTAACGAAAAACCCCCGGAAGTTTCCTTCCGGGGGTCGATATTCTTTATCTGCGCCACTGGAAGGAAAACAACAACCTTCCAGCACAAACCTGAAAGGTTATGCTTTATGATGGTGGTGATGAATGGCGGCGCGTTTAATCATGTATAAAATTTTGTTCATTAATTTAGACGCGCAAACAATAGCCAAGACGCGCAGCCATTGCAAGTGTTTTGCAACTTTTGCGGGTAAATATACTCTAATTAATGGTTATAAGACCTGCTAGTTTGGAATGAATACCCTAAGCTGGTGAATAATTATACATAAAGGCGTATAGTTGAGGCAAAAGTTGGACGGGGGGGGTGTAATGAGTAACGATCTGTTATTTTCGGTTTTGCCACGGGAAGGCAAGGTGCCGGTGGTAGTCGACGAGAAGGTCAAGCGGGTCAGTAAAGAAGCCCGGGCTAAGCATCTGTCTGAAGATGAGAAAGAAACCCATGATGAAGAACGCCTGATCAGTGAACAGGAGCAGTATAAGGTGCACGAAAAAGCACCCCGGCAGGATCAGGAGTCATCCCGGCAGCAGCCCCAAAAGCAAGCTGATGAACAATCTGCTGCACAAGCGCCAGAAGACGAGGAAGAGCTGCTCTACGACAGCCATGGTGAAACGCCGGAGCATCATCATGATCCTGAGGCTCCGCACATTGATATCTACGAGTGAGTATTAGCCGTTCGGTCGGTATCCAGCCAGAGTAAAAACGCGGGCAGGAAAAGTAAGTCGATTACCAGCGCACCCACCAGAATAATAGCGGTCAGCAGGCCCATATCGGAATTCAGCGCAAAACTGGACAGGCTAAGAATGCCAAAGCCCACCGTCAGCACTGTGGTGGTCACAATAAGTGCCTGACCAATGGTTTGGTAGGCATATCGCACGGCTTGTTCGGCACTGTTACCTTGTTCACGGGCTTTTTTATACTTGGATAAAAAGTGCACCGTGTCATCCACAATGATCCCCAGTGTCATACTCAGCACCACCGAAAGCGCCATATTGATTTCACCCGACAGCAAGGCCCAGATGCCAAAACCTAATCCGGCTGGTAGCAAATTAGGCACCAGGCTGATCGTGCCCAGTTTCAGAGATTTTAAGGCAAAGATAAGCAGCACTGAGATGATCACCAGTGCTGTGAGCGATCCCTTCAGCATACTTTGCATATTGGTCTCACCAATGTGAGCAAACATCAGGGCCGGGCTGGCCGCGGTTAACCTCAGCTCGGGTGCCAGTTTGTGAAAAAAGTCTTTGGCCCGTTGTTCAAAGGCCGTGAGTTCTTTACTGCCCAGGTTATCCAGTGTCACGCTGATTCGGGTGGCGGCTTTGTCGACGTCTATCTGGTTATTCAAATCGAGCCCATAGGGCAAAGACATCTCAAACAGCAACAGGTACTGAGCGGCCAGCTCCGCATCAAGTGGTAAACGGTAGAAATTCTCATCATCATAATTCATGTTTTTGTTGAGCTTTCTATAGGTGTCACTAATGGAGGAAACATGATCAACCTCCGGCTGTGCCCTTAGCCATTCTGTTAACGCCTGTACCGAAGTTAAAACTTCCGGTTTGTTGATGCCGGAGAGCTCATCGGTGTAAATGGCAAAATCAATGGTGGCCAGGCCACTAAGGTGTTCAGACTGATAATCAGCAGCCTGACGGAAAGTGTTGTCCTGACTGAAATACTTGATAGCTATGTCATTAAGCTGATTGGTGGACGCCAGGATCAACGCGGTAACAAAAACAATCGCACTGTAGGGTAATACCCGGCGGTGATAGGTGATTACCCACTCCCCCAGATTGGTGAGCCAGGGCAGCGGTTTTGAGCTGCTCTGTTGAGGTGGTTTAATGGGTAATACTTTCAGCATGGCCGGCAACAGAGTGAGGGCCAGCACACAGGCGAGCATGACGCCCATAGCAGTGAGGTTTCCTAAATCTACCAGAATTGGCACATCGGAAAAGTTCAGGGTTAAGAAACCAATTGAGGTGGTAACCGAAGTAATGACCACCGGCATAAAATTTAATGCCAGCGCATTGTACAGGGCTTCATCGCGACTCTCGCCCTCACGCATATGTTGAAACCAGGATGCTATCACGTGCACACAATCAGCCACGGCCAGCGTCATTACCATGGTGGGCACGTTGACAGTTGAAACGCTGAGAAAGAATCCGTTCCAGCCAGCAAAGCCCATGGTGGAAGCAATCGTAGTGATAACAATGATGAGCGTGGTTATTGCTGCAAAAACGGAGCGCATTAGCACCCCAATCATCACAATAATGGCAGCAAACATAGCGGGTACAAGGGTGGCGGCATCATCGTTAGCGGCAATCTGGAAGGCATCATTGAGCATAACCACGCCGGTTAAATACAGCGAATGGTCGGGATGTTCACTGGCAACCCGGTTCTTAATGTTTTTTACAAAATCACCTATCTCCTCTACTTCCGGGGTTTGGTCACCATCGCCCATGCGCACGGTTATACTGATAACCCCTACCTGGCCATCTGGTGAAACCAGCCGGTTCACCACATCAGGCTCACTCAGAGCCACCTGTTTAATATTGTCGATGACTTCCGGGGTCAGGGTTTGCCAGTCCGGGTAGAGTTTATCGACAATTAAATCATCACCTTCAGCATAGGTATGCTGAAAATTGGTAATAGAGTTAATGCGAATGGAGTAAGGGGTTTGCCAGGCTTCTTCGGTGAGGGATTGGATTAAATTCAGGGTGGTGACGTTAAATACGTTGCCAGAATCGGGCACCACCAGAATATTCACCGTTTCTGTTTTATTGAACATATCCTGCATTTCTTCAAATGCCACCCGTTGCGGATTATCTTCCCGAAAAAAGGTTTTGTAATCGCCGCGGAAATACAGGTTCTGAGCGCCGGCCGCCAGTGCAACGATCAGTATAGTGCTGAACAAAATAATCAGATAAGGATGATTAAGGAGTCGTTGATAAAAACGAGTGGTCATTTGACGTCCTTTGAATTGTTATATTGTCTTTGACTTTATAAGCTACTATTACACGGTAATGGTGAGATTTCCACTGATGAAACAGCGTCTTTAGGCCCTTTATTACCGCCAGTTACGGAGCAGTATGAAATGAGTATACCCAGTGTTATGACCCGCCGCATAGTGACCGTACAAATGGATGATTCGCTGGCCGTGGTCAAAGAGATATTTGAAGCCAGTGGCTTCCATCACTTGCTGGTGGTTGAAGATGAAAAGCTGGTGGGTGTGCTGTCAGACCGTGATTACCTTAAAGCCATCAGTCCGTTTATTAATAGCATTAGTGAGCGGATCCGCGATCGCGCCACGCTGGAGCGTAAAGTCCATCAGATCATGACCAGGGAGGTCATAACCCTTAAGGTGACCGACACCATGGTGAAGGCCATTGGTTTATTTAATCAGCATAAAATTTCTTGTTTACCGGTTATCAACGAGCGGGGAGAGCCGGTTGGAATTGTTAGCTGGCGGGATATCTTTCGCTATTTTGGCGCTTCGGTGGAGAAGCGCCGCTAGTCATTAGCTATTCGCTATCGGCTCAGGCCTGGCTACCCAGGGCTTTAAGTGCATCGCCGTCTAACCGGTAGCGGATCCACTCGCCCTGCGGTTTAGCGCCCAATGATTCATAAAAATCAATGGCAGGCTGATTCCAATCGAGCACGCTCCACTCAAATCGTCCACAGTCTTTTTTCACGGCAATGCCAGCCAGGTGGGTTAACAGTTGTTTACCGGCGCCGAGTCCTCTGCTTTGTGGAGATACATACAGATCTTCAAGATAAATACCGTACTGGCCCTGCCAGGTAGAGTAACTGAAAAAGTAAATCGCAAAGCCGATGGGGTGGCCGTTGTGTTCGCAGATCAGGCCATGGGCATGGGGTGTTTCGCAAAACAGCGTATTGTGAATATGCTCAGGAGTGGCTTTGGCTTCGTGCTCAGCCTTTTCGTAAATAGCCAGCTCTTTAATGAAATGCAGGATAGTCTCGGTATCAGATATCTGAGCGGGGCGAATTGTAATGGCCATTAGGTCTCCTCTGTCGAACCATGCAAAAGGCAAGTTGTTATTACAAGTTGGTATTCTTGGTGCGAAGTGTAACTGAAAAGCTTGCGGGGAACACGGTCTGGCAACCGCGTTCCCCGAAGTTAATTAGGCTAAGAAAGCTGGGGAGATTTTCCTGTCAGCTTATTTTTCAGCAATGGGAACAGGCCAAAGAATTTGCCAAACAGGGTAGTCAGATCCTGTAAAATCAAATACAAACACGGCACCAAAAGCAAGGTAACCAGGGTGGCATATAATACCGCTGATCCCAGCGCAGCCGCCATGGGAACCACAAATTTCGCTTGCAGGCTGGTTTCAAACAGGATTGGAAGCACCCCGGCAAAGGTCGTAATTGAGGTCAGGGTAATCGCGCGGAATCGCGCACAACCTGCTTCTTGTACGGCTTGTAAAACAGAGTGTCCTTCCTGTCGCTTCTGGTTAATGTAATCGGTCATTACCAGAGAGTCGTTAATCACCACCCCGGCGGCAGCGATCAACCCAAAGGTAGACATCATACTCAGGTCGAGGCCAAGCACATAGTGCGCCCAGATTGCCCCGGTCAGACTAAAAGGGATCACCGACATGATGATCAACGGCTGTCCGTAACTTTTGAGCGGGACCGCCAGTAAGATGTACACCATAATCATCGCGGCCACAAAGAACATGATTTGTTCATCCTGCTGGGCTTGCTGTTCTTCAATGTCGCCGCCCAGTTGGGTTTGAACATTGGGGAATTCCTTAAACAGCTGTGGCAACAGTTTTTCATCAATACTGGCAACCACCTCGTTAGGTTCAACCTGTTCTTCATCGATGGCACCCCAGACATAAACGGAGCGGTAGCCTTCTTCACGTCGAATGTAGCTAATTCCTGGCTCTTCGCTTAGAGCAACCACATCACCTAACATGACCTCACTACCATCGGGAGTAGTAATGACTGTGTACTTGAGGTCAGAAAAACGTTCTCTGGTAAGCCGCGGATAGCGCACCATCACCCGGACTTCCTCGCCGTCGCGGATCACCCGCTGTGCTTCACCACCGTAAAAGCTCAGGCCTACCTGATTGGCAATATTACGCAGGGTAAGGCCGAGTTCATATGCTGCCGGTAGCAACTCCATACGTACTTCTTTGCTGGCCGGGTCAATGGTAGAGCTCACATCATAGAGGCCTCTTTCCTGTTGCAACATCTGAATAAAGCGCAATCCCGCTTCGTTGAGCGACTTAATGTCGGCACCATACAGCAGGTAACCAAACTCGCCGCTATCACCACCGCCGTTCACATCGTCTTCAATACTGAAGCTCTTCATACCGGCGATTTCCGGGATCTTTTCGCGCCACTTACGGGCCAGTTCAAAGGTATTAAAGTGACGTGCGTCCTCATCAACCAGAGGAATAACTATTCGAGCTTCGGTGCGGGATTCATTGAATGCCAGCAGATCACGGATCATGCCCGAACCATATTCCTTAATAGTTTCTTCTTCAATTTGCCAAATTACCGATTCGATGGTTTTCAACGCTTCAATGGTCGCCATATCCGACACATTTTCGTTCATCTCGATGCCGATACTAGGGAAGTCGTGAGGGACTTTCGGGTTGGGGATCATGCGCACGTGATTACCGGCAACCAGTCCCCAACTCAGCATCAGCATCGCTACAAATACCGCCAGCACAGCCCAGCGCCATTGCACGGCTCTTTCAACAGTGCGGCGATAGGGGCCATGAACAAACTGATTAAATCTGCCGTTAAAGCGCGCACGCCAGCCATCAGGTTTTACTTTGCTGAATTTTATATGAGCAATGTGGGCAGGCAGGATCAACTTGGATTCTATCAGGCTGAAGGCAAGACAAAGGATCACCACAACAGCGATATTATAAAAGAATTCTCCTTCAGGCCCGCTGCTCAGGGTAAACGGTGCAAACACCGCAATGGTAGTAAGTACCCCGAAAGTCGCCGGTGTGGCTACACGTTTGGCGCCGCGGATAACGTTCTCTACCCCGGGTCCTCGCTGCTCTATCTCTGTGTAGGCACTTTCTCCTATTACAATGGCATCGTCCACCACAATACCCAACACCATTATGAATGCGAAGAGCGACAGTATATTTACGCTAACGCCAAACACAGGCATCAGCATTACAGCGCCTAAGAAACACAGCGGCAAGCCAACCATTACCCAGAAAGCCAGCCGGAATCGCAGAAAGATGGTTAGCATTAAAGCGACCAGCATTGCCCCCTGAAACAGGTTGCTGAGCATCATATCCAGACGGGCGTTCAGGTAATAAGTCATGTCGACCAGTTCTTTAAGCTGAAGACCGGCAGGCAATTCCTGGTTTTTAAACGCCATAAAGTTTTTCACGGTTTCGGCGATAGGCAGGATGTTCTGTGATTTGGTGGCATTCACGGCGATCAGCACGGCATTTTGCCCGGTATAGCGGAAGTAGCGTTCACCTTCGGTAAAACCGTCTTTAATCTCGGCAATATCAGAAAGCACCACTTTTGCGCCATCTGCGCCGATTTTTACCGGAATGCTGGCAAACTCTTCGCCATTATAAAACTGGCTCTCAATACGCACTGACACCAGGCCAGCATCGGTTCGTAATTGTCCTGCAGAAACGTTAGCAGAATACTGATTAATGGCATTGGTAACATCTGAAATCGTCAGGTTATACATGCGCAGCAGTTCAGGCTTAATTTCGATAGCTATTTCATCGGTGGGTACCCGGGCTTCAGCCAGAGAAATAGTGCCTAACTGGAGTAGGTCATCTTCAATTTCCTTGGCGATGGGTTTTAATTCCTCTAATGGAATATCGCCGACCAGGGCCATTTCATAGACCTGTTGTTGGAACTCGGCCTGCGCAATAGTGACCGGTTCCATATCTGCAGGAAAGGTGGCAATACTGTCAACACGCAGTTTTATTTTATCGAGTACATCGGTAAGTTCTTCGTCTTTATCAATTTCCAGTGAAATGCGGCCACTGTTTCTGAAAGCCCGGGACACTGTGCGTTTGATCTCGCTAACGTCTTTCAGGCTCTCTTCTATCTTAATCAGGATACTTTCTTCAATTTCCTGCGGCGACGCGCCACGATATTGTGCCGTAATATTGATATAGTTGATTTCGATATTCGGAAACATCTGGCGCTGAATGGTTTTATAGCCAAAAGCACCCATTATCAGGATGAATATCATCAACAGGTTGGCAGCAACCGAATTACGGGCAAACCACGAAATAATCCCGGATTGTGGGTTTAATGGATCTGACATTGCGGTGGTTTCCGTTAATTAAGGTTGTTTTGCGACGAGTTTATCGGCATTTTCAATGACCTTAACGGCCATCCCGTTTTGCGGATACTCAGGTAGCGTCATAACAATCCGATCATCAGCGGATATATCCACCTTAATTAAGAATTCACTGCCTACTTCACGCACAACTTCAACCGGTTTGGCGACCAGTTTGTCGGCATCATCGAGAATCCATAGCTGGCGTCGGTTAACCAGTTCCTGCGGAATGCGGTAGACGTTATCAATGGTTTTACCGGTAAACGTAACCTTAGTGTAAGCACCAAAACGCAATACCGGTTGTTGTGAACTTAAACCGTACGGGTCGTTAATTCTGGCTACCAGGTGAGTCATACGGGTCGCGCTGTCGTAGATACCGGAATCGCGGACGATGGTGGCAGAGCGCTGAATTTCGTCAGTGGTACCGTTTAACAAAGACACTGTCGCTTCAATACCGCTGAGTTGCTCCGGTAGAAAAGCCTGGTCGAAACGGGCCAGAGGAAAGGTCACTTCGCCTACTTCTACGTTGTACAAAGTGGCGGCAGTGGTACCAACACTCAGGAAATCGCCTTTACCTATTGAGCGGCTAAGGATTAGCGCATCATAAGGTGCCACGACTTCGCAGTTAGCCAGGTCACGCCTGGCAATTTTCATTTGTGCCTGAGCTGCTTTTAACGCCGCCTGAGCTGATAATATCTGAGGTTTACGCAGGTAAAGGTCGGTAACCCTGGAGTCGGGTAGTGTAGCAGCTTCTCGTTCTGCTACATTGGCCAGCGCTTTTTCTTCGATTAATGAAGCTTCAGCATTAGCCAGTGCTGACTCAGCTTGCAGCAGGGCAGCGGTGTAGGCGTCTTTTTCAATGGTGAAAAGTGTTTCGCCTCGCTTAACTATGCCGCCGGCCACGAAATTCGGGTTCCATTCAACCACTTCTCCGCTTACCTGAGCCGCCAGACGGGTGCTTTCTAAGGGCGCAAGTTCGCCGAAGGCTTCAATATTAATGGCAAAGGATTCCGGTTTTAATTGCGTAACCTGAACTGACGGACGGGTATCAACCGATTCACTTTCTTCTGTGGTGTCACCTAATGCAGTAACTGTTTTCATTGCTCCAATCCCCAGAACAATGATGGCTATTGGTAAGATTACTCTTATCCACTTCATATCTGTAATTCCTTTGACCCTGGATTCGCTTTTATTTGCTTTTATAGTATGGGCGATATAAGCCAACAGATCCTTCTATAATTGTAACTAACTATTAAAAGGCGATGCTGCTTAACCCTATTATTTTAAGGTATCAATGATGACGCACTTAAGACCTTATTGCGACCCTTTTCTTTTGCCTTATACAGGGCCTTGTCAGCTAGTGACAGCGCATTATTCAGCCCATTCGCCAAATTGATTTGTGCCACACCAAAGCTGGCGGTAATGGTCAGCGAAGTGTTTTGTATCTGAACTGGCGTGGTTTCCAGCCTGGCTCGAATTTTCTCGGCCAGCACCACGCCATTATTCTCATTGGTGGTAGGCAGGACAAATAAAAACTCTTCGCCGCCCCAGCGTGCCACGCCATCCTGATCTCTGATAACCTCTTTAAACAGGTCGGCAACGTGTCTGAGGGCGATGTCCCCACCATCATGACCATAGTTATCATTGACCTGTTTAAAGCGGTCGATATCACTCAGTATCAGGGTTAAGTGCTCTTGCTGTCGTTTAGCACGGTTGATTTCGTGATCAATAAATTTCTGAATGCCGCGCCGGTTAGGCAGGTTAGTCAGGGCGTCATACAATGCCTGTCGTTCAAATTTTTCGCTGATATCACGAATGATGATGAAGCTGGTTTGCCGACTGTGCTCGTAAAATGCCGACAAAAAAGTAACGGTGGCAAAAGAGAGTAATAACCTTACTTTAAATTCGAAAGGGTAACTGGCGATCAGCAGGGCGTTATCGGGGGAAAACAGAATGACCGAACAAAGTGCGATAAACAGGCCAACGGTAATAACACCCCAAAAAACGCCGGCAAAAAACATGGCTACCGGCGGCAGCACAAAAATCCATAGCGGGCCGGTGCCAGCCACGCCACCAAAAACGACCAGGTACAGCATCAGACTGATCAGGCAGAGTACCAACAGCGCGGGGGCAATAATATGGTTGTTTTTTAACTTACTGTGGAGCAATACCCCCTTGCATAACCCGAACAGGGTCGCCGAAGATAATAATACGATTCCCAAAGAGAGCTGTTCACTGAACAAGGCCCTGATGCCCAGTACCAGCGTAATCGACATGCCAACAATGGCAAACAAATTGATCACTACAATCTTGCGGTTGGTGTCTTCATCAAGACCGCTGCGACAGCCACTGGTAATGAGGCCGCTAAAAAGTTGATTTATCGATGTGTAGTGATTATCTGCTTGCTTCAACTCTAGTCACAACGTCGTTGGTTAATTCATCGACCAGTAATCGCATCTGCGATACTGAAAACGCAAAACCATCCTTGTTGAGTGGTAGCCAGTAATTAAACTGAACAATTTGCGGTAGCGATCCGTCTGACTCCAGCCGGAACTTTCCTTTTAAAATAAGCTTGCCATGGTAAGTGGGAATGAAATCATCCAGCTGTATATCTAGAATGTACTCCGGTTGAGCGGGATTTGTCCACCTGCTTTGCACCCGAAGACGCATTTTATGGTTTACTGATAACGATTCACTTATTGCCATTTTAAAATCCCGGTCAAATGGCTCTGCCCACACATGCTTGGGCGCGAAATGTATTTCGCTGTCGCTTAACTGCAAACTCAGATTGCGTTGCCTGAGGTAATCCGGTGTACTCAGTGAACGAAGAAACAGGGTAGGCTGGTCGCTGATGTCGGTGCTTGGTGCGTCTGTCGTCAGAGTAGGCTCATGCAGCAAATAGTAGTTTAAACCAATCGGCTTACTGCTGCAGCCTGCTAACCACAGTACTGCGATGCCCGCTATCCACTTATTCATTGGTCTTGCTCCTGCGCCTGAGGCTGAATATCTATTTCGGCATTATCCGAGAAAATCAGGCCATTCGGGGTTTTATTAAGCTGCATCAGCAGCGGTTGAATAGTTCTGAGAGTTTCCTGTAGAGAGTCTACGGTGTCGGCAATTTCTGCTTTACTTAAACCGCCCTCTGAATAGTGCTGTAACAACCCCTCAAAAGCCTGCAAACTCTGCTGAATCTGTGTGTTAAGTGAGGCAGTGTCAAGTGCTGCCATCGTTTCGTCAAAATTATCACTGGTCTCATTGACCGATTCGGCTGCCGCATTCAGGGTGTCAATAACGGTAGTAATATCGGCAATCAGTGTTTCCAGTGGTAATGCATTGATTTTATCTAAGATGGCGTCAGCTTTTTGGGTGAGCTGGGTAAACTCACTGGACACGGTTGGGATAACATTCGCATTGTTCAGTGTTAGCAGTGATGCCGGCTCCGGTTGGTCTACATGTTGAAGGTCGACAAACAGCCCACCGGTGATAACGTTACCCATTCGTAGTGTGGCCCGCAGATCTTTCCTAATCCAGCGACCCAGTCGCTCACGTAAAATGGCCAGACCTTCCTCGCTGTCTTCCAGGCGCGCTTTACCCGGATAAATATTAATAAGTACCGGGATTGGATATTCATCGTCCAGCAGGCTGCCTAAGTCCACATTGCTGGAATTAATTGTCGCTACTTTGCCAATCTGCAGGCCGCGGTATTCCACCGGGGCACCCACAGTGAGACCTCGGACACTTTCATCAATAAGCAGGACATATTGCGCAGCATAGCGGAACCTCTCGTCTGCGGCGGCGTTGTAATCACCATAAATAACAAATTTAGCGTTATTATCTATCGGCTTGCCTTTGGTATCACCCTGAGGATTACCAAATGTCACACCATTTGCTAGCAGGGTTTCCAGACTTCCGGTTTGAATCGTCAGGCCATTGGAGGCCAGTTGCAGTTTAACGCCACTCACATTCCAAAACCGCGTGTTTTCATCGATCAGGTTGTGGTAAGGCGCGTGAATAAAAGCCCGGTAGGTAATACGGCCCTGCTCTACATCGAAGTGGACTTCCTCAAACTCGCCGACCTTAAAGCCTTTATAAATAATGGTATCGCCGGGTTTATAAGTTAAATCATCGCTATCGCTGCGTAACTCGACGTGTAAACCAGGCGTACCCGGTGGCGTAACCGGCGGGCGTTCCAGCGCGGTAAAATGATCTTTTTCGGTTTGCCCGGTTTCGGCGGTCATAGCAATAAAACTGCCGGAAAGTAAGGTGTTGAGTCCCGATACTTCAGAAAATGAAACCCGCGGTGCAACCACCCAAAAGCGGGTATTTTCATTGAGTAACCGGGCGGCACTTTTTTCTAGCCGGGCGGTTACCGTTACGCCGTCAAGTTCAGGTTTAAGTTCGATTTTCTTCACTTGCCCAACGTCAAGATCACGAATTTTTATCGGCGTTTTATTCACCTCAATTCCGCTGGCGGAACTCATATCAATGGTGATCAACGGGCCTTGGTTTTGCCATTGGTAATACACCATCCACGCGCCAATCAGTAACGCAATAATGGGCAGTACCCATACTTTGGAAATACGCGTGGTTGGTTTTACTGCTGCGTTATCGGTCATAAATCTGAGTCTTTCCTTTGCTGCCAGATTAAGCGGGTATCAAAAGTCATCGCGGCCAGCATGGTAATAAAAACCAGTGCACAAAATGCTAGAGCCGCTGGTCCGGGATGTATAGCCAGGGTGCTACCCAATTGGATTAGGGCGACGAGAATCGCCACTACAAATACGTCTATCATCGACCAGCGGCCAATAAATTCGATAAACCGGTAGTAGCGGATCTGTCTGCCGGGATTTGTCAGCTCTTTAAATTGAACGGCGTAAGTTAACCTGGCGAGTACCACCAGCTTGGCCACCGGGATAACAATACTGGCAACAAATATTACCATGGCGACCGGGTAGGAGCCTGACTCCCATAACGATATCACGCCACCCATTATGGTATTAGGCTCAGAAATACCGAACAACTCCGTGCTCATAATCGGCAAGGCATTAGCAGGAATATACAGGATCAACGCAGTAAACAGCAATGCCCAGGTGCGTTGAATACTCAGGTTGGCGATGTGTGAGTTGAGCGGCGTCAGAACAGGTAATTCGCCATTGTGGAGCCAAAGTTTCAGGCGGGTATCATCAAAGTAAAACAGTGCGGCGCTCATACAAACACTGAACAGCACAAAAGCATAGAAAGACAAACCTATTGCTATATCTGCCAGCGAGGTAATCTTGATCAGACTCACCAGGGTACCAAGCAGAAAAATTTCAGCCATACTCCAGGGCATCAGCCACTCAACCCAGCGTAGCAACGTTTTCATCCAGGGGCTCGGTGTGGTCAGCAAACGGCAACTGAGCAGAATAATTAACCCCGTTAGCACCAGTCCGGGCAGCACCAGAGTGGCCAGGCCGGTGATGACGGCAAGGGTGACATAATCCTGTTCCACAAGCACATTCAGGCCGCCGGGCAAGTCGATACTGTTTTGCTGACCATTGGCCCTGAACGACAGAAAATTAAATGGCAGCGACAGGAGTAAAAAAATCATTGCCGACAAGGAAAGGGCAAGGGAAGCAGGCATATCATTGCGGTGATAAATGCTCAGTGTATGGCCACAGCGCGGACACACAGCACGCTGTTTATTTTGCAAAGCCGGTACATTGACATTGGCTTCACACTGGGGGCAGGTGATATTACATAGTGGAGGCGCTGACATCACGGGCGTCAAAAAGGGTTTTCGCTAGCTTAACCTAATCACTGGCGACTTAAAATAGAACGGGGCCATAAAGCGCCCCGTGTTCTGCAAAGTACAGCTATCAATTCTCTGCTTAATAACTGGCGTTACCCGGTGTACGTGGGAACGGAATCACATCACGCACGTTTTGCATGCCGGTGACATAGGCGACCAGGCGCTCAAACCCTAAGCCGAAGCCCGAGTGGGGCACAGTGCCATAACGGCGCAAATCGCGATACCAGCTATAGTCTTCCTTAGACAGGCCCATCTCTGCAAGGCGGTTATCGAACACATCAAGACGTTCTTCACGCTGTGAACCGCCAATGATTTCGCCGATTCCCGGAGCCAGTACGTCCATGGCTGCTACGGTTTTACCGTCGTCATTCAGGCGCATATAAAAAGCCTTAATGTCTTTCGGATAGTTTTGCATGATAATCGGTGCGCCAACATGCTCTTCAGCCAGATAACGCTCGTGTTCACTGGATAAGTCGATTCCCCAGCTCACCGGGAATTCGAAGTCTTTGCCACAGTTCTCTAAAATGGTAATCGCATCGGTATAATCCATGCGTACGAAGTCGCTGCTGATGAGTTTTTCCAGGCGAGTAATAGCATCTTTATTAATGCGCTGGGCAAAAAATGCCATATCATCGGCACGTTCTTCCAGAACCGCTTTACACACATATTTAAGCATGTCTTCTGACAATTGGGCGATATCGTTCAGGTCGGCAAACGCCACTTCCGGCTCGATCATCCAGAACTCAGCCAGGTGACGGGACGTGTTGCTATTCTCTGCTCTGAACGTCGGTCCAAAGGTATAGATCTTAGACATCGCACAGGCGTAGGTTTCACCGTTTAACTGGCCGGATACGGTCAGGTAAGCTTCACGACCGAAAAAGTCTTCACTGTAGTCCACATCGCCTTTGTCAGTTTTAGGGATGTTCATCATATCCAGTGTTGAAACGCGGAATAACTCACCCGCGCCTTCGGTATCGCTGGCAGTAATAATGGGCGTGCTGATCCAGAAATACCCTTGCTCATGGAAAAAGCGGTGAATCGCCTGTGACAAACAGTTGCGAATGCGCGTGACGGCACCAATAACGTTGGTGCGGGCGCGTAAGTGAGCGTGTTCGCGCAGATATTCGATGGAATGGCGCTTCGCGGCCATAGGGTAGGTGTCCGGGTTCTCAACCCAGCCAACAATAGCCACTTCAGTGGCGTCCAGTTCCAGTGCCTGCCCCTTGCCTTCTGACGCTTTTACATTAGCGGTAACCACCAGTGAACAGCCTGCCGTTAAACGTTGAATATCGGCATAATTGGGTAAGGTATTGAGTGCAATGACCTGTACAGGGTCAAAACAACTGCCATCATGCAAAGCAATAAATGAAAGGCCTGCTTTTGAATCGCGACGGGTCCGAACCCAGCCTTTTACCGTTACCGATTCGCCAACCGCGTACTTACCAGCCAGTACGTCAACTACGGGGGCGTGTGTCATGGTTACTTTCTCCAATCAAAGTGTGTCTTTATGTAATCGCAAATCATCGCATAGGCTAAGCGTGATTGCATCCAGATTCATTAAACAAAATGGCGTGTTGGCCGATATTGAGTACAAGGGCGGTAAAAATGCCGTTTTTCATCCGTTGCCTGCTTGAATAATAAGCAGTGTGGTAGTCTCTTTAGCCAAACAGGCGCTAGTATACTCAATCGCTTTGAGGATACTAGCGATACAGATGTAAATGACAACGAAACAAGTACAAAAATTTGGTCAGGAACGCAGGAAAAAATCCCGCGAGCAGGATACCTATTACAAGGTGGTTGTAACCTTAAATTCCCTCGCCTGGTTATCGCTGCTTATTTGCTTAATTTTATTTCATTTCGCACGGCCGGAAATGGTTTCCGGTGTGCAGCAATTCTGGGGTATTGAAGGGCGTACCAGTTGGTCCGCTGAATATATCGATGCATTGGTAATGTTACTGCAGGCGTGTCTGGTGACCAGCTTAGTGACCATGTTTCTGCGTTCTCGCCGCAACCGGCGTAAAAGCGACCGCTATGGGGTGAACTTGTTTATTCTGGCCGGGATCAGCTCACTGAGCCTGGTTACCCTTAATGCTGCAGCGCTGTCATAAGGCAGCGCTACCCTTATTGTCTATATAATGGCCTATATAAAGCTGCTGTTAATTAAATACCAGGTGTAACCTGCGTAGGCTGCCACAAATACGCCGCCTTCCAGCCGATTCAGGCGGCCGGGCCCTTTAAGGCCAATACAGAAAATAAACAATGCCACCGATGCAACCAGCATAAACAGCACGTCGCGATAGAGGAAATCAGAGCTGACTTCCATGGGGTGAATGACCCCGGCAATGCCGACTACCGCCAGGGTATTAAACATGTTGGAGCCAATCACGTTACCCAGCGCGAGGTCATGCTCGCCTTTTTTCACGGCAACCAATGAGGAAGCCAGTTCCGGTAATGAGGTGCCAATAGCGATTATGGTTAGGCCAATAACCACATCACTGACCCCAAAGTAGGTCGCAACTTCCACCGCGCCCCATACCAATAACCTTGAGCTTGCAACCAGAATGATAAGCCCGACCACCAGCCACAGAGTTTCTTTTTTAAGATTGGTGTCGGCAAGCTTGAGCTCTTCATCATATTCTGCCGCGAGAGCGTCTTTGTCGCCCCGCATACCGGTCCAGATACTCCATGAAATCAACAGGATAAACAGGCCGAGCAAGGAGAAAGCATCATCTTTTGATACTTTCAAATCGAGTACTTGCCAGGCTGCAAAGAAAGTCAGGCCCAGCATGATTGGCAGTTCTTTGCGGATAATTTGCGAGCGAACCGCTATGGGGCTGATGAGAGCCGTAATACCAAGGATGAGTGCGATGTTAGCGATGTTAGAGCCATAGGCGTTACCCAGTGCGATACCTGAACTCTTTTCCATCGCGGCAATAATCGATACGATGATTTCGGGCGCTGAGGTACCAAAACCAATGATCAACATACCGATAAGAATTGGCGACAGACCAAAGTGCTTGGCAACGACGGCAGCCCCGCCGACAAACTTATCTGCACTCCACAACAGTAAAGGTAACCCGATGAGAATAGCGACACTCGCTAACAACATATAATCTCCTTGAACAGCCTGTGCACCAACCAATGGTGCCGGGGTAGGCGCAGAATAGAGCATAACCCTTTCATATTGCAAATACATCGGTCGCAGCAGAAACAAAACAGGTCGTAACGATAAAAATAATCCGTTATTCGTGCGACTCGCTTACCAGTACTATAGCCTAATAAATCATCGCCGGCAGCGATTTGGCAATAGGGCCGATTGTCTGTAAGCGTTCGTGTAAGGACATTTAATCTTTCATGCATCACACTCTGATTGTGGCAAATCAACACATCACGCTGGACGTACCCTCATTAACCGTTTTGAGTTTTGAGCAATA
>CATMRP010000013.1 GCA_950073835.1 uncultured Alteromonadaceae bacterium
CCCATTAGAGGTCTAGACGGAGAGTAAAGAGAATGAACCAAGAAGCCCGTGTGATAGTCGCATTGGATTTCGATGATGCCGATAAGGCCATGGCCCTGGTAGACCAACTGGATCCCGGTGCCTGTAAGCTTAAAGTCGGCAAAGAGATGTTTACCCTGTTCGGGCCTGAGTTTGTAAAATCGCTCATCGCCAAAGGGTTTGATATTTTTCTGGATTTAAAATTTCATGATATTCCCAACACCGTAGCCAAAGCGTGTAAAGCAGCCGCCGAGATGGGCGTGTGGATGGTTAATGTTCACGCCAGTGGCGGAATGGAAATGATGAAAGCGGCCAAAAACGCTATTGCCGGGTCATCTCATCCGCAAACCAAGCTGATTGCAGTAACGGTACTAACCAGTATGGATCAGGCGCAGTTAAATGATGTAGTGCCAGCGGTGTCACCAGCCGAGCAGGTCAAAAAGCTGGCGCAGTTAACCGCAGACAGTGGCCTGGATGGCGTTGTTTGCTCCGCGAAGGAAGCCGTAATGTTACGTGAAACGCATAACGACGAGTTTCTGTTGGTCACTCCAGGGATTCGCCCTGCAGGAGCGGATGTAGGCGATCAGAAAAGGGTTATGACACCGGTCGATGCAATCGACGCCGGTGTGAGCTACCTGGTAATGGGCCGTCCAATCACACAAGCCGAAAACCCACTAGCCGCCTTACAGGCAGTAAATCAGAGCCTGACCTGAAGCACCTAAAACCAAATAAAGGGGTCAGAGTTAATTAAATTAATTAACTCTGACCCCTTTATTCTTATTCGCTGACACGATGAACTGATTCATCCTCTTTTTAACTTTTGACGATCAGATTCCAAATTCAATAAGCGAATTATGTCGAATTTGGCAAACTTTAAGCCTGCTTAATGTTAGGAGGGCTTTACATGTCACGAGTTATCACTTCCGATTTGAACACACAACCATCTTATCAATTGAGGTTACATCACAAGTTAGACTTAATGGTAAAAGTCTGGGTAGGGATTATCCTCACCGGCCAGTGGATATTTGCGTTATACATCCTTGTACAATTTACGCTGCCGTTGTTAACCGGGCAGTTGAGTGAAGCCCGCTACGCTTACATGATCAGGGGGTATGTAAATGGCGATACTATTAACAACGCTATTTTATTGCTCCATGTGGTACCCGTGATGCTGATTAGTCTGAGTGGTACATTTCAGCTATTTCCTGCCCTGCGGCAGCACTACCCACGTTTTCACCGTATTAATGGCCGTGTATATCTGACCTTTGGTCTGTTGGGGGCGATTGGTGGACTGTATCTTACCTGGGTAACTGGCAGTCGCCTGAGTGATCTAGGTGCGCTGGGGGTTACTGTGAATGGTTTGCTTATTCCGGTAATGGTTTATTTTGCCTGGCGCTACGCAGTGCAACGAGATTTCGCCCGTCATCAGCGTTTTGCCGTGCATGCCTTTATATTAATTAACGGAGTATGGACGTTTCGATTGCTGCTGATGGGCTGGTTTATGCTCAATCAGGGACCACAGGGAAACAGTGCGAACCTGGACGGCCCGGCTGATGTTATTTTGTCATTTGCTTCTTACCTGTTGCCGATGTTCATTGCGGAGCTGATTTTCAGGGCTCGTGAACGTAATACAGTGTCCAGTCGCGTTACAACCACAGCCATCATCGCAGTAGGAATTGCCATACTTATCACTCTGATTGGCACAACTGCGGCTACCATGATGATGTGGGGCCCTCGGATTGTTGGCTATTAAGCGTTAACTTGGCACAACCGGGTGATGGTCGACGACTTCTTTATTCAGGTAACGTTGACGATACTGATTTGGCGTACAGCCCTCACTGGCTTTAAATGCCCGGTTAAACGGTGCCAGTGAGGCAAACCCGGACTCCATGCTGATGACCAGTATTGTCCAGTGTTCACTGTGCTTGGAGGTGAGCAGTTGCTTGGCGAAGCTAATTCGGTAGCTATTGATAAATTGATTCACATTGGCCGCAGCGCTCATCGTCCTTATTGCCCGGCTTATTCTGTATTCAGATACCTTGAGGGAATTGGCAATATCGATGGTTTTTAAGTCGTGCTGCAAAAAACGCTGTTCCTGCTCCATTAACAGCCTGATTTGGTTAAACACCTTTTTATCATCTTCCAGTATTGGCTCGGCAACGCCTTCAGTGTCGTTACTGATTTTGGATATATGACTGGTAGACCTTCGTGACTGATGTTGCCAGAGTAAAATAATAAAAGTTACCAGGGTGATAAGTAGCGCGGAACTCACTACCAGCCAGGGTTTAATTTGAACACTGACATCGCTTGTCAACATACCTTCTGCTACTACAGAACAACTAAATACGCCGGCAAAAAAACTGCCAGCGAATAATAATCGCTGATTCTGTGATGTTTTGGTTGCCTGAGTGAAACCGCGCACAGCCTCCCAAAAGGCCAGCGCCAAAATTGTGGAAGATAGCAATTGGGTGATTTCTGACACCGCGCCTTTAATCCAGCCAGTGTTATCAGTGGTTAGCCAGTTAAACGATACCATCAGTTCCAGACTACGGCTTGTCATCACGAGTAAAGCTATAGAGGCAGCCAGTGCATAATGCTGGAAAGCAAGTGACTCACTACCTCGAAACAACGCGCGGGAGATAAGCCATATCACATTACAGGTAGCACAGGTGCCTAATGCAAAAACATACTGATACGGACTATCGGCCTGAGCGGTTAGCACCTGAAGAGCCACCATAGCGAGCGAGCCGCTGAAAATAGCGGTAAGAATGTGTTCCACCCGAACCGGCCTGAAACATAGCTGCGCCAGCATCACGGTTAAAGCGCTAAACAGAAGTACATAATAAGCGTAATTAAGCCACATAAGCAGGCCACACAAGGTGTGCTGTTAACAATAAAAGATGATCTTATGGTAGGGCAAAGCAGGGGGCTTGCAAGCGAGCAATTGTTAGTCTTTGTTTCAATAATAATAAAGGGGTCAGAGTAATAAAGGGGTCAGAGTACATTAATTTTATATTAATGTACTCTGACCCCTTTATTACTCTGACCCCATTAATTTCATAAATTTAGCACTTAAGCCAGTGCATCCATAGCAGGGGTGTACTGAATACCCAGTTGTTCACCTAAAGCTTCGACAACCGCTTTATAGGTGACTTTACCTTCATGAACGTTAAGGCCGTTCAACAGGTGGATATCTTCCATCATGGCTTGTTTAGGCCCTTTGTTGGCCAGCGCCAGTCCAAAAGGCAGTGTTGCATTGTTTAGTGCCATGGTAGAGGTACGGGCCACGCCGCCAGGCATGTTCGCCACACAGTAGTGAACCACACCGTCGACAATATAAACCGGATCCTGGTGAGTCGTCGCTTTTGACGTTGCAAAGCAGCCGCCCTGGTCGATTGCCACGTCTACTACCACAGAGCCTTTTTTCATATTGGCAATATGTTGCTCATTAAGCAATTTCGGCGCTGCTGCGCCCGGGATAAGTACCGCACCAACGACCAAATCAGCAGACGCTGAATAATGCTCAATAGCATCTACCGTTGAATACACGGTTTTTACCTGACCGTTAAAGATATCGTCCAACTGACGTAAGCGTGGGAGTGAACGGTCGAGAATAGTCACATCAGCGCCTAGGCCTAATGCCATTTTAGCTGCCTGTGTACCAACCACACCGCCACCAATAACCAGCACTTTACCTGGTGCAACACCTGGTACGCCACCAAGCAGGGTGCCACTGCCGCCGTGCGCTTTTTCAAGATAATGAGCACCGGCCTGAACCGACATGCGGCCAGCCACTTCACTCATTGGTGCCAGTAATGGCAAGCCACCACGTGCATCGGTAACCGTTTCATAGGCAATACAGGTAGCGCCGGACTCAATCAGCAATTCAGTCTGAGTTGGGTCGGGTGCCAGGTGAAGGTAGGTATAAAGAGTCTGACCACGGCTCAGTTGCTTACACTCCTGAGGCTGGGGCTCTTTTACCTTTACAATCATTTCTGCTTCGGCGAAAACCTGTTCGGCACTAGCTGCAATGCTGGCGCCAGCCTCAACATACATTTCGTCAGTAAAGCCAATAGCAGTACCTGCATTGGTTTCTACCATTACCTTATGACCATGGGTTACGAACTCTTTAACCGCTGCCGGGGTTAAGCCTACACGGTACTCGTGGTTTTTAATTTCTTTTGGTACACCCACTAACATAGTTATCTCTGCCTGTTTAAATTGTTGAGTTACTAATGATGCTAGTATATCGGAAGGTTTTAAAATATATCTGCTGTAGTTTTTTCAATACCAGTGTAATATTCTTCTAAAAAGGCCTTTTGGAGAATTTAATATGCTGGTAAAAACACCCAAACACCTCGACAGAATAGACCGCAACATACTTTCGATGCTGCAAAAGGACGGTCGGATTTCTAACGTAGAGCTGGCAAAACAGGTGGGGTTAAGCCCAAGTCCTTGTTTGGAAAGGGTAAAGCGGTTAGAAACCCAGGGTTATATAAAAGGCTATCACGCGCACCTGGATCCGCATCAATTAGGCGCGGCCATGCTGGTTTTTGTTGAAATAACCTTAACCAAAACATCGGTGGATATTTTTGCCGAATTTTCAGCTGCGGTTCAGCAGCACGATGATATACAAGAGTGTCACCTGGTGTCGGGCAACTTTGATTTTTTGCTTAAAGCCCGGGTGGCTGATATGTCGAGCTACCGCAAATTGTTGGGTGATACCTTATTGCGGCTGCCCGGTGTCAGTGCCTCACGAACTTACGTGGTAATGGAAGAAGTTAAAAGTACCAATAGCCTGCGAATTAATACAAAATAAGGTCAGGATGGTATGATAAACTTTTGGGTCACCCGCTGAAGCCAGCTGCTTCTGTGACCCGGGTACGTGCGCAAAAATAAAACCAATGACCGGCGTATTAATAACACCGGCAAACAGAGATATTTAGGGATATGGTGCGACTTTCTGGCGTTCAACGCATATGGGAGACAGGTATTATTATTGCCTGTGCTCTGGCGTTCTTTTTATTATTGGCGTTAGCCTCTTTTCACCCGGGCGATCCGGGCTGGAGTCAGGCTGGCCTGCAGAACGATGTCCATAACTGGGTTGGCCCAACGGGGGCCTGGACTGCCGATCTGTTCTTCTTTACCTTTGGCTATTTGGCCTATGCCACACCCTTTTGCTGTGCGTTTATTGGCTGGTTTATTTTCCATAATATTAAAACCTGGCGCGAACTCGACTACCTGACCATTGGTTTGCGCCTGATTGGCGCGATCCTGATATTGCTGGGCCTTACCGGCATCTTCAGTATCAATTTTGACGACCTGTTCAGTTTCACCGCCGGAGGTCTGATTGGTGATGTTATCAGCTCAGCGCTAATTCCATACTTCAATGTGGCCGGTACCGTATTGTTGCTGTTGTGCTTCTGCTGTGTTGGCTTTACGTTGCTGACCGGCATTTCCTGGCTACTGATTGTTGATAAGCTTGGTGAAAGTACGCTATGGATTGGTCGTAAATCGATTGCCGCACCGCAAAAGCTGCTGGCGCTGAATATGCCTACTTTATCGTTACCGAATAAATCGGCTGCTAAAGATAAAGACGGTGATGAGCTGAACATTACCAGTTTACGTGCCGAGCCGCCTGCGGACAAACCGACTGAGAAAACACCGGCTAAGCAAAACCCACCAGTTAAAGCGGAACGCAGCGAACCAACATTCTCAATTCCCGATGAAATCTTCGCCACGGAAGACGACGAAGAAGACGATTTACCGCCCTTTATTGTGGATACCGACGATGGGGCAGGGGAGTCCTTAAGTGGAGATGAACCAAAGATTGCAACAGAGTCCGAGCCGAGAAAACCGTCGTCGCCGATGCCATCACCGCCGCAACAGCCGGCTGCCAGAGGGGCAAAACAAATCCGGCCGCCACGCGGTGAATCGGATAGTGATGAAGACATAGGCCCTATGCCATCGTTTGAGTTGCTCGACCGACCGGATAAAAAGGAAAATCCGATCACCCAGGAAGAACTGGACATTGTGTCCCGTCTGGTGGAAGAAAAGCTCGCCAATTTTAATATCGATGCCGCCGTGGTTGGAGTGTATCCCGGGCCGGTGATCACCCGTTTTGAAATTGATCTGGCACCGGGTGTGAAAGTAAGCAAAATCACCAGCTTATCGAAGGATTTAGCCCGCGAAATGTCGGCTACCTCAGTGCGTGTGGTGGAAGTTATCCCGGGTAAGTCGGTGATCGGCCTTGAATTACCAAATAAAAAGCGCGAAATGGTGCGCATGAGTGAAGTCATTGAGTGCGAAGCTTTTCAGTCGAATGCCTCGGCACTTACCATGGTACTGGGCGCCGATATCAGCGGCGATCCGGTGGTAGTGGATCTGGCCAAAATGCCGCACCTGCTGGTAGCAGGTACCACCGGTTCAGGTAAGTCTGTGGGGGTTAACGTGATGATCCTCAGCTTATTGTATAAATCCACGCCAGAAGACGTGCGGATGATCATGATCGACCCGAAAATGCTTGAGTTATCGGTGTACGAAGGGATCCCGCACCTGTTGGCCGAAGTAGTCACGGATATGAAAGAAGCCGCCAATGCGCTGCGTTGGTGTGTGGGAGAAATGGAACGCCGCTATAAGCTAATGTCGGCA
This sequence comes from uncultured Alteromonadaceae bacterium, assembly GCA_950073835.1. GTDB lineage: Bacteria > Pseudomonadota > Gammaproteobacteria > Enterobacterales > Alteromonadaceae > Alteromonas. The sequence goes on from CATMRP010000013.1 coordinate 6,670, forward strand.
TTAGGCGTACGAAACCTCAAAGGCTATAACGCTAAAATCAAACAGGCCATTGCTGACGGTCAGCCAATTAAAGATCCCCTATGGCGCACAGAAGACAGCATGCTGGAAGAGGCGCCGGATCTGGAAAAGTTGCCGTCCATTGTGGTGGTGGTTGACGAATTTGCCGACATGATGATGATTGTGGGCAAAAAGGTAGAAGAGCTGATTGCCCGTATAGCTCAGAAAGCGCGGGCCGCCGGGATTCACCTGGTACTGGCTACCCAGCGCCCGTCGGTAGATGTTATAACCGGTTTGATTAAAGCTAACATCCCCACCCGAATTGCTTTTCAGGTGTCGAGTAAAATTGACTCGCGCACCATTCTTGACCAGCAGGGGGCTGAAACGCTGTTGGGCATGGGTGATATGTTGTATCTACCGCCAGGTAGCCCGGTTCCCACTCGTGTTCATGGCGCGTTTGTAGATGATCACGAGGTACATGCTGTAGTTGCCGACTGGAAAAAACGCGGCGAACCGGAGTACATCGACGAGATCCTTAACCCCGAGTCCACCGCTGAAGTATTATTACCGGGTGAGCAACCGGAAGGCGGCGATCAGGAAGTGGATGCGTTTTATGATGAAGCCGTGGCGTTTGTTACTGAAACCCGCCGCGCATCGGTGTCCAGTGTTCAGCGTAAATTCCGGATTGGATACAACCGTGCAGCGCGCCTGGTTGAACAAATGGAACAAAGTGGTGTCGTTACTCCTGCGGGCCACAACGGTAACCGTGAAGTGCTGGCACCACCGCCACCGAGAGACTAACAGGAAGACGTTTATGAAATCATTGTTTAGCGGAGCTTTAGTCGCTCTGTCATTTTTCTCTGTATCTGCGCTGGCCGATGATGCCGACGCGTTAAAAACAAAGTTAGCCGGACTGGAGTCCTTCAAAGCTGCATTTACTCAGTCAGTCACCGATGAAAACGGTGAAGTCGTTCATGAAGCAACGGGTAATCTAACCATGGCCCGGCCGGACAAACTGCGCTGGGAAACCCTGTCGCCGGATGAAACCGTACTGATAGCCGATGGTTCGGCCGTCTGGCATATCGATGAGTGGGTAGAGCAGGTCACGGTGATGTCGCAGGCCCAGGCGATCGATAATAATCCCATGGTGCTGTTAACCAGTAACGACGACGCTACCTGGCAACAATATACGGTTAATGCAACCCAACCCAACAGCTTTTCCGTTTCGGCAAAAGCCGAGGGCGGTCAAATCCGTACGCTTAGTTTAAGTTTTGATGATAAAGGCCTGGCAAACCTCATTATGCTCGACAGTCAGGGCCAGCAAAGTGCCATTAATTTTAGTGAGCGCGAATTTAATACGCCGATTTTTCCGTCGGCTTTTATTGCTGATGTACCGGAAAGCTTTATGGTAGATGACCAACGCCCATGAGTTTGTTTAGTCAGCAAACTTACGCGCCGCTGGCGGCCCGAATGCGGCCGGTTACTCTGGATGAATACGTAGGCCAGAGTCACCTTGTGGGGCCGGGCAAACCGTTACGTAAAATGCTTGAGTCGGGCCATTGTCATTCCATGGTGTTATGGGGGCCACCGGGCACCGGTAAAACCACAATGGCAGAACTGATTGCGGTATATACCAATGCGCAGGTGATAAAGCTCTCGGCGGTTACTTCCGGGGTGAAGGAAATACGCGCAGCCATGGAAGAGGCTGAGCAGAACAAATCTATGGGTGAGCGCACGCTGCTGTTTGTCGATGAAGTACATCGTTTTAATAAATCGCAGCAGGATGCTTTTTTACCTTTTGTGGAATCCGGGGTAGTAACCTTTGTTGGCGCTACCACTGAAAACCCGTCTTTTGAACTTAACAATGCATTGTTATCCCGGGTTCGGGTGTACGTGCTTAAAGGCATTGATGATGAGGCCCTCGATGCGCTGCTCGACAGAGCGCTGGCTGATACCAAGCGTGGATTGGGCGAGCGCAACCTGACCCTGGCCGACGATGCCAGAAATGCGCTGATTGGTTTATCCGGCGGCGACGGACGACGGTTGTTAACCTATCTTGAACTGGCCAGTGATTTTACCAATGCATCTGAGATAAGCCTTAGTGATGTTGAGCAGGCGGTGGGTGAAAAGGTCGCCAGTTATGATAAGCAGGGCGATACGTTTTACGATCTGATTTCGGCGTTTCACAAGTCTGTACGGGGCTCTGACCCCGATGCGGCCCTTTATTGGTATGCGCGAATTTTAAATGGTGGCGGTGATGCGCTTTACGTGGCACGCCGTCTTCTGGCAATATCTTCTGAAGACATCGGCAATGCCGACCCACGGGCCATGCAGCTGTGTGTGAATGCCTGGGATGTGTATCATCGGGTAGGCCCGGCAGAGGGTGAGCGTGCCATAGCTCAGGCGGCAGTTTATTGCGCGCTGGCAGCCAAAAGTAACGCAGTGTATATGGCCTTTAGCCAGGCTAAGCAGGATGCGCGGGATAAACCCGACTACCCGGTACCAGTGCACTTGCGTAATGCCCCGACTAAATTATTAAAAGAAATGGGCCATGGGGCGGAATACCGCTATGCCCATAATGAACCCAATGCGTTTGCCGCCGGGGAATGCTATTTACCTCCGGAAATTGCTGATGCCCGTTATTATGAGCCCAGCGAACGGGGCCTGGAAAAACAGCTTAAAGCCAAACGCGACTACCTTGACCAGTTAAATAATCAAAGCCAACAAAAACGGAACGGCTAATGTCACACACGCTCTCAATTTACCTGTTTATTGCCACCGGCGGCGCCGTAGGGGCCTGCTTGCGCTTTTTCTGTACCGGATTAGTGGATTCCTGGTTTGGAAAAGCGTTGCCCTTTGGTACACTTGCCGTCAATATTATCGGCTCGTTTTTACTGGCGGTGTTATACGGTTTTATTGAACGAGGCGAGTTAGCCGAGCAGCCATACCGGGCGCTGATTGGGGTAGGTATGCTAGGGGCGCTGACAACCTTTTCAACCTTTACCATAGAAACCTTAACACTGCTCGAAAACGGTTTGTGGATAAAGGCGTTGGCCAATATTTTATTGAATGTGTGTGCCTGCCTGCTTGCAGCATGGCTGGCAGTGGAATTAACCAAAGGATAAAGAAAATAACATGTTAGATCCAAAGTGTTTGCGAAGCGACATCGAAACAACGGCTGAACGACTGGCCAGCCGGGGTTTTTCTCTGGATGTTGACGCTTTTAATGCCCTCGAGGAAAAACGTAAGGCATTACAAATCACAACCCAAGATTTGCAAAATGAACGCAACACGCGAAGTAAATCCATTGGTAAAGCCAAAGCACAGGGCGAAGATATTGCGCCGTTACTGGCAGAAGTGTCAGACCTGGGCGATAAGCTGGATGCAGCTAAAGTTGAGCTAGACGAAGTGCTTGCTGAACTTAACTCACTGATGCAGGGGATTCCCAACCTGCCACACGAGAGTGTACCGGTAGGTAAAGACGAAGACGAAAACGTTGAAATCAGCACCTGGGGCGAGATCCCAAGCTTTGATTTTGAAGTCAAAGATCATGTGGACATTGCCGATGGCCTGAATAAAGGTATCGACTTTGAAGCGTCGGTTAAAATTACTGGCAGCCGCTTTGTGGTGATGCGCGATAAGTTTGCTCGCCTGCACCGTGCTCTGGCGCAGTTCATGCTGGATACCCATACTGCAGAACACGGCTACACCGAAATGTATGTGCCGTACCTGGTTAATGCAGACAGCCTTTACGGCACCGGTCAGCTACCTAAATTTGGTGAGGATTTATTCCACACTCAGCCAGCTACAGAAGAGGGGCAGGGCCTGTCTTTGATCCCAACTGCTGAAGTACCGTTAACTAATTTGGCTCGCAACGAAATTTTCGCCGCTAAAGCGCTGCCGATTAAAATGACGGCGCACACGCCGTGTTTCCGTAGCGAAGCAGGTAGCTATGGCCGTGATACCCGGGGCCTAATCCGCCAACACCAGTTTGATAAAGTTGAAATGGTGCAGCTGGTAAAACCGGAAGACAGTTTTAATGCGCTGGAAGAACTGACCGGCCATGCCGAAGTGATCCTGCAAAAGCTGGGTTTACCGTATCGCAAAGTATTACTGTGTACCGGTGATATGGGCTTTGGCTCATGCAAAACCTATGATTTGGAGGTATGGTTGCCAGCACAAGATACGTATCGTGAGATCTCGTCTTGCTCTAATATGCTGGACTTCCAGGCGCGCCGTATGCAGGCTCGTTTCCGTAACCCGGACACCAACAAGCCCGAATTACTGCATACCCTGAATGGTTCTGGCTTAGCCGTAGGACGTACGCTGGTTGCTATCCTGGAGAACTATCAACAAGCCGATGGCTCGGTAAAAATCCCGGAAGTGCTGGTACCTTACATGGGCGGCATTACCGAAATTAAGTAACCCATTAACATTGCAAGAAAAAGCCTGATTAAAATAAAAACGACAGTTTCAGTGAGCTGTCGTTTTTTTGTGGGCGCAAATTACCACACCAAAATAACTTTACCGGAAATACTGCTTTGTTCAACGAAGCCCCAATAACGGCTATCGAGGCTGTTATCCCGGTTATCTCCCATTACGAAAAAATGCTTGTCTGGTACGACCCATTCGTCTTGCTTAGTGCCAGATTGAAAAAAATAGTGACTAGTGGCGTCTTGCCTGGAACTATTTATTTTTATGGTGTAATCAACATCCATCAGGCGTTCCTGATAAAACTTAAATGGCATTTCTTCTTCAGAATAATTGCTTTGTTGCCGAGAGATTTCTTTGATTGCTGCGCAATCGGTTGATTGATTAGCGCATGCAGGCTGTATGTAAAGTGTCTTATTACGATAGATGATTCTGTCGCCGGGTAGACCTATAACTCGTTTAATAAAATCAATTTGTGGGTCCTGTGGATACTGAAAAACCACAATATCTCCTCTTTGTGGTGAAGTAGCAGGAGCTGATTGAAGTACCCGAATGCCGAGGTAACGATAGTTACCATAGCCCCACTTACTGATAACAACCTGATCTCCTGGTTTCAGGGTCGGGCTCATAGAAGTCGCTGGTATAGAAAATGGCTCGATAAAAAAAGTTCTGATTATAAAAACCAGTGTTAGCAGTAGAAAAAAAGATACCAGTGTTCCCCACCAACTGGCATACCAACTGCGTTCCTGCGTAATATCGTAATGTCGACAAACCAAATAAGCATGTACAGGGCAAACAATCAGCAAAAGCCAGCTAAAATAGATGGATTCATACCAGCTACCGCTATGTATAACGGTATGTAATTTAATATCAACAAGGCCAAGAACCAATGACAGCCCTAAGTAAAACCAAAACCACCTGGCTTTATTCACATATAAAAAGGCAAATGATTGAGTGAATATTGCAAAAACAATGCTCAACCATGACTTTGGCTTCCAGTTAAAGTGTTCCATACTTCCTCACCGGTCCTGTGCTGGTATTTTGTACCTTTGTTAGGGGCTGTTGATCTTTGCTGTACACTTTTGCAGCAGTCTGTGTATCATTTAGACAAGGCGACTGTTTGCAGGTCTAGTGGGCTAAATCAAAAACAGTCAACACAGTATAAATGATACACAGGCGCTGCCCGAAGGGGTCGTCATGAAAGCATTTTACTCATTGTCACAGCCCTTTGACGTAGAACAACTATGCCTTCAGGACTGCTCCGCGATTAAAATGCTTTCATATAGACCAAAAATCGTACAGCAAAGATCAACAGCCCCTAGTTAAGGTTTTTGTTACAAGCACTTTTTCGGTTTGGGCAAGCCTGCCAGCTTTGTAGCCTGTTTGGCCGGGCCTTTTGGAAACAGGCGCTGCAGATAGCGGCTATTGCCTTTTTCCGGCCCGTATTTTGCTGCCATCGCCTTTACCAATGCTCGAATCGCCGGACTTGTTTCATATTCAAGATAGAATTCCCGAACAAACAACACCACCTCCCAGTGAGCCTCGGTAAGCTCAATACCCTCCTGTTCGGCTAAAAACGGCACCATATCTTGCTGCCATTGCCGGTAATCGAGAAGGTAACCGAGTTTATCAGTAGGGTATGATTGCCCCTGCCATTCAAACTGAAAGTTGTCGCTCATGGTAAGATGTTAATCCACTGCTGGTGTTGTTGATGAAGTTGGCAGAGTTTACCAGATGATACGGGAGCTTCCACAGCCACGCCTCGTTCGGCACAATCGTTTTCCATGGCGAATATCGATAACTCCGGGTAAGCGCTGCGAAGTGCATTAAACGCATACACTCCGTCACCGCAACACACTACCATATCAGTTGCCGTGAGGCTGTTTAACAAAGCCTCTGCACTGCTATCAAGATGAAATGAAGCATAACGTACAAGCATTAAAAGGTTACCGTGTGATCAGATTGTTTTAATAACTCGCGCAGTGCGCTAGCATCGAGTAATTCCAGATCGTCCTCATCAACGCCCAAGTCGGCAACGGTCAGTTGTAAAGCGGTTAAAGACGCCTGACAAACGTATACCGGCTCGATATCGTAAAAAGGTAATACCCGGGCTTGCTTTAATTGATTCTTGCGCGCTGCCGGTTGCTGGTTTGCTAATAACTGCAGTACCCCTTTACCGCTGAATACCACCTGGCATTCGTGACCGTAGTTGGTTGATGCCAGAGCAAACTCAATGCCGTCTGCCGCTTGTTGAGAAGCGTAGGGCGCCTGGGTTAATAAAACTGTGATAGTCGCCATTAAAATTGCACCAGCTTTGTGGAAGTGTGCAGAAATGTGAAAAACTCGCCCAGACCCACTTGTTTAAACGGCTCAAACAAATTGTGCTGACTTAAGCCTGCTTGCTCGGCCTGCTCGGCATTCACTATTCCCCGTTTACTGGCAGCTCCTACACAAACTAATAATGGAATAGCATGATCTACAGCCAGACTTTGCCATGCCTTGGTTAAATCAACTTCACTGGAAGAGGCGTCCACAAGGCCGTTGGCATGATAAACACCGGCCTGGTAAAAGAAGATTTGATCGATACTCTGGCCCTCGTTGATGGCGGCACGGCAAAATGCCACTGCATCCAGACAAGCAGTTAACGATTCGGGGGAACTGGTGATTAAAACTGAAATTCGATGCATAAAACAAAAACACCCCTTAACGGGGTGTTTTCTCAGAACGTGCTGTGCCGATTAATCATCGCCACCGAATGCACCCAGCAATTGCAGCAGGGAGACAAACAGGTTGTAGATGTTCAGGTACAGGCCCACTGTGGCACGGATGTAGTTAGTTTCACCGCCGTGAATGATACGGCTGGTATCAAACAGAATGAAACCAGACATCAGGAACACGATAGCCGCGTTAATGGCCAGGTGTACCGCCGGTACAGAGAAGAAGATGTTTGCAATCGCAGCAACGACTACCACCATCATACCCACGAACAGGAAGCCACCCATGAAAGAAAAGTCTTTCTTAGTGGTTAGTACGTAAGCCGACAGTGCAAAGAAAATTAATGCAGTACCGCCAAGCGCCTGTGCAATCAGGGCAGGGCCACCGGGGATTGATGCATAAAAGCTAAGCATGTAGCCCAGAGAGCCACCCAGCAGGCCGGTGAAGGCAAAAATCCAGTAGATACCTGAGGCAGAGTCTGCTTTCTTGTGTACTACAAAAAGAGTGATGAACGCACCGATTGTCATAACCAGTGAGGTGATAGGTGAAATGCCAATAGCCATAGTGACACCAGCACACACGGCACTGAATAATAGCGTCATGGCTAACAACATGTAAGTATTACGCAAAACCTTATTGGTTTCTAAAACCGAAGGCCTTGATGCACTAGTATACACCGAACGATTATCCATTGTTTCCTCCAATAGGACAGGCAGAATTTAACAAAACCATATTACGTTATAATTTAGTGCATTTGTATGGGTTTTAGTTCCGTTTTTCAATAGGTAAAAGCTATCACCGGGCTTAATTTATGGTTTTTTTGTTAGCGGCAGAGAAATAATCGTATTTTTGCTTAAAACTCAGGCAAACAATTCGTTTTTTAAAATTAACCCTTTACAGTCATAAAAATTTCATTAAGATTCGCATCACTTCAGGAGAGTTGGCAGAGTCCGGTTGAATGCACCTGACTTGAAATCAGGCGAAGGGTCAAACCTTCCGGGGGTTCGAATCCCTCACTCTCCGCCATATTAAAGAAATCCGCACATGTTGCGGGTTTTTTATTGCCTGTAGAAAAGTGATAACCCTTATTGTGAGGGTGAGAACCCCCGGGTGGGGTTTGACAAATCGACAGGATAGTCGATTTGCACAGCCTTCAGGCTGCCCTTAATTTATTAAGGGTGAGCGCCATGGACGGCGCGAATGAATCCCTCACTCTCCGCCATATTTGAGAAACCCGCAGATGTTGCGGGTTTTTTATTGCCTGAAACAAATTAGCTAAGCTAAATGTGAGGGTGAGACCCCCCGGGGTGGGGTTTGACAAATCGACAGGATTGTCAATTGGCACGGCTTGGATTGCTGACTTCACTATCCAGACATTACACCCAACCACAGAAATGCCAATATTTACCATTTGTAACAATTTTCCCCGAATCAAATCGTTTTGCTCAATAGCCGTTGCAGCCAGTCTTTTCTCACCATAAATTTGTAAAGGTAAAAAGGGATCAAAGGTTTATAACCAGCGTGAGGGGTTATAAAACAAGGTAGCCAGCGGCATACCTGTGCCCGACAAGCTGTATCTCATGCAGGCGATTACCATCACCGATAACAGAATCCCTGATGTTTACAGGTTGCACAGTTGGCTTTTCAGCTATTGACCTGTGGGTAAAATTGGTCGAGGTTATAAAGAGACAGAAAAAAGTAGTTACTATAACAACACAACGCCGCAAAGGAAGGTAACCCAAATGCAAAGACGAGATTTTATTAAGTTGGGAGGCGTTGGTATGGCCTCCTTGGTACTCCCGGTATCAGGGATAGCAGTGTCAGCCGAACAGTTGCTGGACAAGCCCATGGATGTTGCCTACAAGAAAAAGCTGGCCGATATTGCGCTGAATGCAGCTAAAGCAAAAGGTGCTACTTATGCAGACGTGCGAATTGGCCGTTATCTGAATCAGTTCCTCACAACCCGTGAAGCCAATGTCGATAACATTGTTAACAGAGAGTCTGCGGGGATTGGCGTTAGGGTTATCGCTAATGGTACCTGGGGTTTTGCATCAACTTCGAACATGACGCCTGATAGTATCGCTAAAGCTGCAGAACAAGCTGTTGCAGTGGCTATGGCGAATTCCAAATTCCAGGATACACCTGTCGTTCTGGCTCCGGTGAAAGGCACCGGTGAGGTGAGTTGGCAAACGCCGATAAAGAAGAACGCCATGGAAGTACCGATTCAGGAAAAGGTGGAGTTACTGCTGTCAGCCAATGACGCGGCAATGGAAAATGGCGCTAACTACATCACTTCAGTGTTATTTCTGGTTAATGAACAAAAGTATTTCGCCTCTACTGAAGGCTCATATATCGATCAGGACGTTCATCGTCTGTGGGCGCCGTTTTTTGCCACTGCTGTCGGTAAGAGTGGATTTAAACAGCGTAACGGGTTAGGCAACCCGGTAGGCATGGGATATGAGTACCTGGACGGCAAAAAAGAAGACAAAATCATCATCAGTGGCGCCAATGTGGGTTATAAGAATTCCTACGATATCGTCGAAGATGCGGCGGCGGCTGGTCAACAATTACAAACCAAGTTAAAAGCGCGTTCTGTTGAACCCGGTAAGTACGATCTGGTGCTCGATCCTGCGCATCTGATGCTTACTATTCATGAGTCGGTTGGTCACCCGTTAGAGCTCGACCGGGTGCTGGGTTACGAAGCAAACTATGCCGGTACCAGCTTTGCTACCCTTGATAAATGGCGCAGCGGCAAATTTCAGTATGGATCGGAAATCGTCAACCTGTTTGCCGATAAAACCCAGGAGTATTCGTTAGGTAACGTGGCTTACGATGATGAAGGGGTCAAAACTAAAGAATGGGATTTAGTGAAAGACGGCATTCTGGTTAACTACCAGGCGACTCGCGATCAGGTGCATATGATTGATCAAAAGGAATCCCATGGTTGCTGTTACTCGCAAAGTTGGGCCGATGTCCAGTTCCAGCGTATGCCTAACGTTTCACTTAAACCCAATGAGCAGGACATTTCTGCAGAAGATGTCATCAAAGACGTTGAAGACGGTATTTACATTGCTGGCCGCGGCTCTTATTCAATCGACCAGCAACGTTACAACTTCCAGTTCGGCGGACAGCTGTTTTACGAAATTAAAGATGGCAAGATCGTTGATCAAATAGAAGACGTTGCCTATCAGTCAAATACTCAGGAGTTTTGGAATAGTTGCGTAAAAACAGCAGGTAAATCGGATTATCGACTGGGTGGTTCATTCTTTGATGGGAAAGGGCAGCCACCACAGGTCAGTGCGGTTTCTCATGGTTGTGCTACAACGCGATTTAACAATGTTAATGTGATCAACACCGCGCGTAATGTGTAATAGCCAGGAACGAAAAGGGATAACAAAATCATGACCATGATTACACAAGAAACAGCTAAAAAACTGCTGACCAAAGTACTTTCGTTCTCGCAGGCGGACGAATGTGAATGCAATCTCAACGGCCGCACCGCAGGTAATATCCGCTACGCCAGAAATGCCGTTTCCACCGCAGGTGAAGAAAGCGATGTAGTGCTGACGGTCCAGTCTACTTTTGGTAAACGAACCGGTACCGCGTCGATTAACGAATTTGATGATGCGTCATTGGAAAAGGTGGTTAAACGCTCTGAGCAACTGGCGAAGTTCGCGCCGGAAAATCAGGAATACGTGCCTGTATTTGGCAAACAAAAGTACCTTGAGACGCCCAGTTATGCTCCGTCAACAGCGAGTGTAACGCCTGAGGATCGCGCCACAGCTGCAGGTGCCAGTATTATGCCATCGAAGAAAAGTAAAATGGTGTCCTCGGGGTTTCTTGAAGAAGAGGTTACTTTCAGCGCTATTATGAACAACAAGGGGTTGTTTGCTTATAACGCGGCAACCAATGTGGATTTTTCGGTGACTGTTCGCACCGAGGATGGCAAAGGCTCGGGCTGGGCCAGCCAGGATGTTACCGACGTAAAACAACTGGATACCGGTAAAGTCTCGCAAATTGCCATACAAAAAGCCGGTGGGTCGGTAGACGCCAAAGAGATGGAGCCTGGTAAATATACGGTCATTCTTGAGCCAGCCGCCAGTGTGCAATTATTGCAGAATATGGCACGTAACTTTAGTCAGCGAACTGCTGATGAGGGGCGTAGCTTTTTAAGCAATAAGCTTGACGAGGGTGAAGAAGGTCCGACTAACAAGCTCGGGCAGAAGATGTTTGATGAGCGCGTAAATATATACAGCGATCCCCAGCATCCTGAGGTACCTACAGCACCGTTTGGACAGGATGGCTACCCTCGCAAACGTGTTGACTGGATCAAAGGGGGGGTTGTGACCAATATGCCTAATTCACCTTACTGGGCGAAGAAAACCGGCATGCCTTATATTCCGTTCGGCGGTAATATTATTATGGCGGGGGGCGACGAATCCCTCGAGGACATGATCCAAAATACCCGTCGTGGTGTTCTCGTTACGCGGCTTTGGTATATTCGCGCGCTTGATCCGCAAACGCTTTTATATACCGGCTTAACCCGGGATGGCACGTTTTACATAGAGAATGGCAAAATCAAATACCCGATCAAAAACTTCCGGTTTAATGAAAGCCCCATTGTGATGCTTAATAACATTGAATCCCTGGGTAAGCCGGTCAGAATCGACGGCAATATGATCCCGCCCATGAAAATCAGGGACTTTACCTTTAGTAGTTTATCCGACGCGGTATAACCGCCAGCGCCGGTATTGTCAGGCACGTTTCGGCGTGCCAGACAGGTGATACCATACAGACTATGTCATACAGCAGACGAGCGATCTTAAAATCTACCGGTGCACTGTGTTGCGCTCTGGCTTTACCCCGAATGGGGAAAGCGCTGGAAAGTAGTGATTACGATTTTTACTTTACGCGCTTAAGTTATGAATCGGGGGATTGGGAGGTTGATGAAAGAATGCCTGCCAATGTGCTTAATTCACTGATTGAATACACCAGCTTACGAGTTGATTTGCAGGAGCGCATTGTTCCCTTGTCTGATCCCGCTATGCTGACAGCGCCGTTTTGCTATATGGCCGGTCACCGGCTGGTACAGTTTAATCAGCAGGAAAGAGAAAATTTTAAACGTTATGTAGAAAATGGCGGGTTCGTTTTTGTGGATGATTGCAACCATGATATCGATGGCATGTTTGCGCGCACCTTTGAAGCCCAAATGGCGGATATCTTCGGGCCACAGGCACTACAGAAAATCCCTGACGATCATCCACTCTACAGCGCGTTTTTTGAATTTGATGGCCCGCCAAGAACGTCGGTTGAACTTAATGGCTGGGGCGATGATTTAGTCCATGACTACCTCAAAGCTATTCAGGTTAACGGCAGAATTGGTGTGCTTTACAGCAATAAAGACTTAGGCTGCGAATGGGATTACGACTTCAGAAACAAACGTTGGTTAAAGATCGATAACACCCGGTTTGCAGTGAATATTGTGGTGTATGCCATGACGGCATAAATGCGCCTCCCGATTAGGAAAACAGTTTTGGAAATACTTAACCAGCAACAATTGCAGGGTATTTTGGCTCGTTTAGAGCAGGTGAGTGAAGAAATCGGCAAAGTCATTGTCGGCCAGCAAACCGTAATTAACCAATTATTGGTGAGTATTCTGGCCGGTGGGCATTGTTTGCTGGAGGGCGTGCCGGGACTGGCGAAAACTCTGATGGTGAGTTCGCTGGCGAAAACCCTGGAACTGGATTTTCAGCGTGTTCAGTTTACCCCCGACCTTATGCCCAGCGACATTATTGGCACCGAAATCCTCGAAACCGATCATGATTCGGGTAAGCGCTTTTTTAAATTTCAGCAGGGGCCGGTCTTTACGCAAATACTGCTGGCCGATGAAATCAATCGTACACCGCCAAAAACCCAGGCTGCGCTCTTGGAGGCGATGCAGGAAAAAGCCATCAGTTACAGTGCTGAGCGTTACGAGTTACCAAAACCATTTTTTGTATTGGCCACGCAAAACCCGGTGGAACAGGCAGGAACTTATCCGTTACCCGAAGCGCAATTAGACCGCTTTTTAATGTATGTGTCGGTGGGTTATCCCACAGCAGAGGATGAGGTAGAAATTCTGCGCCGCACCACGGGCACGCAGGAGGTTGAACTGCAGAAAATTCTGAGTGCGGCAGATATTATTGTGCTGCAAAGATTGGTGCGGGAAGTGGAAATTTCAGAGCCCCTACTTAGTTATGTTAGTCAGCTTGCGCGAAATACGCGTACCAATACTGACTTGCCGAGCGTCAGTGATACGGTTAATCAGTTTGTGCAATGGGGAGCCGGCCCCCGAGCGGGCCAGGCCCTGGTGTTGTGCGCCAAAGCCAAGGCTCTGATTGACGGCCGTTTTGCTGCCACGCTGGATGATATACAAGCGGTGGCTTACCCAGTTCTCAGGCATCGAATGTTACTTAATTTTCAGGCCGAAGCGCAAAATATTACTGCCGATCAGGTCATCAGTGCCTTGTTGAATGATGTTCAAACACCGGCCAGCCCATTAAGTTCATAGCGCAATGCATTCACTCATCGACCCGCTGACTTTTTCACGTGTAAAAGACCTGCCGTTGGTAGCCAGGACCATCGCGCAGGGGTTTCTGCACGGCTTACACTATAGTGTTCAGCGCGGAACCGGTGTCGAGTTCAGCCAGTACAGGGTGTACGAACCCGGCGATCCTTTATCACGGGTAGACTGGAAGCTGTTTGCCCGTTCAGATCGCTACTTTGTGCGCGAAGCTGAGCGCGAAAGTGATATCAATGTGTATCTTATTCTGGATGCCAGTGCCTCGATGCTGATGCAAAGCCGCCAACCGAAAACGCCACACAAAAATGATTATTCAGACAGTATGACAAAGCTTGATTATGGCCGTTATTTACTGGCTACTATTGCTTACCTGGCGCATCAACAGGGTGATGGGATAGGGTTGATGGGCGTGTCTGGTAAGCAAGTGAGTTTTTTGCCAGCACTCAATACCCAACAGCATTTACAAAAACTGCTTTTGCAGTTAGCCCGGATCACCAGTAGCGATGTTTTTCCCGACGCGGAGCAGCTAACCAGCCAACTGGCCAGGGTACGCCAGCAAGGCATCGTCATCGTCGTAAGCGATTTTTATGAGCGACATGAGGAACTGACCCATTTTATGCAGCAATTGGTAAGCCCAAGAACCGATGTGATTGCCGTTCAACTGGAAACTCAGGATGAAATTGAATTTAATTATACTGGCCAGATACGCTTTGAAGATCGTGAAACAGGTCAATATAAAAGGGTTAACGCCAGTCAGATAAAGTCTTCCTACTTAAATGCCAGAGCACGGTTTAATCGAAATCTGGCCAACCACCTGCAAAGCCAACGTGTACAATTATTGCGAACTACTATCGAGCAGCCGCTGGATAAAGTGCTGTATGAATTTCTGCTTGCCCGCAAAAAGGTAAGGGGATTGTGACATTGAGAGCTTCGCTATGTTGAGCTGGTTAAACACCTACTTTGTGGCCCCCATAGGGCTCTTAGGCTTATTGTCTGTTTGCATCCCCATCATTATTCATCTGATAAGCAAGAGCAAGGTCAGACCGGTGCTCTTTGGTCACCTTGATTTGATACCCTCCGGCCAGCAAAAACCGGTTACTCAAATTCATTTAACCCAATGGTTATTGTTGTTATTGCGCATTTTAATGCTGGTTTTACTTACGCTAATGCTGAGTAAGCCACTGTTCCCCGATTCAACGTCGACTACCCCGGGAAACACCAGATTGCTGGTGACTCCTGCGTGGCTTGAGGCGGCCAGTCAGTCGCAGCGCTCTGAACTCCTGGACAGGGTAAATGCCGGGGACCGGGCCTGGTTAGCTGGTTACCCCGCAACGCTGCTCAGTGCGGAGCAAATACAAAACTGGCGGGGGAAGGGAGAAGAACAAAGCCTGATCAATCTATGGGCGACGTTACAGGATACCCTCCGCTCAACTTCTGGCCCGGTTGTTGTTTATCACACCGGTAAGATTGAAGAATTTAACGGGCCAAGAGTCCTTCTGACATCATTAGAACGGGTTGAGTGGCACCAAATTGATGCGTTGCCAGATGGCGCAGCAGCCAACTCAATTGAAAAAATAGCAATAGGCGTGGTTGAGTCTGCAGATCCAACCAGTAACCTGCGCTGGCAAACGGCGTTATCGATAATACAGCAGTACGGCATTAAAAGTCTGACCTGGCAAATTTTACCACCTGAACAACAAATTGATTTTACCCGTTATGCGCTTTGGATTGATATTAGCAAGCGATCGCTTATAAGCCAGACTAATACGGTTTTGCTGCCTGAAAAACACCTTAACACGCCTGACTTTCCCTTAAGGCTTGCCGATCAGCTGCTGACTATTACCCAACAACAGCAACAACGCTTGTCGCCGGTGCTTTCAGCGCAGCAAATTCAGTATCAATCTGAACTAACAAAAGGCGTAGCTATAACTACCGCGATACCAGACCATCAGGTGAGTACAGAGAGCGATTCATCGCCTTCGGGTTTGCCCTGGCTGGCGTGTGTGCTGTTGTTATTGTTTTGTACCGAGCGGCTGGTTAGCGAATACTTGTCCCCGGGTGGTAAGGATAGCCAGCAGTGAGTTCGTCACAGTCTGCGGTACTCAAGCTGCTGCAAGAGCGTATTCAAGTAGCGAAATGGCGATATACGCGCCGTCTGTCACTGCGTTTAAGCTGTATTGTGATAGCGGTGGGGGGGCTGAGTTTTGCTGTTAGTGGCATGTGGTGGTTGTCTGCAACACTAGCCTTGTTAACGCTTTTACCGTGCCTGCTTATTGCATTGCCACAAAGTGAATTAAAAAAACTTCATTTAAACAATGTACTGCTGCACCTGAATCAGCAATTTACGGTGTTGCAACACAGCGCTCAGCTGTTATCTCAGCCAACGCAAGGTGACTCACTGTTAAAAACCTTACAGCGTAAGCGAACAGAGCAGGCTTTACAGACACTTCTGGAAGACCCTCATGTGAAGTTATTGCCAGACTACCCATGGCAAAGGGCGGGAATAGCAAACCTTCTGGTAATTGCGCTGGTTCTGGGGGGGGGCTACTTTAACTCCACTACAGAATTACCCTTTGATGAGGTTGCCCTAACAGACAATTACACCCCATTGCCACCCCAAAAAAACCTTATAGAAAGTGCACAGGTTAGCATTACGCCACCAGCCTACACCGGGCTTCCAGATATCCAACAAACGAGCCTTGATATCGCTGCAGTGACAGGCAGTACGGTAACCTGGAAATTAACCTTCAGCGATCATCAGCAATCTTACTTTTTGCAATTAGCCGGACAACCGGACATTGCTCTGCTGCAACAGGAAGAAGCCTATACAGTGACCCTGCCGGTAGAAAGAGCCGGGGTTTACCATATAAAAAATAAACACGGGATTATAGGTAGTATCCACAGTATCGCGGTAACGGCGGATACCGCGCCTCAGATTCGTATTACCGAGCCCACATCAACCATTTCAATATTTGCCAAAAGCGAGCAACCCACGCCCCGGCTAAGTGTGCAGATGAACGATGATTTTGGTATTAGCAAGGTGGATATACTTGCGTCGGTGGCCAAAGGCTCTGGCGAAGCCGTAAAGTTACGCGATGAAATCTTTGAATTCGATACCATTGAACGCGGCGATAGGGTGTGGTACGCCGAAAAATCATGGGATTTTAGTCAGCTCGATATGGAGCCGGGAGACGAGCTTTATTTTACGGTCAGAGTGTGGGATATCCGAGCCCCGGAGCCGCAACTGAGTCGGTCGGAAACCAAAATATTGCGCTGGCTGGACGATGAAGAGGCGTTAGCGGTTGGCGACGGTATATTAATAGACTTTATGCCTGAGTACTTTAAGAGCCAGCGACAAATTATTATTGAAACGAAACAGCTTATTGCCGATCGCGAGATCCTGTCTGATTCTGACTTTATGGCGACGTCACGCTCTCTTGGCCATTCGCAAAGTGATTTAAAGCTTAAGTATGGTCAGTATCTGGGGGATGAGTTTGATGATGGCACTGGCGCTACTCAAAGGGAAGAGGACGAAGGCGCCCCGGACGTTGAGGTGAAAGACGGCGATCATAACGATGAACATGAGCATGATGACAGCCCGCAATTGGCAGCAGGCGACCACTCGCTGACGAGTCATGATCACGGGCACGAAGCTGCCACCGAAAGTGACGATAAGTCTGGTTATCAGCAAATTATTAATGCGTTTGGCCATGCCCATGGCGATACAGATATTGGCGTGATAGGGACACTTAGCCCGAAAGCGTTAATGAAAAGGGCCATTGCATTTATGTGGGATGCCGAACTGCAGTTATTGTTGGCGAAGCCTGAGCTGGCCTTGCCGTATGAAGAAAAGGCCCTGACGTTTCTTAATCGTGCACGCAAAGCCGAGCGAATTTACATCAAGCGACTCGGATTTGAACCGCCTCCGGTTAGCGAAAAGCGTCGTTATCAGGGGGATTTATCTGACATACTCAGCTACAAGCGCTACCGTGATGCTGCCCCCGAAGATCCCTACAACAGTCATCTGACACACTTGTTAACAGCATTAAACCTGGCCAGGCAAACCATTCGTCCCGGTACGCCAAGCAAGTCTGTGCTGAATAAGGATGTGCTCACCAGCATCGAATATTTAAAACCGGCTTTTATTGAACAGGCTCAGACCCGGCCAGCTATGGTTAGTCATGTTGCGACCCTGGAAAAAATGCAGTTAGCGGATCGTTTGTGGTTAACTGAATGTGATGATTGCATGCGACAACTGTATAACGAGTTATGGCGGCAACTGACGCCAGTGGCACTGCCGAGTCAGTCAAACTCTGAATACCGGTCCACCAATCCGATGGTAGAGGCCTATAGCGAACATTTGCTTAACAGTGCTGAGGAACAACCATGACAAGTTACATGGGGGAGTCTCTTCACATTGAATTACTGGGGCGGTTACCGTCATCTTTACTGATACCGCTGGTCTTTATGCTATTCGTTTGTGGTGTGGTTTCACTGGGACTGGTGATTAACCGGCTATGGCTGCGCAAAGTAAGGCTGCTGGTTGTTATTGGGCTTAACATTGCAGCCTGGTTATTATTGGTGGCGATACTCAGCCCGGTGACATTGCGTGACAATGAACCACCGGCGGTTGTCTTAGTGACCCATAGCGAAGTTCCTCTTAGTGAAGCTTCGTTTAATGATATTGCCTCGGATGCATCGGTCTGGTTTACCCAACGAGCCTGGCTATCGCTTTCGCAAACCCAATGGTTTAATCGTTTACCTATGTTTCGACCAAAGGTTGTGCGCGAGCCGGAAGATATCATTTGGGCTGAGCCGACTTTGCAACATCTTGTCGTTATAGGTGATGGCATGACGATGCAACAGTGGCAGCGCTTTAAGCAGCGAAAGGGAAGTAATGATCCGGCTATCAGCGTTACCCTTAAGAAGGGGAGCGCAGTGACAGGTCTGGTATCAATGCGTTGGCAACGGCAGCTGAATCGTGGTCAGTGGCAGCGTGTAAGCGGTGTATTGCAGGTTGCGCCAGCAGAGGCCAAAGGTAACCTGCAACAAACGCTTTATCACGTTTATCTCAAAGATCCGGCCGGCCAGGTGGTTGCGCAACAGGCGGTGCGAGATGGGGAAACATTTGAGCTGCTGGTTAACGTAAAAACTGAGGGCTTGTGGCAGTATCAATTAGCACTTGCTAAAGCCTCGGATGATATAACTGTTGTTGAAGAAAACCTGGCCTTTGAGGTAACACGTCCAAGCCTTGCAAAGCTCCTGATCCGGCAATCTGCGCCGTCATTTGAAACCCGCCATGTAAAAAACTGGGCGGTAGAGCAGGGCGCGCAGGTTACTGTTGAAACGCAAATCAGTAAAAACCGTTATATATCGCAGCACGCAAATTATCCTCATGAAGACCGCAGTGACGAAAAAACAGCGCAGGTGGACTCGTTTGATACGCTAAGCACACTTGATCAATATGATCTGCTGATCATTGATGCTCGTGGCCTGATGAAGTTGTCACAACACCAGCAGGATAATCTGGCGGTTGCTGTTAAGCGCGGTTTAGGTGTGCTGGTGATCGTTGATTCAACACTGTTTACAGAGAACAACCTGCCTGGAGTGCTGCATCAGTTTCGCATAAGCCGTGGCTCGACCATTGAAAGTGACCAAAGCTTACTCAACTGGCAGTTTGATCAAGCCGGTGAGCCTTTAAACGTTATAGCGGCAGATATCCCGGCCAGCAGCGGTTTTAGTCTAGTTAAGGGGGCTGAAGGCCGCGTCATTGTACCTGGTATACATTGGGGGTTGGGAAAGGTTGCCATTAGCCTGACTAACCAAACTTATCAATGGCATACCGCAGGGCAGAGACAATTGTATAGTCGCTACTGGCAGTTTTTGTTTGAAAGTCTTGCCCGCCAGTCCCTGGCGCCGTATTTGCTCCCTGTAGAAAATGATCACCTCAATATAGCGCGACAACCTTTACCCCGGTGTTTTTCAGTCAACGAAAACTTATATAGCAGATTGGCGGACTACGCATTAAGGTATGAGGGCACTGAAGGCAAGCCAGTTGCGTTGATTCCCCAGGTCGACGAAGTTAACCAGAATATGGCTTGCGGTGTGATTTACCCGGCTTCTTCTGGCTGGCAGCGCATTACGTTATCGGCAAATGAAGAAACTCTAAGCCATTCTTTTTATGTGTATAACGAAAGTGACTGGCCTGCCTGGCAACAGCAACGCAAGCATAATGCTGGTAAACGAATGCAAAGCGCAATGCAAACAGGGTTAAAACAAACCTACTGGACAGAGATTTCACTTTGGCCTTTGTGGTGGGGGTTATTGCTGATGTGTTCATTACTTTGGATTGAGCGAAAATTCTGGACTAACCGCATTGACACAGGGAGTACTTAAACCAACTGGTATAGCGCCGCTACTTACTGATAACCCACACTCCAGGGGCTTTACGCTGGTAAAAAATAGCCGAAGACGTGTTCCCACCATAAATGCAGCAACGAATAACGCGAATTTATTGCCTGATTTATACCCGCGCAGCGAAATTTAGCTCTATTTAGACTTACCTTTACCGGTGTTTTTGATTAATATGCGCTGTATTGGCACAGGAAAAGGTGCAATTGCTCGCGAAGTAAGTGAGAGACGAGCGGGGTACAGGACACCTTTCAGTAATAATGACTAAAACAGCCGAAGTGAGTAATACATGATCAAGATAGCGCTAGTAGATGATCATGACCTGGTGAGAACGGGTATCAGACGTATTCTTGAGGATGTCGCCGACTTTTCTGTAGTATGTGAAGCAAAAGATGGTGAATCAGCCGTAAAGAATTGCAGGAAGCTTGCGCCTGACGTTGTATTAATGGATTTAAATATGCCGGGCATTGGTGGTCTTGAAGCCACACGCCAAATTTTACGCATTGGTGAGAGCATTAAAGTAATTGGCCTCTCCATGCAAAAAGAAGATCCTATGCCATCTCAGGTAATCCAGGCGGGAGCCTTTGGTTTTTTAACCAAAGACGCCGAGCCGGAAGAGATGATAAATGCGATATACAAAGTGGCCTCTGGTCAGAAGTACCTGAGCCCGGAAATCGCCCAACGCATTGCAATGAGCAAACTATCGCCGGATAACGATAATCCTTTTAGCGATTTATCCGGGCGTGAACTGGATATCGCCATTCGCATAACCCGTGGCCAGAAGGTGCCGGATATCGCCGAGCAATTGCATATTGCCGCGAAGACCGTAAACACGTATCGTTATCGCTTGTTCGATAAACTAGAAATCAGCACCGACGTTGAGCTAACCCACCTGGCATTGCGCCATAAGCTTATTGAACTGTCGTAGTTGCTGACAGGATTCAATGACAGAATTTGATTCTAACGCTTTTCTTAAATCGTTAACTCATCAGCCCGGCGTGTACCGAATGTACAACGCCGCTGATGAAGTTATTTATGTGGGCAAGGCGAAAAACCTGAAAAACCGGGTTTCCAGTTACTTTAAAGCGAATCTGGACAATCCCAAAACCATCGCCCTGGTGAGTCAGATCGCCCGCATGGATGTAACGGTGGTTAACAGCGAAACCGAAGCGTTTCTGCTCGAAAATAACTTTATCAAAAAATATCGGCCACGTTATAACGTACTGTTACGTGACGATAAATCCTACCCTTTTATTTTTCTCTCTGCTCACGAACATCCCAGACTGGATTTTCACCGCGGTCCACAAAAGCGCAAGGGCGAATACTTCGGGCCTTATCCCAGTGCCTGGGCGGTCAGAGAAAGCCTGCGAACCATGCAGAAACTGTTTCCGGTGCGCCAGTGTGAAGACAGTTACTATCGTGCTCGCAGCCGACCGTGTTTGCAGTATCAGATGCAACGTTGCTCAGCCCCTTGTGTAAAAGGTTATGTAAGTGATGAGGAGTATGCGGAACAGGTGCAACTGGTGCGGCTGTTCCTGAAAGGCAAGAACCAGCAGGTGATCAATTCCTTAGCCGATAAAATGGAAGCCGCCAGTGAGCAGCTTAACTTTGAGGCGGCGGCCCGGTATCGCGACCAGATTGGCGCGCTGCGTAAAGTGCAGGAGCGTCAGTGGGTGGCGGGTACTCAGGACGAAATGGATATTTTTGGGTTTGCCTATCGGGGCGGAATGGCCTGTATTCAGGTGATGTTTATCCGCGATAGCCAGTTGCTGGGTAGTAAGGCCTTTTTCCCAAAAATTCCTTCTACCACCACCGAGACCGAAATCTTCGAAGCATTCCTGCTGCAGTTTTATCTGGCCGGCAATAAGATTATTCCCAAACAAATCGTGCTCCCTCAGGGTCTGTCGGATGAAGCGGCCATAGCCGATCTACTGAGTCAGGAAGCAAAACATAAAGTGCGGTTTTACCGCGGCGCCAGAGAAGAGAAAAAACAATACCTGCAGCTGGCTCAGGCCAACGCAAAAAATGCACTGGATGCGCAGTATGGTCAGCAAAAATCGGTTTTTGCCCGCTACATTGATTTAGAGTCAGCGCTTGAGTGGGACGACCCCATCCAGCGCATGGAATGTTTTGATATCAGCCATACTTCTGGTCAGCAAACCGTGGCATCCTGTGTGGTCTTTAACCGTGAAGGCCCGCTAAAGAGCGATTACCGCCGCTATAATATTGAAGGGATCACGCCAGGTGATGACTATGCTGCCATGGCTCAGGCGCTCAAACGCCGGTATAAAAACGTGCAGGATGCCGAAAAAATTCCCGACATTCTGTTTATCGATGGTGGTAAAGGGCAGTTAGGACAGGCCGAAGACTTTTTTGCCGACTGGCCCCACGACAAGAAACCATTACTGATTGGTGTGGCTAAAGGCACCACCCGTAAGCCTGGATTGGAGACCTTGATTCTGGCTGACACTCACGACACTATTCCGCTCAATGCCGACCGACCGGCCTTGCATTTGATTCAGCATATTCGTGATGAGTCGCATCGGTTTGCTATCAGCGGCCACCGCAACCGTCGCCAAAAAGTTAAAACAACCAGTTCTCTGGAATCTATACCCGGAGTCGGGGCCAAGCGCCGTCAGTCATTGCTTAAATACATGGGCGGCCTGCAGGGGCTTAAAAAAGCCAGCCGTAATGAGATTGCCAGCGTGCCGGGGATCAGCGACGAACTGGCCGAAACCATTTACGACCATTTGCATAGTTAATAAGAATGCCCTTATATTAAATTCAATTGGCAGTTTCTTAATGGGTTATATCGTGTGACAATAGTGGCAATAAAAAGGTAAACCCTTCCGAGTAGTTTATGTGGACGATCCCTAACGTAATTACCTTAATCCGGGTAGTTCTAATCCCAATTTTTGTATGTGTGTATTTTCTGGACTGGCGCTGGGCAAAAGAAACCGCCGCGTTTATTTTTTGGTTTGCGGCAATTACCGATTGGTTTGACGGCTATCTGGCCCGCAAGTTACAGCAATCAACACCCTTTGGTGCATTTTTAGATCCGGTGGCCGACAAGCTCATTGTGGCTGCCGCATTATTAATGATTACCCATTCTTACGATTCGGTGTGGATCACCGTGCCAGCTATTTTACTGTTAGTGCGGGAAATTTACGTTTCAGCGCTACGGGAGTGGATGGGTTCCCAGGGCGTGCGCGATACGGTACAGGTATCCTTTATCGGTAAAGCCAAGACCACCGCGCAAATGCTAGCCTTAATTGGTTTATTGTCGGGTCTGGAAGAATTTATGGGCTTCCCGATTTACTGGGTAACCCTGGGTTATATTTTACTGTATATCGCTACCTGGCTGTCGGTGTGGTCAATGATCAGCTACACAAAAGCAGCATGGCCGCATCTGTCGGGCCTGAAAAATTAGTAATTTTTGAGCTAAATGACGGATTTATGACCAAACGATTCGTTTTTGGCGAAAATAGCGGCGAATGAGTTTTTTAGTAGTTGACACATTCGCTTGGGCAAGTAAAATGCCTCCCACATTCGAAGCAGGACATACTGACCAGAACGGAACACAGTAACTCAACAGAGTTTTTACCATTAGGTAAGTGAGCCATTCAGGAAGTAATCCAGCAGGAAAACAAAGCGGGAATAGCTCAGTTGGTAGAGCACAACCTTGCCAAGGTTGGGGTCGCGAGTTCGAATCTCGTTTCCCGCTCCAATTTCTCGAATTTTGCGTTTGCAGTAGACGGCCTCTCGTCACAACGCAATCAAAGGCGGAATGGCAGAATGGCTATGCAGCGGATTGCAAATCCGTGGATCTCGGTTCGACTCCGGGTTCCGCCTCCATTTTTTCAGGGCAACCAGCCCGCACCAGCACAGCAGTGCAACCCAAGCCCGGGTGGTGAAATTGGTAGACACAAGGGATTTAAAATCCCTCGCTGGTAACAGCGTGCCGGTTCAAGTCCGGCCCCGGGCACCATTTCTTAATCTTACATCGTCTTTTACAGTCTATTTAACCCAGCAAAAATAAGTCTTTCAGGGTGTTTGTTGTCTTCGGTTGTCTTATTTTGTCTATTGAAATCTACGCATAAGTGGTGCTACTGTTGGTGCTATCTGGGTTCAATTCTACTTGGTAGCACCAAATGCCACTCACAGACCGCGCTATAAAAGCCATTAAACCTGCTGATAAAGATCAGTGGGTATCCGACAAAGATGGATTACGGTTATTGGTGAAATCCAATGGTAACAAATTCTGGCGTTTAAAATACCGGTTTGCGGGTAAGCAAAAAACGTTAGCGCTGGGCTCCTATCCTGAGACCCCACTTTCTAAAGCTCGTGAGTTGACGATGCAAGCCAGGTTAACGGTTAAATCCGGTGTCGATCCTGCTGCAGAAAAACGTGAAAAGGTGAGGGAAGAGCAACGCTTAAACGAAGATTTGTTCATGAACATTGCTAGGGAGTGGTGGGAACAACAAAGCGGAGGATGGACAGAGAATCACGCGAGACGCGTTTGGCTTCGCTTAAAAGACAATTCGTTTGCCTCATTAGGTAAGCGCCCCATATCCACCATACGGCCGCGAGATGTCATCGAAACGGTAAGGGAAATAGAAAAGCGCGGGGCGTTAGACGTTGCACAGCGTGTACTCCAAGATATCGGACGCGTATGCCGTTACGCGGTGCAAACTGAGCGGATTAACTTTAATCCAGCGAGTGAATTAAGTGATGTGCTGAAGTCTCGAAAGGTTGAGCACCGGGCTTCACTACCAAGAGAGCAGTTACCTGCGTTTGTTAGAGCTTTGTCCACTTATGAAGAAAAGGGCAGACTGCTAACCAAGTATGCTATTCAGTTGCTGGTGCTAACCTTTGTTCGCCCTGGCGAGCTTCGTGGTGCAAGGTGGGAAGAGTTTAATTTTGAAGAAAATATTTGGCGTATTCCCGCCGAACGTATGAAAATGAGGAGCGAACATATAGTTCCACTCTCCAAACAAGCACTACAAATCATTGAGTTGATAAAGCCTATTACTCAACAATATCAGCTTCTATTTCCGTCTGAACGTGATAGAAATGATCCAATGTCCGATAATACAATGCGCAGAGCGATATTTAAGTTGGGTTATGACGGGACAAAGCTTGGTAAAGCGAAAGCTAACCCACATGGGTTTAGAGCAACTGCATCGTCAATTCTTAACGAGCAAGGGTTCAACCCAGATGCGATTGAACGACAGCTTTCCCATATGGAAAGAAACGGTGTTAGGGCTGCGTACACTCATCATGCAAGGTATTTGGATGAGCGTAAGGAAATGATGCAGTGGTGGGCAGATTACATTTATAATAGAAAGTCGAGCAGTAAGTGGTAAAACCAACAATAACAGTTTCTTTTTTAAAATTTAAAGTTCAACAGTATTAGGCGTGGAGCCTAAAAAGTAATGCATAGTTAGGATCATAAGAAACGACATACTAATTATCTGTTTCACTTTACTTAGCAGTTACATCCGATATTCAGGATAGAAATAATTAAAATTAATGGAGTTATAGATGCAGTCAATTTTCAATACATGTGAGCCACGTCAGGACATAATTCAAGGGTCTTTCAACCCAGAAATTTTCACTGCTTCCATTAGCCAGGTCGCCTCCGCATACTCAGGCAAAGGCAGCGCGATTGATTCAATCTATACAGATGCTGAAGCGTTCTTCAGAGAAGCAACTTTCCCGACCGAAGGCTTACGCCGCGTCGTTCGGGATGTAATGGGTCGCCTTAATGGTGATAACAGCAAGCCAGCTATTCACCGATTAGAAACAGCATTCGGTGGCGGTAAAACTCACACCTTGATCGCACTAACTCACCTCAGCCATCGCGGAAGTGACATTGCCTCGGCCGCTGCAGATGTAGTTGAAGCTGAAGTTCTACAGCCTGCTGGCAGCATTGATGTTGTTGCCGTTGCCTGTGATGAAATGCCGGTAATCGCACCCAGCGGTGAAAAAGTATTGGCCTATACCCTCTGGGGAGAAATGGCGCTTAAGCTTGGCGGCGAAAGCTTCTACAACGACAACATTAAAGAAGTGACTTCAGCGGCATTCCCAGGCCAATACTTTTTGGAGCGCATGTTCGAAGGCCGCAAGGTGCTGATCATGCTCGACGAGCTCGCACAATATGCAACTCGTTATGAAGCTGCTCACGTAGGCGGTGGTGAACAAATTAGTGCATTTTTAATGGCACTTCTAGGCTACGCACGTACTCACAGCGGCGTAAGTGTTGTGCTTACTCTTGCCAGCCAAAGTGATGCATTCCAAGGTCAAACCGGCATGCTGCAAGGTGTTCTATCTTCAACACTAGGCCGCGATGTTGATGAAGAAGAAGCTGCCGCACTGGCGCAACGAGCAAGTCAAAGCATCATGAGTGTTGTAAAGCGTGATGCAACCACCACGGTACCTGTACGACCCACGGAAATTTCTCGCGTATTGGCGCGTCGCTTGTTCACCAAGATTAATGACGCTGATGCCTCTACAACTGCCGCAGCCTACATGGAAATGTACAAGCGCAGTGGCTCGCAATTACCAGACACAGCTACCCGCGACGATTACAGCAAATCGATTGTTGCGAACTATCCATTCCACCCAAGCTTTATCGCCTACCTCACTAACAAGCTTGCCTCTGCTGAAAGCTTCCAAGGCACGCGAGGAGTCTTGCGCGTGTTGGCCATGGCCATTCGCACTATCTGGCAAAAGCGCATGGAAATTCCTTTGGTACATACCAGCCATCTAAACATGGCAAATCCAGACTTAGCAGATGAGCTTATCGGTCGTACCGGCGCGAATGACCTATTAACAGTTCTCAATGCCGATGTGGGTGGCGCAGACTCAAGTAATCTGGAGATGGGCGTATCGGTTGCGCAAAACCTTGATCGCAACAACCCTCATCCGCAAGGTTTACCGCTTTACGAGTGGACTTGGAAAACCGTATTCCTGCACAGCCTTATCGGCCGTGGCGAAGGTCTATCTTCCAATGTCTTCGGCATTACATTTGCTGATGCATTACTTGAAGTAGCGATGCCTAATATCCCGCCTTCGCAGGTTGAAGCGGCATTAAAAGCCATTTCAAACGAAGCCTATTACCTACGCACAAAAGACGGTCGCTTCTACGCACATACTGATCCTACCGAAGCGCGTATCGTTTCTACAATTAAACAAGGCCTACAGCCCGATGACGTTGAAGAGCAGCTCACGGTTGTAGCACGCAAAGTAGTCAGTCACAACAGCCCAACCTTCCAAGTGGCTCAAGATGTTTCTGCACCCGAGCACGTACCAGATAAAACGGGTCGCCCTGTGTTAGCCATCGTTCGCCTGGATGCAAACAAAGTCGATCCAACGGATATGACCACAACAGCAGGTAACGGTCAGCCTCGCTTAGAGCAAAACAACGTATTCATGCTGGTTCCAGAAACCGTTCAAGTCTCTGGCGACACCTGGAGCGAAGATCGAGTCAAAAGATCCCAGTACCGCAAAGACCGTTTAAATGATGTCGCACGCACCGTTATCGCCATGCGTCGCTTACAGAGCAAACCAGAAGATTACGGCATGTCGGCGGCCAAGCTGCAAGACAGTGGTTTCACCGCCAAGCTTAAAGAGCGAGAAATGGCGCTACAAACCTCGGTTGCACAGGCTTACGACACCATTTTATTCCCAGGCGCTTCGGGTCAGGTTACCCAGAAAAGCATCAAACAAGCTGGCGGAGAAGGCGGCTTATCGGTGGATGAAGAGATTCGTCGAGTCTTAACAGAAGAAGGTGAATTGATCACCGCTGAAGCAGCCGCAACACAGTCCATGCTGCTACAACTCGGCCAACTCATCTTTGGCAGCATTAGCCAAACCCCATCGTTGGAACAAATCAGCAACCAGTTTAATCAAAACCGTCGCTGGCCAATTTTGGACAATCAGCGCGTACCGGAACAAATCATTCGTAGCGGTGTAGAGAAAGGCCAATGGTGCCTGTATCGCATGGAATCAAGCGAATCCACCAAACCTGAGCACTTCCACAGCCGTGAAACCGGTGGAATCCCACTAGACGTTAACTTGTCCGAGAAAGGCTGGAAGTTGGTATCTGAGCAAGGTGCCAAACAGCGTGGCTGGAACCCTGAAGCCGAACCGGCGGTAGAGCAAGTGACTCAGTGGGTTGAACAAGTGATGACTGAAGAGCCTTGCACCAAGGTAAAAGAAGTCATCGAAAAGGTTCGAGAAAAGCATGGCTGCGTGCAAAACAGCACCGTCTTGCAAGCGGTAGACAACATCGTGCAAACCGGTCGCGTTTACACCTATGAAGTACGTGAGCCAAGCGATGAAGACAACCCGAACCTAATCTATGGCTCTCCTGCCATGTTCCATCAAACGCAGGAAGACGACATGCTCGTTACGCCTGCAACGGCAGCAGAGAAAGGCTGGGTACAACCGGAAGATACCCGCTACACAAAACAAGGCCATGGACTTGCTATAGCGCTGCATAAGCAGCTAACTAAGATCAGCTCCTTATACAGCCGAGGAGCAACAACCGAGCCCGATACTTTGCGCCTGGCTTATTTACATCTACCAGGCGGTGGCAAGTTAAATCTTGATCTAATCAACGCCACCAGCAAAGACATGAAGGCATTAAGCGAATTGTTTGAAGTACTCGCCGATTTAACAACAGTGGGCGACGACAGTCAGGCAATGATAGACATTCAAAATGCACCAGAGGACTGTGCATTTTTAGATTTGGTAAAACAAGCTGATGACTAAAAAGAAACTGACGTTACAAGAGCTCTTCGACAAGACCTTAAAGAATCGCTGGCGCACAGCACCTTTTGTCTTGCGCTTTACTGAGCTCGCTGATCACACCGGTACGGTTTTGGTGATCAAGGAACGCGTTGAAAAAGAAACCTCCGAGAGCGGTAAAAAGCTCGGAAGCCTGCGTGATCGCGGCACATTATATGGCGAAAATTTAAAAATACTTTCGCCACGCCTCAAACCTATTTTGGAGCAAGTGGTTGATGATGGTGGCGTGCCTTTAGACCTGCAACGTTTTATAAGCCAAGAAGGTTTCAAGCTGCGAGATAACCTGCCTTTAGATGATGAAGCCGGGGCAAAAATCGCCTTAATAGTGAAATTGCAGTCTCGACTTCACAACCCTGAGCGTCTTGAACTACTTGCCCGACGAGTACAACGATTTAGTCGCGAGGAGGCTGCCTATTGGCTAGGCCGCACCACTCATTACGGTGCCGATGCCAACCGCTGGGCAGTCTCGGGGCTACGCACCATGCTATGCGGCACAACGAACAATGATGCTGGCATTACTCGTCAGCTGAACAAATTAAGGTAATCAAACATTATGACCGATAGACGACTGATTGAGGCAGGCTTTCCTTGCCACCAGGTAGGTGCCGAAACCGCTAGGGAGCGCGGTGCAAGTAATATGCTGCCGCCAATATACTACTTGCATGTTTGGTGGGCGCGCCGTCCTCTGACCCCTAGTAGAGCGGCTATCGCAGGCTCTCTTTTGCCTGACGGAACAGATATTAACCAATTTGTTCAAGACCTAGGTATTGAGAAGAGAGTAATTCAACTTGGAGACCAGTATTGGACACTGACTGGCAAACTTCTCGAAAAGCTACAAGACCAAACTGGCACAGAAACTCTCGAGGTGGATGCATCTGTCATCCGTCTTTACGAGAAAGAAGTAGCTAGAAGACAAAATAACCTGGTCACTATTAACACCCTAGAGTCGTTTGATACTGAATTAGCCAACAGTGAGATTCTAAAAAGGTGGAAACACGAGTCTGGGGCTTTGCCGCAAATTCATGCTGGTGAAACTTATACTGTAAAAAGAATTCCGGCAGACGCGGCACACATATCTGCTCGTTTAGAATTTGCTAAATCCGACCTTGTTAAACAAGCACTCGGCAAAGCTCTAAAATGGGAAGACCCTGACTTATACGGCTACTCAAGGGCGTACCGAAACGACCATCTACCAACACCAAGCGACTTCACTGTGCTCGACCCCACCTCGGGCGGGGGCTCCATTCCGTTCGAAGCATTACGGCTTGGCCACAAGGTCATAGCCAATGAGCTAAACCCAGTAGCTACGACTATTTTAAAAGCTACCCTAGATTTTCCTGCAAGGTATGGCATGGACTTACATGCGGATATAGAGCATTGGGGTAAAAAACTAGTCGATGAGGTTGAATCCAGAATGGATGGGTTCTACCCGTTCTCTTCAATTCCAGAATACGAACAAAAGCGACTAAAGGCTCATCTCGAAAACTGCCCGGAGCTCTTTGATCAATTCAACGTAAAAGAATACGACCATCAAGGTTTGCTCTACTGCCGTGAAGTGACCTGCCCAAGCTGTCTTGCCAAAACACCTTTGCTTAATACCTGCTGGCTGTCCAAAGAGGCATCTGATGCATGGGGAGTAAAACCAATCTCATCTGGCGAAGGTGTAAATGCCACATACCGATTCGAAACCTACCAATGTAAAAACGGCAAAGGTCCAAACGGTGAAGACCCAGAACCAGGAACAGTAAGACGCGGCATCGGCCAATGTATCCATTGTAAACAGGCGGTTGATGGTGACGAGATAAAAACTCAAGCTCGCGACGAAAGTTCGCTTGGCAGCTGGCGCGACGTTATCTATGCAGTTGTTGCAACTCGCTACCAACCCAAATTGGATAAAAGTGGTCTACCACAGCGATACACTTCTGGCGAGAACAAAGGTGAAATTAAGGTCGAGAAAGTTAGGTACTTTAGAGCGCCAAACCAAGTTGATTTAGACGCATTCGAAAAAGCATCAAGCATACTCAACGCCCAAAGAGATAAATACGAAGATCTTGGTTTACTACCAACCGAAAAGTTACCTGTTGGCTCTAAAACTAGCGAACCTATTCGGTATGGCATGAATCGATTCTGTGAGATGTTTAATGACCGCCAGTTATTAGGTCACCTTTCATTAATGGAAGCTATTAGCGAACTCAAACCTCGAATCATTGAGGAACACGGTATAGAAAAAGCTAAAGCTATTATCACCTACCTTCAGTTTGGTATTGATAAAATTGTCGACTATAACAGCAGGCAAACTCGTTGGATCACTCAACGGGGGGTTGTTTCTGGGACCTTCGGTCGACACGACTACTCATTAAAATGGACGTATGGCGAAATGATTTATACCGGGCCCTATTCTGGTCCGAAATGGGGACAGATTCAGGCCGCGAAAGCTTACAGAGAATTAAGTGAGCTGTTAGCTGGTGTCAACAAAGTCTACGGTGAAAACATCCCGCTACAAATCATCAATGGTACCGCAGCTCATATCGAAGGGGTTGAAGATAAATCTGTAGATTTGGTGTGTATGGACCCTCCATACTATGACAACGTTCAGTATGCAGAACTATCGGATTTCTATTACGTTTGGCAAAAACGAACTTTAAAAGACCTGTACCCTGATGTTTTTTCAATCCGATTAACTAATAAAAGAGACGAAGCTGTCGCCAATACATCAAGAGATGGTTCCGCCAAGAATGCAAAGGCCGAATATCAAAGGTTAATGCAGGAAATTTTTGAAGAAAGCCGCAGGGTTGTAAAAGATAATGGCGTGATGACGCTGATGTTCACCCACAAGGCACAAGACGCTTGGGAGACATTAACTAGATCTTTAATTGAGGCAGGCTGGGTGATAACAGCATCATTCCCAGTGGAATCCGAATTTGGTTATTCAACTCATCAACTAAATTTAGCTGCCGCTGCAAGCTCAATATTTATCACCTGCCGAAAACGCCAAGAAGAGCAAACACAAGCGGCTTTCTGGTCTGGCCTAGGTGGCAGCGGGGTACAACACCAAATTCGCTCTGCGGTAGAAGCAGGCCTTGATGAATTCAGACCACTGAAACTCAACGCCGTTGACCAGATGATTGCCTGTTACGGTCGCGCCCTACAGGTATTAAGTGAAAACTGGCCGGTAATGGATGGCGATGAAGAGGTATCACCTATTCGCGCCATGAACGAGGCCAGCCGAGTCGTCGCAGAGCACCAGATAAAAGTGATTACGGATGGCAACATCTCCGTTGATGATTTAGATACTGAAACCGCCATGGCGCTCACCATGTACGGTATCTGGGGACATAACGAGGCTTCCTTTACCGAAGTATTAAACCTTTCACGCTCACTCAATATTAGCCTCGAAACCCGCACTGGGGGTTACGGCATTGAAGGCCGTATGGTGGGTATCAATACCGAAATCAGTGGTCGTACTGCCGTTGCTGGTCAAGCTGCCGAGGACAAAGGCTACGCCGCACCATTAGTGAAAAAAGGCTCCAAGCTGCGTTTGGCTAAACCGCAAGAGCGCAGCACTCGACGGGTTGCTAAACCACAATCAGATTGGGATGTACTGCATGGCTTGTTACTAAAATTCCGCGAAGGTGATGTACCAGTGGCACGTGCTTATTTAGATGAACAACGCGAAGGCAATGACAACATCATTCTCGACTTACTTGAGGTTTGGGGAGAGGAAGCGGAAACGCCAGAAGCACGTAACGAAGCCAGAGCACTACTGTTTGGCTTAAGGCAACAATAAGACTGGTTTGGAAGGAGCTAAGCGTCGAATGGGGCTGAAAGATTTTAACTGGGAATACAGTTATAAAACATCTCAGGTGAGAGCACCGGGAGAGCCTGCCGTAGATATTCTGCGGGAATTCTATGTGCCATTGTTGCAACGTATTGTTCGCTATGATCGGGTGGCTGGTTTCTTCCGTTCATCGTCGCTTGCTCTTGCCAGTCGAGGCATGACTTCTTTTGTTAATCGCGATGGCAAAATGCGCCTGATTGCTGGCGTCGATATGACACCTAAAGATGTGCAAGCCATTATCAACGGCCAGCATGCCATTCTTGAATCGCATCTTGATCAGGAACTTAGCGGTAAAGAACAATGGCCAGAAGAGGCTGAGCGTGGTGTCGAGTTACTTTCTTGGATGGTTGCCCATGGCCACTTAGAGATAAAAGTTGCCTTAAGGAAACATGCCCAAACCGGTGAAGCAATCAGCCTGGATTCCAGTGAAGATGGCTACGTGCATGAAAAATGGGCACTGGCATACGATGATGAAGGCGAAACCCTTTATGCCAGTGGTTCGTGGAACGAATCAGAAACAGCGCTGAAACGTAATGCTGAGAATGTCGACGTTGATTGCTCGTGGGAAGGTAAAAAAGAACGTGCGAAAATTGCCGACGCTGCGCAATCATTTGATGCAATGTGGAATAACACCCATCCTGCTTTTTTAGTTAAAGACCTGCCTTCGGCTGTGCGTGAAAAGCTACTGCGTTTTTCTGAAAGTATCACGGTTCCAGTAGAGATCGACAACCAACCCGCGGAGCTTGAGCAACCTAAGATTTCCAGTAAGGATGCATTACGTTTTACCGCTCTGAAATACGCACCTTTGATGCCTAATGGTGAATACGTTGGTATGTATACAGCACCAGTTGAGCCTTGGCCCCATCAAGAAGTGGTTGCTCGACGAATTATCGAGAACTTTCCTGCATCGCATCTGATGTGTGACGAGGTTGGATTGGGTAAAACCATTGAGGCAGGCCTAGCCTTCCGCTCGCTATACTTAAGCAAACGTGCAGAAAGAATACTTATCGCAGCCCCAGCCAGTTTGACGCGCCAGTGGCAACGTGAAATGGCAACCAAGTTTTATCTTGGATTTGATCGAGTCACAGCATCTCCATCACCGCAAAGTGAATCGATCTTTCCTCTTGAAGAGAAAAAATCTATCGGCAGCCTATATAGCCCTAACCTAACGATCGTATCGACAGGTTTGATGGCGAGAAAGGAAAGACGCCGATTGCTGGATCAAGCGGATAAATTCGATCTGGCCTTGGTGGATGAGGCTCACTATGCCCGTCGGCAAAACTCTCAACGTGGAACGAGAGGCTTTCCTCGTTTTAATCAGCTATATCAGACTATTGCTGATCACATGCGAGGCAATACTCACTCCTTGCTCTTGGCAACTGCAACGCCGATGCAGCTTGATCCTGTGGAAGTGAGTGACTTGATTCGGCTCACCAATCGCGTTGGCGCATTTCAATACGACCCATCATTGATGCTGGCTTACTATCGCCTTGTTAATGCGGTTGCCTCTGGCGAAAAGCTAAAGCAGGAAGAATGGGACTTTATTCGTAAGTCCGTCACGACAATAGAAAACCTGGACCCGAAACTTTGGCGATATCTTAACGACGTAGTCATTGATCCTATGTCGAAGATCTCGCTGGAGCAATGGTTAAATCGTGGCACGATCCCAATGCAACATGAGCTTGCCGCCTTAGCGAGACTATTATTTGCGGCAGCCCCACTGTCACGAGTGATGCAGCGCCATACACGTGATTTGCTCAAAATTTATCGACAGAAAGGCAAGCTCAGCGCAAACCTAGCCGATAGAACCGTTATTCCAACACCACGCATAACCTTTACCAAGAAAGAAGCTCGCGTAGATGGCCTGCTCGGTGAATATTGCGAAGGATTGAGAGAACAGCTTCTAGCTAGTGGGCTCAATGAGCCAGGTCAGGTTGCCTTAGGCTTCTATTTAAGCTTCTTGCGCCTGCGATTTGCATCCAGCCTTAAGGCATTACAACTGACACTTTCGCGACGTAAAACAAAGGTTGAAGCAACGCTCATTGAGCAGCTGAAATACAGTACAGACCCTACCGATAATGAGGAGCTTCAGGAGTTACTCATTGACGGTGGTGACGATGACATTGACGCTGTTGAAATGCTGCTCAACAACAGGACCAAAGATGATCTAAGATGGGAACGCGATATGCTCGACTCACTGCTAGGCGAGTTGGCTGATATCTATGAGGACTCGAATAAGTTTAGAGCGTTACTGACCGCACTCAAGCCCCGTATCGAAGGCAAGCGCATTAAGCAAACCGTAATTTTTACCCGCTTTCTCGACACCCTTCATGATATCCGGGAGCGACTACAGGCCAAATTCCCCGAACTACTCATAGGAACCTATTCAGGTGAAGGTGGGCATTACTACGACCCAAATAAGAATCAAATGGTGGGTGTAGAGCGTGACGTAATCAAACATCGATTTGTTCAAGGCAATATCGATATTTTGCTCTGTACCGACGCTGCCGCTGAAGGTCTTAACTTACAAACCTCTGACCTACTGGTTAACTATGATTTACCCTGGAACCCAATGAAGGTTGAACAGCGTATTGGCCGTATCGACCGTATTGGACAAACTCACAAAGAGATTTTTGTTCTAAATCTATGTTTTGCAGACTCTGCAGAGCAATTTGTCTATGAGCGCTTATTGAATCGCTTGGCTAGCGCAAATCTTGTAGTGGGAACACAACAATTCTCGATGCTCCCTGTTACTACGGAAGAGTTCCAGAAATTGGCCGAAGGGACGATGACTGAAAAACAGGTAGAACAGGCTGCAATGGACCGAGCCAAAATCCAACAAGCGAACAATAAGCTTATGGAAGTACCTGTGGAGGAAATGTTTAATGTGTATGTAAGGCTCAGCCAAACATACCGCAAACAGCCGCTGCCGGTTTATTTAACTGAAATTTGGCAAACCCTAATTGAATCAGAATTCCTGACAGAGATTGGCTGCAAGCTGAGTGATTGTGGAAAATACCTTACCTTAAATGGCATTGAATCGATCGTTGATGGCTCTGTATTAACTATCGATAGGTCTTTATTTGATACGGGTCTACCGGATGGCTCGCATGTGTACTTCGCTACCTACGGTGAGCCCGTTTTTGAACGGTTGCTTAATTTCGTACTGGAGCAAATTGAAGAACCTGTCTGCCAAGTTATCCACGCAAAACAAGGCAACATTGAATGTGCAGCTGTTGCGTATGTAGATCATAACAACCGAATGCAACTAGCAACCTCTTTGAAACAAGCTCTCGCTGCCGATGATGCCAAGAGTTGTGAAGACGAAACTAGCATCCAACGCGCTCAATCGCAGATAGATAAGTTCGCTAAAGACACCCACCGAAACCAAAGCAAAATCGCAAATGTAGAGAGGAACAACCTGCTTCAAGCAAAGGCTCAGGTGCTATTGAACAATCAGGTTGTTCGCGCATTGATGTCTTCCAAGCTCAAAACCAGCAAGCTCGATGACAACGCTACGGTCATGCTTCGAGCGTTGGAAGAACAATTCCGTAAACGGGATACGGCCGTAAGAATCAGTAATGTCCCAAGAAGCATGGAGGCCCCGCTGACTGCAGGCATCATCGATGCAACGTTCCCACGACAAGGCGACGGGCATATCGATACGCCAGTGATACTTGCACAAACTGCACTAGAATCACTTGCGCGGAGAATTGATGGGGCCAAAGGAGGATCGCGCAGACTAACAGCTAGTGCGGTTATCGAAACGATTAATAAAAATCCGTTCGAAATAATTTAATTTTGTTTATGTTATCGATAAATAATTACGTTTTTCACCACCACATTCAATTTTTAGAAAAGCAATTTCGTTGTATATAGGGTTTTGCATCAACAGGGTGGTGTAATCAAAATTAAATTTAAAGTATTTCACACCTATATCATTTAAACGCAGCCAATGTTTTGGTCTGCGTTTATTTTGACAGTCAAACTAGGAGGCAATTATGCCAATTGCATTCATCGCTGGTTTTGTTACTGGTGTAGGTCTTTATGAGTATTTCTCCAGAGGAGATAGCTTATGAACCGAATACTAACAGAATCATCACTTCTAAAGTTATTCTTGGCCGGACTCATCGCTGGGTATAACTGGGCAAAGTGGGGTGGTAGGCACCCATAATTAAAGGGGGCCATTGGCCCCTTATGCCGTCTCCGTATTTTTTTGGACCTATATCACCTATGGGCATAAACAGGAATACAGGAGACTATTATGCCTATCAAACGTTTACTTTCCGAAACATATTCAGAGAACGACATACTTGCTTCAGCTGCTAATATTTTGGAAGAGAAGTTTACTCAGACCCCAACGTTCAGTTCTGCAGCAGATACTAAATCTTTCTTACAATTTAAAATGGCAGCGTTAGAGCATGAGACATTCTGCATCATGCATTTAACCTCACAGCATCATCTCATTGAATTTGAGGAACTGTTTCGGGGAACCATTAACGCCGCTGCGGTATACCCCAGAGAGGTTGTTAAGTCTGTGTTGGCTCACAACGCCTCAGCAGTGATTCTAGTGCACAATCATCCATCGGGTGTACCAGAGCCCTCTGAATCTGATAAGACGCTTACAAGAGGCCTCAAGGCCGCTCTCGCACTGATCGACGTTCCGGTTCTCGACCATATAGTGGTAGGGAAGGAATGTGTGTCATTTGCTGAACGCGGGTTGTTGTGAACCTGAACTATCAAAGTTCCCAATATGGTTTATTGGGAACATTGCACCCCACGTAATTCAAGGGCTCTACATGCCCATCTTCCCATTTTTTAGATATACAGAAAAAGAGGAATATAGCTATGGCAGAAGTGCACGCTGTAAAAGATAAAGAAACCATTTCACTTATTTCCCATCTACTAACTATCAGATTTAGCAAGCAGATGTCTCTGATATGGCAGCTAGGGATCAATACTGCGCTACGCATCTCAGATCTTCTCTCCATCAAGTTTAGCGATATTAATGACAACAGGCTGACTATACGCGAATCAAAGACTGGCAAAGTGGCCAGTATCGCGCTTAATGACAAGGCATTGGCTCTAATCAAAGATATTAAAGCGCAGTTTCCTGGTCATCAGTTTGTCTTTCAATCCTATCGAAGCCGCTATGCTCAAAGTTCAGCCCCAAAACCGCTAAGTAGAAGGGCTGTGAGTAATGCTCTGGAGCAAATAGGGCAGGAGGTTAGGTTACGCCTAGGGACGCACTCAATGCGTAAGACAAGGGGGTATCATCTGTATCGAGAAACCGGTGATATTGCTCGGGTAATGAAAATGTTACGCCACAGTTCTGAGGCGCAAACATTACGCTATATCGGGATCACTCAAGATGAAATAGATAATGACTTTCGAGAGCTTGTTCTGTGACAATCATTAAACAGTGACTGTTAACGGGATCCTACTAGTACCATAGTTGCGTACACCTAGACCAGTTGGTTTCGATTCAATTTTCGCAAAATAACTCAACCGTTTAAACAGGGTTCGATACTTAGTGTCGAATCCTTGCTTATTCCGTTCGATGAAATATTCACTATTGGGAGGAAAGCTCACAAGTGTAGGCTTGAAACAAAAAGGGTTGTGATAGAAATGCGTGTACAATGCGCTCTGCCATGCGCTAATAATCTTGTTATACAGGTTCTCTCGCCCCTCTTGAAATACCCCTAGACTTCGATAAGCGTGACCATTGAGTAATATACACACGTGATAGTGCGGCTTACCGCTATGTCCTAGCTCCCTGGTCCAGACATATATAAGTTCACTTGGGTGAACGTAACTTGTGCTGTTTCTTTTTTTGTTAGCATAGTCTGCATTGAGCATTGCTTTAAGGGATGCAAAGAAGCGGGTTATCAGATTGGTGTCATAGTAATTAAAATCATCAGGTAGCCTTAAGTCTACCCTGAATGCGAATACCTTGGAGTACGTCCTAAAGGCATGCTCCAGCACTTCCAAGTTTCTTCTTAGGTAGTTGGTGAAATAACCTCTTTTAGAGGGTAATAATGGTAATGTCAGGTATCTTGATTGGTTTGTGATGTTCTTCATTGTCTTTATGCTCCTGAATGGTTGGATACATAAAGTGAATGTGAACTTTATAAAAATACTCCTAATTGCAGATAATATTCATACCCTAGCCATAGAAATGGATGGGCACACAAAAACCGCATTGCATGGCATGTGAAGTTAGTTTTTTGGACCAAAATATTGCTCTCATATTAATGACTACTGATATGTAATGTCGCGCATAGATCAACCTCCTCGTAAGCTTGTAATTAAGAAGTAGTTTTATGCTCTAGTAGCACCAGGTTGAAGTCTCGACTTTTCTGAAATTGAACTCTTTCAACTAACCGGAATTCGGAAGCCATATAGAGAGGAACTAAATTGAAAAAAATGCTAAAGGTGATGTAATGCAGCAACTCGATTGAGATTTTTATTATCGACTTCTTTAGTTTTACATCGTCGGATTCTAAATCTGGAGCGTTGGGTAAGTCGAAAAGACGGTCTTTTAGGCGAGTGTAGATAGGGCTCCAGTCTGAAACAGTGCCAGAAGCCAGTAACTTCCTCAGTTTCTTCTTTTTAATCTTTTTATTATCGAGGAGTGAGTCACCTGACATCGCTTTGCTGCGTATCGTTGAAATTATCAAAGAGTATTCATGTTTGTTGCGAATCAACTCGGTAAGTAAAAGCCCTGTACTCTCAAGAATAGTATTTTTGATAATCCCTGAGAATGTTGTGCTGAGCTCTTCAGGAACTGAAGTCAGAAAATCGCGTAGCCGATCGTCTCCATGTTCACTTATATACGACATTACGTCTAACTCAACGAAACGATAGTCACTATTGAAGCGATGAACCAACGTAAACTGTTTTAGGTTTTGTGTTTTGTTCGGTAAACCGAAATCCTGACCAGAATAGCGGGTAAAATTGAGGTAGAAACAGCTTTGTTGGCTATCTTTGAATGGGGCTAGAGCGTCAACGCAGCAAAAGCCAAACACTGTTCCATTGTTGACTGTCTTTTCTAAAGTTCGTTGTAGTGTTTGCCTACTAAATTTTGTAATTTCTATCAATTCATCAAACGCCAATCTAACAACACCGCATCGATCAGAGTATAGGGTCAAAAATACTAATAGATACTTCTCTTTAGGCGGAGTGACACTGGATATTATTCTATCGATTATTAGATCATTGAAACCCGTTAATGTTTGATATTTTTTAAACTTTTTAAAAATTCTGTAAGAGTTAACGCCTCTACCTCTGCCAAAAATATAATCTCTCTCCTTTTCAATTAAATCATGTTTCTCTAGGTCTCTTAGCAGTGTTGAAACTGTTTTCTCAGTAAATCCGGATAAGCTTGAAAGCTCTTTGAGTGTTTTGTAACGAACCACATCCTCTATTTCCCCACCAGTGAGCCTTGATAGTAACAGCAAAAGGTAATGGTGATTCCACTTGTAAGCATTATTATGTTCTGACTTTTGCACTACTCAACTCCCTTGAATCCATTGATATACATAGTGCCATAAATTACATGTAATACAATAAAAATACATGTAGTATGCTTGTAATAACTTGAGTGATTATAATTTCATTACTGTTTCGTGAGGTAGTGCTATGGGCGATGAACAATATTTTAGTTGGCTAGAGGCCAACGATCGTCAGATCAATTGGCTAGTAAAATACATAGATAGAAGAAAACAGTTCTACCTTTCTGGGATTGATGATTTTTATACACTGAGCGCAAAAGACAAAAAAACGCTGTTGAGCCGAGCAATTAAGAATGCTTTGTCTGGAGATTCATTAGAATTATTCATGAAAAAAGCAAAGGCTGCATGGAAGCAATACGAACGAAGAAACATCAAACCTAATAGATTTGTGAGTCGCTCGATGGAAGTAGATAAAAGAGTCTATGAGGACGTTCTAACGATCGCAAAGAAGTATCGAATTCCGGCTAATGTTGCGATTAATGAACTGCTACGGAAATCTGTAGACCTTGAAAAATCTATAGGTAACGCTGAACGCACAAGTGCACTTAGTGCGAAAAAAGCAATTTCTTCTAGAAAAAATAGAATGAAACTTCTCGGGTTAGATGAAAAGCAACAGTCTTTGGAGCATATCAAAACTAAATTACAGCGAGAGATGTATGAAAGGCACCTGCTTGAATTAGACATTATCGAAAATGTCTATGGAAGGGACAATGGCACTGAGAAGAGTACTTTGCTCTCTCAAGAAAAAGATAGGTACAAAGCCGACTGTGTAGAGTACAAAATAGCGCCTCTGAACTGTTAGATGTAAGCTACTCTTACGATGGAGTTAGAGTGAAAAGGCCATCTTAATTTTTTGCTGAAGAAAAAGCGTCTAATAATGACTATCGGTATTGTGTTAGGGAGTATTTATCGGCCGCGCGCAAAGTTTGCTTTTCTTATAAGTTATTGAATATTCTGCTTATCTTTATTTTTTTCTGGATGTTTTTATATCGTGTAATACCATAAAGCATAGTTTCTTTGCATAAATTGAACTGTAGTTCTGCACTATTTCATAATATTATTTTTGATAAAATTTAAGTAGTTAACTCAAAGCGTTTGGTGCGGGTTCAAGTCCAAAATTTTACAGGCAGGGACCGGTGCTACAGGTGGTGCTACGGGTTAAATGAAGAAATTAAAAACTAATATTTTCAATTGCTTGATTGTCATTTCAAGTCCGGCCCCGGCACCATTTCTAATAGTTAACTCTCTTTAATTTTAAATTCAAACAGAACTTGTTATCCAACAATGTGTTCGGATTATGCTGTTTTTATTCAATTTTTTTGTTTGAGTAAGATGCCTCCAAATACCGATTTTCATAACGGTTAAAATCAGATCTGATTAGTTATTAAATTGTTAAAATAATATTGTATTATGATAGCTTAATAATAGTGAGTTACTAACTAATACAGGATACACAATGAAACGCTACGGAATGATATTGCCGATTTGCCTGGCAACCGTTATTGCGCCTAAGACGGCGTTGGCTGAATTACTGGAAACAATTAAAGGGCCGGACAATCACCTTGCCGTTTCATTGTCACTATCAGAGGGAAAACCTCAGTACACCGTTACCTATAAGGGGGAAGTATTTCTGGAAAGCTCACCGCTGGGGCTGAACAGTTCTATTGGTGATTTTAGCCAGAACCTTACTTATATCGACAGCAAACGTAACACCATTCTGGAACAGTATGAGCTCGACAGAGCAAAAGTCAGCCAGGTAACTTATGAGGCCAACGGATTAACCAGTCGCTTTCGTAACGCAAAAGGGGATGAGATAAGCATCATATTTCAGGTGTC
The DNA here is from genome assembly GCA_950073835.1 of uncultured Alteromonadaceae bacterium. GTDB lineage: Bacteria > Pseudomonadota > Gammaproteobacteria > Enterobacterales > Alteromonadaceae > Alteromonas. The sequence goes on from CATMRP010000013.1 coordinate 48,788, forward strand.
AGATAACGACATTGCGCTGCGTTACCACGTGGTATCCAATAATGAAGCTACCCGTTTTAAGGTACTCAGTGAAGCCACCAGTTTTAACCTGCCGAACAAGGCAACCACTTTTATCTCACATCAAGCCCTGCCTATGACAGGCTGGAACGGCACAAAGCCCAGTTACGAAGAAGGGTATACCTACGATGAATCGATGGCCAAAGCCTCTCCCAATGGTGTTGGTTATACTTTTCCGGCGCTGTTTAAAAATGACGACAAGGGCTGGGTGTTACTGTCTGAAACCGGGGTAGACAGTCATTACGTAGGCTCTCGTCTTAGTGAAGGCAATGCAGAAGGGATCTACAAAATAGCCTTTCCGCAACCCGGTGAAAATGCCGGCATTGGCGATACCTTTGCTTCTATGGCGTTACCGGCAACCACCCCATGGCGCACCATTACAGTAGGGCAGGATTTAGAGCCCATTGTTGAGACAACAGTGAGCTATGATGTGGTTAAACCGTTATATGAGCCAACTGAAGACTACAAAATGGGCAGGGCAACCTGGAGCTGGATTGTCTGGCAGGATAACAGCATTAACTACGAGGACCAGATAAAGTACATTGATATGGCCGCTGAACTTAATTTTGAATATGTCCTGATTGATAACTGGTGGGATGCCCGTATTGGCCGGGAGAAAATCGAAGCGCTGGTGCAGTATGCTGCGGACAAAAACGTAGCGGTGATCCTGTGGTATAACTCAAATGGTTGGTGGAACGATGCGCCACAAACGCCACAAGATAAAATGAATACATCTATCGCCCGTAAGCAAGAAATGGCGTGGCTGCAAAAGATTGGCGTGAAAGGGATTAAAGTTGATTTCTTTGGCGGTGACAAACAAGCCACCATGGCTCTTTACGAGGGGATCCTCTCAGACGCTAACGATTATGGCATAGGGGTAACCTTTCATGGCTGTACCTTACCCCGCGGATGGGAACGTATGTTTCCTAACTTCGTTACCTCAGAGGCCGTTTTAGCGTCTGAAAACCTGGTGTTTAACCAGTATTCTCTGGATATGCATGCTTATAACGCCACTATACTGCCTTTTACGCGTAATACCGTTGCAGCAATGGACTTTGCGCCGGTGTTTTTAAATGACCGTTTATCACGCGATCAGGAACGAGGCACTATTCGTTCAACTACCGATACCTTCGAACTGGCAACCAGTGTGCTGTATCAGTCACCGGTCCAACACTTTGGTTTAACACCCAATAACCTCGATGAGCAGCCTGAGCTTGTGCTCGACTTTATTCGCGAAGTGCCGGCGACATGGGATGAAACCCAGTTTGTCGACGGTTACCCGGGTAAACATGTTGTATTGGCCAGGCGCCAGGGTAACCATTGGTATGTAGTGGCGGTAAATGGCGAGAAAAGTGTTAAAGAGCTGTCCGTAAACCTGCCAATGCTGGCCGGAAAATCAGTGCAATTATTGTTTGATAACGCAAATAACAAAACACAAAGCAAAAAAGTCACCGTACCTGACAATGGCCTGATGAAGCTGTCATTAATGGGGCAGGGCGGTGTTGTTCTGGTTGCCAGATAGCGTAAAGCTTTCATAGCATGTCACACTTGCCACGATGTTCTTACGGGCATCGTGGTTTTTTCTTTTAGCATCAGAATTGTTTAACTGTTTAGTTAATGGCACGTTTTTAACGTCAGCCATATACGTTAGTCACTAAATCGGGTAACAATTGCTGACAGTTCGTTATCCAGCAGGGTATTGCATTGCTCCATGGTGTGGCTGGCTATAGCAAAGTACTCCTGATTAGCTATGCTCACTTTAACCGGTAGGATTAGTTGTTCATTGATCAGGCTTACCAGCTGAATGCAGGCCTGTTTGGCCTGATTTAATTGATCGCTTTCAGACACCTTAGTCATCTGGTTTAATTTATTAAACACGGTGTCACTCATCAGGTTTATCTTTTCGCACAGATAGCCAAGCTTTACTTTGTCAATTTGGCTGGATTCCCCCTTGGTGGCGGTAGCCACGCCAACGGCTCTGGCCTGGCCGATATATTCCACCAGTTGTGGAAATTCCCGCCATAAAAAATGCGCCTCATTTAAAGACTGGTCGGTCTCGGCAAACTCTATGTGTTCGGCCACATCCTGCAGCAGGTACAACAAGGTTTCAATCAGGCTGGTATGTTGTTTAAAGCTCTCCGGAGGCGTAAGTTGCATACTGGTCGATTCGAGGCGGCGCCAGTGATCCAGATAAGCCTCCCAACGAGCCTCACTGGTTGTCAGGGCAAACTGGTTTGCATCGTTGATGAGTGCTTCTATATTTTGCCTGATTTCGTAAAGTTCACCTGCTACTGAATTATTGCCTTGCAGGTATGTGGCAGTTAAGCCACGATGTTTCTGGCTCAGGCCAATGATTCGCTTAATAATGGCAACCATTCTCAGAGTCGCCATGACCTTTTCTTTATGTTTTTTACGGGAAATCGATAGCTGAATGCCCACCAGCACAAACAACAAGATAATCATCCCTGATAATGCAACTATCATTGGTTTCTCCTAGCGGGTTGAAAGGGTACGCAGATAATCGGCCACGGTAGAGGTCTGACGGGCAATGCTGGCATTTTCCGTGGCGCCTTCCACTACCCGTTCAATACTTTTTGAGATTTCCTCAGTCGCTTTACTTTGTTGGGTGGTAATAGCTGAGACCTCGATGACCTGGGACTTTGAGTTCTCTGATTCGGTTTCAATCTGTGCCAGCATTTCGGCCGCATTGTGCGCCTTGTCCGAGCATATTTGCGAGTGGTTGGTGACGCTTTGCATTTTATCGGCTACCTTAATGCGCTGACTATCGAGTTCTGCCATTCTCTGACTGATGGTGTCGGCCGTTTTACGGCTGTCTTCGGCAAGGTTTCGCACTTCATCGGCCACTACTGCAAAACCGCGCCCCATATCGCCGGCCCTGGCTGCTTCAATAGAGGCGTTCAGAGCCAGTAAATTGGTTTGTTCTGCGATACTCTGAATCGCGCTGGTCAGGCCCAGTACCGCTTCCACAGATTGACCTAGCTCTATTATCGATTGCTGTGTTTGCGCGACCTCTTGTTGCACGACAGCAAACTCACTCACCAGGTCGGCAATATTTTGCGAGCCCTGATGGGCAAAATCGCTAGCCCTTTCAGCCGCTTGGTTTACCAGCGTGAATTTTTCTACAATCTCTCCCAGCGATACCGTGAGCTCATTGACTGCAGCCGCGGTAGATTCGGTAGCGGCCGA
>CATMRP010000014.1 GCA_950073835.1 uncultured Alteromonadaceae bacterium
GCCATTACGGCGAGCCATAATGGCGAGCCAGGCCAGTCACAACCTTGCCTTATTGAATCATTCAACAGACAATTAGGGACTCATTAGATACTGAAATTAGCCGAGTGGTCTTCCTCACCACTTATTCTGGCCGCTGGATAACATAGGGTCGATGACTAAACTCATCAGGCGACAGAGTCACCTCGACAGGTTCTGCCTTCCCCATAAACCGGACCTTTACTTTCACCGGTGCCAGCTCAGGCGCAGCAAAATAAACCGGACGCGCACTTTGCGCATTATACCCACCGCCCGTAGATACCATTCGGGTACCCAGAATCTCGCCGGTCTGATTGTAAAAGCGTACTTCAGCACCAGCCTGGGTATAATGTCCGTTACTGTCAGTCACCAGAATCGATAACATACGGGCTGTAGCCTCATCCTCCAAATGATTACGGAATACAAAATGGCCTCCGGTATCGCCATAACCATCAGTGACCGAGAGGTCTAACGCTCCATCATTATTGTAGTCGACCCATTCAACGCCATGATCACCGGCGGTTATCAGCTCAGGGAAACGCTCATCCACAGCAAAGCCACTTCCGGTATTGTGATATAGCTTGCCATAGGGTTCTGAAACCCCATCAACCTTGTGATATCCCACCGCAATTAAGTCTAACAATCCGTCATTATCATAATCGCCCCAGGCTGCCGCCACCGTATGATCCGGCTCCTGGACACCCATGGTTTTACCAACTTCAGTAAAGCTACCATCACCATTATTCTGGTATAGCAGGTTTAGTCCGTAGGTCGCCACGTACAAATCCAGATGGCCATCATTATTAAAGTCACCAACGGCACAACCTACGCCACCTTCGGCGCGAGAGCGGCCGCTTTGCTCCATCCCCAGCTCTTTAGCAATATCGGTGAATATACCTTGATCATTACGGGCCACTGCATCGGTCTGACCGTTTTGATTAGCGAGGAACAAGTCCAGGTCGCCATCGCTATCAATATCAAACCAGCAGGCGCCTACTGTCCAGCGCACGTCATAAACTTTTGATTCAGATCCAGCCGGGATAAACTTACCATCCTGATTGTAAAATAACGCGTTTGCGCCGGCACGGTCAGCAGCATACACATCCAACTGACCGTCATTATTCACATCAACCCAGTTGGTTTGCCGACTAATGCGGCCATGATTCGCCAGACCAGTTTCCACGCCAACTTCTTTAAAGCCCTTACCCTGTTGGTTATGCCAGACATAGGAACGGCTGGCAAAAGGGTATTCATTAGAGCCGCCAATAATATCCAGGTAGCCATCGTTGTCATAATCGCCCCAGGACACGCCGCGAATTTGATCGCCAGAAACGGGCAATCCAAGTTCAGCGCCAACGCTAACGAACATTCCGTTGTCATTGCGATACAATCTGACTTCGCCGCCTTTAATTGAAATCAAGTAATCCAGATCACCGTCGTTATCATAGTCTCCCCATGCCTGAGATACCGATCCTTTCTGGGCAAACATGTCGGTTTGTACCGAGCTAAAACTCTGCGTTGTCGCCGCCTGAGCACAGGCAGCGTAAGAGGTCACAACACAGAGACTAATCATCGTCTTTTTCATGTGTTGTTCCTATGGTTGAGTCAGCACGTCTTTTGCTTCAGCATTGGCTTCAATTTCGCTGCGTTGCAGCCACAACGTCCGATACTCATCGTTATGCAGAAATTGCAATTGGTCTGAATAATGCGCCGAGCCTTTCTGACGTGAATTACCGTACGCCATCATCCCTTTTGCTTTGATTGGTGTGGAGAATTCAACCATAGAAACCCAGGTTTCACCGTGATATGGCTCGCGAATCCCATCGCCATCCGGATCCATCCAGGTGATTACATTAAACGCGCCTAAATTACCGAAACCGCCGTGACCGGGTAAGTTAACGTCTTCTATAATGAAGCGGTTGATGTCGCCAAAGCGCGGATCAATCCTGCCGTATTTTTCTTTGGTTTTCGCAATAGCTACCCGTAACATTTCCACGGCTTCTGCAGCGTCGTTCAGACCAACTGGTGTAGTAATGGGCGCATCCAGAGACCACGGCGTTTTATAATTATTTTTGCCAAGAAAACGTGGTGGCGGACCGGAGAATTCGGTAGCAAAAGCTTCAAACAGCATACCTGCCCGATTGTCTTCAGCGAATGTGCGGTCCCACTCAGAGAGCAATTTAACCGCAGCCTGCATATCAGGATCTTCATCACCAGCGGCAGCAGCCAGCAACTCATCCAACATACGATCAGCCATCAGCGCATAGGTAGATGTTTTGATTTCTTCAAAATCATCAAAGCTTAACTTGTCGCGTTCCACCATCATTTTTACTGCTTGTTGAGCACGGAACGACATAGGCCCCTTAACCGCAACATAATCAGGAAAGTCTTCTGGTTTATATACTGGTGGGTAGGTTGCAACCCAGGGTGGATCATTAGCATTTTGCACAAATCCACTGGGCGGATTAATCACTTTGGGTAATTCGTCATAACTGTGGATTTCATCCCACAAGTATTCAGAAGTATCCCCCGGTACAAGTCCTTTCCAGAACGTCATATCGCCTGTATCACGTTTGGGCAGAATACCGTTATCGAGGTATTCAATGTTACCGGCTTTATCTGCATATGTAATGTTAAAGGTAGGTATTTGCAGGCGCTTCATAATGGTCTGAAACTCGTCAAAGTCCTTGGCCTGAAGCATATCAAAGTACTGTTGCAGCATGCCGGGGCGATCCAGACCCGCTACGCGCAGGGCGATAATCTCACCATCATCCCGCTCAAAAACGGCACCGTGTACAGTTTTCCTAACCAGCAGTGATTTTTCAATCAACCCCCCATCTTCCTGAAGTACTTTATAGGTTTTGGTTTGCGACTCAAACTCACGCACTTCGCCATCAAACACATAACCTTCATCCTGTAACGTAAGATGATAAGAGGTTGCCCCCAGCATGCCGTTAACGGTATTGGATATCCCCATATTCTGATTAAACGCAAAGCGAATAACGGGCAAACCCACTTGGGTTGCGCCGTACATTTCAAAATCCGGTCCAATCAAATGTGCTTCATAGTAAGTAAAGAATCCGGTTACCCAGGGTAAATGAGGGTTTTGTAACAACAGTGTATTACCACTTTTGGATTTTTGTGGCATCACAGCATAAGTATTGGAGCCAGATTTCACCGGTGGCGCGGCATTACCAATCACTCTTCGCGGATTCGCCACATAAATAAAATTCATCAGGCGATGCGCGTGGGTAACCACGTCTACACCCGATACCGGCAGTACTTTTAGCACCTCAGGATCAATGGTGTCACCATGCTTTGTGGCATAGTCATTTATTCCCTGAGCAAAAGCATCCAGGTTTTGTTTAAATGCGTCAGATTGTTGGTCATACCATTGCCTGCCTCGCTCGGGTACGTCATTGCCAAGTAACCATTTGTCGGTATCTTCATATTCCGCCCCCCAGTATTCTGCACCACGAGCTCTGGCCTGGCCATATAATCGTAGTACAACATCGCCCTGGCTCTTGGCCTGAGACCAGCCGAAGCCGTAAAATACTGAAGCGGCATCATCACCATAGATATGAGGGACGCCAAATTTGTCCCAGATTATTTCGGTACCGCTTGCTTGTTGAGCTGATTCTGTCGCCCTAGGTTCTGCCAAACCTGAAGTTGAAGTATCACAGCCGACTAATAGCAGACTCAGCAAACCGCCGAGTAATACTAGCTTTCTTAAATGGGTCATAATTGAATTCTTTGTTATTGAAAAGGAGAAAAGCGGCACCACTCGGCCCCGCTTACGAAGCTCATCCGGTTACCAGGCGTAGGCTGCTCTCAGGTACCAGCTTCCACCCGTGAATCCATAGGGTGAATAGGTATCGTAAAAGCCTGTACCAAAGGCATTCATTGAACGTTCTTCAGGATAGGTATTGAAGATATTATTCGCCCCGGCAAACAGTTCAACACCGTTTTCAAACACATAGCCAGCTTCCAAATCAACGATCCACTGAGCATCATTGTCTCGATCCTGTTCTGCTGTGGCGGCAATGACTTTCCATGGGCCAAACAAGGTTGCACGGGCATTGACTAACCAGCCATCAACGGAATAATTGGCTGAAAATGTTGACTTGTAATCAGGCACTGCATCGGTGTAAGTCCCCAGTCGTGCACGATCAAATTGTTCAATCTGCGAACCATCGGCTAATACTAACCCCGAGAGCTCTTCCGGGTTCTCATCCACATGCACCACATCCACGGAATTGTAGTTAAAGGCACCGCTTAACGTGATATCGCCGTACGAGAGTTCAGGTGACCAGGTCGCAACAACATCAACACCGCGGCTTCGCGTATCAATGGCATTGGTAAAGTAGTTTACTGCACCCAACGACTGGTCAAAGCCTGCCGCATCAAGAAGCAGTGAAATTTGATCACCGATTGAACCGCCACCATCTGCCGCCCGAGTATCACCACGATTAAACTGGGTGGACATTGCAATACGATCATCCACATCAATCTGGTACACATCGAGGGTAACCGAGAGATTGGAAGCCGGGGTGAATGTCAGGCCTGCACTGAAGTTTGTAGATTTTTCAGGTGTCAGTGGTTCTGCGCCCAGAGCTTGGGCCGCAGGTGCAGTGGCAGGTAATGTTTGGCGCAAGACAATGGTTTCTGCCTCTCCATCATTGTCCAAATCAACAAACTGACCACGACTACCCCGGAAACCAAGCTGTTGTATACTGGGAGCGCGGAAACCAGTACTGGCGGAAGCTCGGAATGCCACTTCATCAGTGATTTCATATCGGGAATTAAGTTTAAACAGTGTTTCGTTACCGGCAGAGTCTGTAAAGCTCTCGTAGCGCATAGCCCCTGCTACAAATAACTTGTCAGTGACATCCCATGATACGTCCACGTAACCGTTTATGTTATTACGCGACACATCGTTTTCAGCTTCAGGTTCAAAACCGGGAAAGCCTTGGGCGCCAGGCGCTGCACCAGTATTTCCATCGAGATAGCTCAGTTCTTCACCACGGACAATTTCAAAGCCTTCATAACGATATTGCATACCAAACGAAAACTGCATGTCACTGCCATCAAGCAGGATAGCGCGTGTCGCATCGAACTGGGCAATGGCTTCATCAGCGTTCATTTCACCTAAGAAAAATGAGGTGGGACTGGCTACCCCCAGACTAGCATTAAGCCCCTCAAGATTGTGCCAGTCTGCTTTATCCGAACCATAGCTGGCCGAGACATCCCAGTCGAAGCCCATGGCGTACATTTTCACCCCGGCTACCACTTCAAAATCATCTTCGCGGATCTCTTCAACCGGACGGAAACCAAATGGAAAAATCTCCGGCACATTACGCGCATCGGTTGGACGGCGGTAAGTAAAAATTAATTCTGAATCACGAGTAGCGTAGGTAGCAAATAAGTATACCTGTGCCGAATCCAACTCCATACCTGCGTTTAAAGCGAAGGAATTAACTGTTTGCGGAAAATTACCAAAATTCTTGGTGATCAGACGATCCATGGTGTACTCACGCGGGTCGTAGCTGCCATCATCCAACAGAGGGAAAAAGGCCAGCCCGCCATCTTCCGGCAAAGCTACCGGGCGTGCACGGTTTGAGATCTTCTTGTCGTTAAAGTCATATGAGAAGTTAACGAAAGTATCATCACCAATGTTAAAGCCGCTGTTTACACCCAGTGTTTTAACCTCACCATCACCACGGTCAAAGTTAGCGCCGGTACTGGTAGTCACTTTACCTCCCTCATTGTTATCTTTGAGGATGATGTTGACTACACCAGAAATGGCATCTGAGCCGTATTGGGCTGATGCACCGTCACGCAAGACTTCAATCCGTTTAATGGCTGACGATGGGATCATGTTTAAATCGACACCGGCAGAACCACTGAATAAGCCGGTACTGGTATTGATAAGCGAGGTTTTATGACGGCGTTTACCATTAACCAATACCAGAGTTTGGTCTGGGTTTAAGCCTCGAAGTCCGGCTGAAGCGATAAATGTTGCTGTGCCTCCACCAGCGCGCTGTGGCAGGTTTAAAGACGGCACCAGATAACGTAAAGATTCAAACAAACCAACTTGACCCTGACGCTCTAATTGCTCGCTGGAGAACACATCAATGGGCGTTGGACTTTCGATGACAGATCGCGGACTACCGCGAACACCTGTGATAACAATATTCTCAAATTCACTACCTGCTTTGGCTTCCTGAGCCTCTTCAACTTCTTGCGCAGATAATTGTGAGGATGCGAGTGCAGCAGCAACGGCCGCCCCGACTGTAAGCGTTCCCTTCAAACCTTTCATTTCTTCTGTTCTCTCAAAGTTGTCAGAAGAAGGTTGCTGTTGCTTGTGTGCCGGTTTCATTGGTTTTACCACCAGGGTAGAACCAGAATGAACAATACCCTGTAAGGAGGTATCGGCTAGCAACTTTTTTAAGCCTTCTTCGATAAGGTAATGACCTTGTAATGCGTTAGTTGTGCATTCGGCCACCAGTGTTTGCGGGAAAATTAATGCCAATCCGGATTGCTGCGCAAAACGTCGCAACCCGTCACTGGCTGACTGCTCAGGAATGTCGAAATAAATCGCATTTTGCTCTGCAGATGACTGCGCTCGCACGGGACATAATGCGGCACATCCAATCAGCAGGACCAACGCTATTAATGTACAAACCTTACTAATCAACTAATTTCCCACTCTGGGCTAAACCGCTCAATGGTTCACAAAGACTAAACAGTCTCTACCGTTGACGACCTAGCCTTACCTCTTAAGAGAAACGAAAAGAAAAAAACCACCACTCCAAATAAAATAATTTATAATATTTTTGTTTGAAGCCTAAAAATTGCTCATACAATCATGAAGATTTCATAATGTAGTAAGCATTTTCACCCACTTTTTTAACCCTGAGACCAAGATTCATCTCTAACGAGGTAAATACAGTTTCAAGATTATCAATCGGATAAAAACCACCGACTCGCAAAGTGCGAATATCGGGATCGGCAATGACGATGTTGTATTTGGTATAGCGTGAAACTTCCTCAACCACCGACGACAAATTCTCATCGTCGAAGGCCAGAAAACCTTTTTTCCAGTAAAGCTTTTGAGCCAGTGAAACCTCATCTTGCTGAGTCACAGAATCAACGGCTTTCTCATTAAAAATAACCTGCTTGCCAGCACCCACCACAACAGAGGTGCGCGTTTTAATAGCAGGATCTGTTGACTGAGAAGAAGCATCCGGCGCATTATCACTGGCATTGACTCTGACAGTACCATGTGAAACCAGAACGTTAACCTGATCGTTAGCCACCCGCACCGAAAAACTGGTACCCAGCGCCTGGACATCGCCATTTTTTACCTTAACCACAAAAGGTCGTGTTTTGTCCGGTGCGACGTCAAAGTTTGCCTCACCTTTAAGCAGATTAATCACCCGACGGTCGAGAGTATAATCAACATCGATCACCGTATTAGTATTCAGGAAAACCTCCGAGCCATCAGCTAATTCAAGATTTCGCTGTTGCCCGACTTCGGTCAGAAAATGGCCATTTGTCGATAATGCCGAAGAGCGTTCCTGAACATACACAGCCGTTGGAATTGCTAGCGCAATAGCTAAACAGGCTGCTGTTTTTAATGCAAACTCTCTAAACCTGCCACGCTTGGTATTTTTTATTGGTGTCTCGTTAGAGAGGCTTTCTCTACCGGCCTCTCTTTGGCCGATATCAGACATTTTGTCCCACAGTTTTGCCAAGCGAATAAGCTCTGTTTTATGGGTTGGATCAAGTGCTATCCATTCATTTAATGCCCGTTGTTCCTCTGCATCAAGCTCGCCACTGTCCATTTTGGCCACCCATAGTGCAGCAGTCCGGCTTACCGAATCTTCTGTGGATGGAAAGTTAACCACCTGAGTCATTATCAGTTACTCTGCTTTTGCTTGTTATCTACATTGTCTTGTTGCTGAATCGCCGTCGTTAATGCCTGACGCACATATTCATCGCACCGTTCGAGCCCTTTGGCTATATGTTTTTCTGCGGTACTAACTGAAATATTCAGCATGACAGCAATGTCTTTAATTCTAACACCATTTATTAACCGGAGTTTAGTCACCCGTTGGCACTGCTCCGGTAACAATGCAATTGCTTCGAGCAACAGTTTTTGTTCCTGTTGCTCAGACAACAACTCAAATGCATCCTTATCATCACTTATGAGAACCGAGTCGGCAGAATCCTCTATATATTCCGTTAATTTTGTGGATATTTTTGAGTTTTCACGCACTGCCAGATTCTTGGTCGTTTTAAATAAATAGACTTTAGGCAATTGGATTGGTGTTGAACGGTCTGCAGCGTAGGTCTGAAGAAACGCTTCCTGCAATATATCGTCTACATCACTTTCTTTTCGTAAGTAGCGTTTTACTACTCTGGCAAGTGACGACTTATATTCTGTAAATACGGAAAAGATGGACTTTTTGTCCAGCGATTCATCTTGCATGAGAGTTCCTTGCAACGTATCTGCCATCGAATATCGATGCCCAGACTCAATTTAATACCGCATCGCATTAATGCAAAAAGGCAAGGTCCTAAGTCATTCAGCTAAACACCGAACGTTGAAGAAAATTGGATTTTTATAGCGAAACTGACAGGGTAATCTTTCGAATTATTGTTATTACTTCTTACCAGATATCAATCGACAGGTTGTTGTAATTATTCCCGTCTGAGGCGTTTCTTAATCGATTTCGCTCATTCAGAGTAACCTGATATTTCATCAGGATGCAATAACTCTAAGAGTAAATGTGGGGTTATTTTAAGAAAACCGTGGTTGGCTTTACAACTTTTACAAATTACCCACACCGGCATTACAAGTTACGCCAGTAACTTGTTGATCAAATCATAAAAAAGGGAGCGGAAGCTCCCTTTAACTATTGATGGCGGTTAGCTCGCTGCTGGCAACATATTACGATTACGCATCTGCAGGTAGCTGAGGGCCCACATGATAAAGCCGCCCACAAACAGCATTGCTGACGCATAGCCGGTTTCATTGAACGACGCGCCGGAAGCCAGCAAAGCGCCGCCTACCCAGGGGCCGATAGCATTGGCGGTATTAAAGGCACATTGCACCAGTGCGCCGATCATGGCGTGCCCGGTGGGCGATACGTCCAGCAACATCGACTGAATCACAGCTGCCAGACCAACACTGGCCCCGAGCAGGAATACCGTGACATATAACCACCAGATATTACCCGCCGCAAACACGTACATAATAGCAATGGCAACACTGCATAACAGGGCAATACCGGTTGTGGCTAACGGCGAGTGATCGGCCAGTTTACTGATCACCAGGTTACCAATTGTGGTGCCAATACCAAACATCATCATGGCAATGGAAATGGTCACTTCCGGGGTTTCCGTCACGTTAATAATGGTGTCAGCCAGATAAGTATAAATACAGAACACCCCGCCAAAACCAACAAAGATAATACCGGAGATAGACCACACCAGTTTGTTTTTCAGTACACCGAACTCTTCCCGCAACCGGGTTGGATTGGTTACCGGGCTGCTGGGTACCAGGCGATAAATCAAAAACATGGTGACAAACGCCAGCACGGCTACAATGGCCATACACACCCGCCAGCTCAGGTTTTGCCCAACCAGGGTTGCCATGGGCACGCCCACGATGGTTGCAATAGTAAGCCCGGCAAAGACTTTAGACATATAGGTTGCGCGCTTCCCCTTAGGAGCCATGCCGGAAGCAACCAGCAACGCCGTACCAAAATAAGCGCCATGAGGTAAACCGGAAAGTACCCGGTAAACCACCAGCTCCGGTAAGGATGAAGCAATCGCACTTAAACCATTGCCCAACAAAATCATTGCGGTAAACACAATTAACGCGGTGCGACGATTGGTTTTATTGGTCAGCAGCATAAACAATGGCGCACCAATCACCACACCGATGGCATAGGCACTGATCACGTTACCTGCCAACGAGGGGGTGACGCTGAAAGATTCAGCAATTAAGGGCAGCATGGACATTGCCGAAAACTCGGTTAGTCCAAGAACGAAGGTTCCGAGCGCCATAGCCAGAATAGGCCAGACCGCTGCGCCCTGTTTAATTTGTGGTGCAGACATAAACAACCTTAAACACATGGCCGTAGCCAGTTAACTAAATGAGTGTGCGCCTGTTTAAACTGGTGATATAAACCTGGCAGCGTAAACGAATAAAACGCGAGTGTTTTTTGTAGGAATACAGAGCCAACCGTGCGCTGCTTTAGCAGCCTAATTTTATCCGGAAGGACTATTGCTTTTTTTATTTGATGCCTTGCATTATACGTTATGTATGCAAAGTAATTCTATGCTTAATAGGTGTAAGTTATGCCATTTTTTACTTGATTCAACGCTCCAAAAGCAGCCTTTACAAAGCCGTTTCTTTTCATTTCCAATTCTTTGATAAGTTTTACAACCGGAAGGGAATTGCTAGCCTGTGGTAGGACTTGAATAATTCTGATAAAAGCCTCATTTTCAACCAGACTCAATTATATACCGGACCCTGAATGTCTACTGAAGCCAGCCCATCCCCCTGCCGTATACTGTTACTGTTCGCCCATCCTTCGCAGGCGAGATCGGAGGTCAACGGTGTTCTGTTTAACGCCGCAAAACAACACAAGGCGGTGACGTCGGTAGATTTATATGCCGAATATCCGGACTTTAATATCAATATCGAGCGTGAACAACAACGCCTGCTTGAGCACGATGTGATTATTTTTCAGTTTCCCATTTACTGGTACTCAACCCCTGCCCTGTTAAAAGAGTGGCAGGATTTGGTACTTGAATACGGATTCGCCTATGGCAAAGGAGGCGATGCACTTAAGGGCAAGCATTTTTTCTGTGCGGTGTCGGCCGGCGGACGCGAAGAAGCCTACCAAACCGATGGGTTTAATCATTTTACCCTGCGCCAGTTACTCCAGCCGCTAGAACAAATGGCCAGTATTACCCAGTTAACCTACCTGGCCCCTTTCGCCTTATTTGGCTCGCGCACCGCAAAGGAAGAGCACCGCATTACTCAACACTCGGCACTATGGATTAAACTGCTTGATACGCTGGCACAAGGTGAACTGGATATCAGCAAAGCGCGTCAGCTACAAAACCTCACCTGCTATTTTGACGAACAGGACCTTCACCCATGACCGGTTACTTTCTTCAGGCGTTTATTTATTTACTGGCGGCGGTTATTGCCGTGCCGGTGGCCAAACGATTCGGGCTGGGCTCAGTACTTGGCTACCTGATTGCCGGCCTGATAATTGGCCCGGTGCTCGGCCTGGAGGGTGAGGAAACTAACGCCATTCAACATTTTGCCGAGTTTGGCGTGGTAATGATGCTGTTTTTGGTGGGAATGGAGCTCGAGCCCAGAGCCTTATGGAACATGAAGCTGCGCTTACTGGGCCTGGGCGGCTTACAGTTGCTGCTCACCTCTGCGGTTATCACCGGTATCGCTATGCTAGCCGGCCTGAGTTGGCAGGTAGCGCTGACTATTGGTCTTATCTTTGCGCTCTCCTCCACCGCCATTGTACTGCAAACCTTTCAGGAAAAAGGCCTGCAACACACCGAAGGGGCCAAGGGGGCTTTTTCGATTCTGCTATTTCAGGACATCGCCGTTATTCCGATGCTGGCGCTTATCCCGTTATTGGCATTACCTGAGCTGGCGAGTGCAATCAATGAGACTGCCAGTCAGAGCGCCGGTCATGGCGACAGCCTGGTAGAAGGGCTGCCAGGCTGGCTGTACGGGCTAGTTATTATCGCCTCCATAGCGTTTGTCACTGTTGGCGGCCATTACCTGAGCCGACCGCTGTTTCGCTTTGTGGCTTCCTCGGGACTGCGTGAAATTTTTACTGCTACGGCGTTGATGCTGGTTATCGGCATTGCCGCTTTAATGGGGCTGGTTGGGCTCTCCCCTGCCCTCGGCGCTTTTCTGGCTGGCGTGGTGCTGGCCAACAGTGAATTTCGTCACGAACTCAAAGCCAATATTGAGCCGTTTAAAGGGCTGTTGCTAGGCCTGTTCTTTATTACTGTAGGGGCTGGTATTCACTTTGCCACGCTCATCGAAAACTGGGTACTGATCCTCAGTATTACTCTTGGGGTTATGGTGTTAAAAGCGCTGGTGCTGTTGCTGATTGCTCTGCTGTTTGATTTAAAAGGCAGTAATCGCTGGCTGCTAACGCTAAGCCTGGCCCAGGCCGGAGAATTTGGTTTTGTATTAATTAGCTTCGCGGCACAGAACAACGTTCTGGCCACCGATTTGATTGCGTTATTGCAAATGGTGGTGGCTTTGTCGATGTTTTTAACACCGGGACTGTTTATTTTATTTGAACGGGTGATTATGCCCCGTTACATGCATGGCAGCGGCAGCCGCCAGCATGACACGGTAGACGATAAAGGCAACGTAATTATTGCTGGGATAGGACGTTTCGGGCAAATCGTAAACCGCTTATTGGTGGCTAACGATTTTAAAACCGTGATCCTGGATATTCGTTCAGAGCAAGTCGACCTGATGCGTCAGATAGGCACCCAGGCCTACTTTGGTGACGCCTCAAAACCGGGCATGCTCGACACCGCAGGCATTGAACAAGCCAGCTTAATGGTAATTGCTATAGACGACCGGGAAACCGCCGTTGAAATGGTAAAGTACGTAAAATTAGCCCATCCTGAGCTTAAGCTGCTGGTGCGTGCCTTCGACCGTGGCCATGGCTACCGGTTGCGCCAGGCGGGTGCCGATTACCTGATTTCCGAAACCTATCATTCGGCGCTGGAAATGGGTGCTCAGGCACTACGTTCACTGGGCGTACACCCGTTTCAGGCCGAGCGACAAAAGCATGCCTACCGCGATATAGAAGCCCAGCAAAGTGACGTACTTTACGAAGCCTGGAAAGACGATGCCAGTGGCGAGCGTTTCGATAATAACTATCGCGAGCTGTTTATGGAGTTACAACAACTGATTGATGACGCGCTTAAATCGGATCTGCACGACAACCACTCCAAGCGACGAGGCTGGACACCGCCGCCAAAGGGCTACGCAGAAGAACAGTTAAAAAATCAAAATGACTAACGCCATTACTGAATACCGGGCTCTTGAGGCTCGGTAAACATGTTTAAGTCGCCCAGCATCTCATTTAATACCCCGCTTCGGGCAAACTCCTCGAGCTTTTGGTTAATAGCTTTAAACAGGGGTTTGTGGCCCGGGTGACAAATCAGGGTATCGTGCATGGTCAGCGGCGAATATGCATTAGCATAGGGCAGTTCAGCCATCCCCAGTTCTTCGTAGGCAAACAACACATCCGGATAAAAAGAAAAGATGTAATCGACTTTATGATCAATAAGCATCTGCACATTTTCCGTTTCGCTGCTGACTTCAAAAATGTGCATCACACGCTCAACGATCCCCAGCATGTCACTACTTAAAGGCGTACCACGCACAATGCTTAACACGGCATGATCGGGAATGTCAGTGGCCTGGCGTACTATATGCTGTTCATCGCGAGAAATGACTCTCACCATGGCCTTATTTAACGGTACACTGATCAGTACATCCTGCAAATCGAGGCTGGTATCCTCCAGGTCGAAACTGGTAATACCCGGCGCATAACAGGCATATTGTTTATTAACAAATCCGCGTTTGGCCCGCGACATGGGCATAACAATCAACTCAACCTGGTCGTCCAACCCGCTTTCTACCAGTGCCCGCTGTAAAATTTCATGGTAAACCCCGGGGCCTTCATGTTCGCCGGGAATGTGGAAAAGCCCTGTTAGCTGAGCGCCAACAATTACCTTCTTTGTGCCTGTTTCCCCTGCCACTGACCAGCCAAAAGATAAGGCGAAAACCGCAAACATAATCATGAAATATCGCAACAAAATTGTCTTCCCGGGCTGCTATATACGACGCTTTCCTTATCACTTTATGCACAGGAGTGATTTGCTGCAAGCCAGACGAGTCAAATATTCATCATTCTTTATGATAATAAACGGCTGTGATATTAGGGGCTGTTGATCTTTGCTGTACACTTTTGCAGCAGTCTGTGTATCATTTAGACAAGGCGACTGTTTGCAGGTCTAGTGGGCTAAATCAAAAACAGTCAACACAGTATAAATGATACACAGGCGCTGCCCGAAGGGGTCGTCATGAAAGCATTTTACTCATTGTCACAGCCCTTTGACGTAGAACAACTATGCCTTCAGGACTGCTCCGCGATTAAAATGCTTTCATATAGACCAAAAATCGTACAGCAAAGATCAACAGCCCCTAGTTTGACAATGCCTGCCGGCGTCGTTGTTTCGGGCTTTGCTGATACCAGCGTTTGAATGCACGGGTAAAGTTGCCGGCATTGGTAAATCCCAACCGGTAGCCTACTTCACTTAAGGGTAAATGACCGGTTTCTACCCATAATAACGCCTGCCTGCTGCGCAGAGCATCCACCACAGTCTGAAAGCTACTGCCTTTGTCGGCCAGTCGTCGCTGCAAGGTACGTGAACTCAGCCCAAGATGTTGTGCGGCCTGCACAAGGGATACCGTGCCAAGTGGCAGATGATTTAACAGCAATGACTCCAATTGGCCACGTAGATCGCTGCGATCAAAGCGCGCCAGATAGTCGGCTACCAGCGCGTCATTTTGTGCCGCGAGCTCCGGACTGGCGGTTAGCAACGGCTGATGCATCACCGCTTCACTAAAAGATATCGTGTTGTAGGCCGCATTAAAAAACACTGGGCACTTAAACAACCGCTCCCAGGGCGTTGGATCTCCAGGTTGCGGTCGATCCAGCGATACCTGCAACGGTACTAAGCCAGGCTCAAAAATATGTCTGGCGGTAAGCATACAAGTGCCCATAAACGCGTCAGTCTCCGCCGCGCTCCAGTATTCTACAGTGAGGCTTTTATGCAGGCTTATATCGACCTGATTATCCGCCTCACAAACCTTGAGAGTGCCGTAGTCGGCAAACATCCGAAAATTACCAGCCAGCCGCTCAAACCCCGCCATCAGCGTGTTACTGGCCCAAATGGCAAATCCCAGCGCTTGCCATGAGGTGGGCCGGACAAACCGGGCTACGGTTAGCCCTACCGCTTCGTCCTGAGTCAGACTTTCTACCAGACGCCACAAGCGATTAAGCTGGGAAAGAGAATAACGGGTTTCGGGTTTAGCAGCCTGGACAGGGTCTATCCCTACACGCCTGAGCAGGCTCTGACCATCAAGCTGATAAGCGTTCATTGCCCTGCTGATGACCAGCGGCCAGCTACCGATAACACTATGAGATTGCGCGATATTGTAGTCTTTCACACGGTTTCCCTGAGATTTTTTGGTACAGGTTGCACAGCCATACTTATCTTTATACGCCAATTACAAATCCTAACACGCCACTCTCTTGATTGTTAACATTTTTAAAACAACACTATTACAAATCCAGCCGTTAAACACCGGAGCCGCGTAATGCCTGTAAAAATTCTTCAAGGGGCCGAGAATGCACACGCCTACCCTCTTCTGATTAAACAAATCTTTGCCTCAGCCGGTCGCTTTGAACCAGACAACCAGATCATTTACCGCGGTGAGCAATCTTTTAGTTACAGTGAGTTTACCCGGCGGGTACAGCAACTGGCTAATGCGCTGAAAGCGGCCGGGGTAGAAGCCGGGGATACCGTCGCGGTGATGGACTGGGACAGTCACCGCTACCTTGAATGCTATTTTGCTGTGCCCATGCTGGGTGCCATTTTGCATCATGTGAATATTCGCTTGTCACCCGAACAGGTGGCCTACACCATGAATCACGCCGAAGATAAACTGGTGCTGGTGCATGATGACTTTCTCCCCCTTGCCGATCAGCTGGCGGCGGAGCTGCCCACCGTACAAGGGTACATTCGGTTGAGTGACGGCGGCACACCGCCCGCCACGTCCAATATAAGCGTGCTTGGCGAGTACGAGGCACTGTTATCAGAACAGAGCAGCGATTGCGACTTCCCTGATTTTGATGAAAACAGTATCGCTACCACTTTCTACACCACTGGCACGACCGGTAATCCCAAAGGTGTGTATTTCAGCCATCGTCAGTTAGTGCTGCATACCATTAACATGGTGGGCATGCTGGGCAGCTACGAAGGCTTGCCGCTGCTGCGCTCCAATTCGGTTTATATGCCCATCACGCCAATGTTCCATGTACATGCCTGGGGGGTTCCCTATGCGGCTGTGATGCTTAACTGCACGCAGATTTATCCGGGCCGATATGAGCCCAACCTGTTGGTAGACCTGATTAAGCAATACAAGGTGGATTTTTCGCACTGTGTACCGACTATTTTGCAAATGCTACTGGGCTGCGAGAAAGGCCACGAAACACGCCTGGACGGCTGGAAGATCCTCATTGGCGGCAGTGCGTTGCCCAAAGGGCTGGCTAAAGCAGCCATGCAAAAAGGAGCAGATATTTATTCCGCCTACGGCATGTCAGAAACCTGCCCGCTACTTACTGTTACTCATTTAAATAAAGCGCAGCGAGCGCTGCCGGCTGAGGAACAGCTTAATTACAGAACCCTTACCGGCGTGGCATCTAACCTGGTTGATCTGCGCATTGAAGAACCTGACGGCAAACCCGCGGCACACAACGGCAGTGATGTGGGAGAAGTCACCGTACAAACACCCTGGCTCACCCAGGGGTATCATAAAGAGCCAGCCAAGCAAGAAGAGCTTTGGGAAGGCGGAAGGCTGCATACCGGCGATGTGGCGAGCGTGCATCCCGATGGCTTTGTAGAAATAAAGGACCGGATTAAAGACGTTATCAAAACCGGCGGTGAATGGCTTTCGTCTATTGAACTGGAAGATCTTATCAGTCAGCACCCCGATGTTGCCGCGGTTGCCGTGGTGGGTATGCCAGATGAAAAATGGGGAGAGCGCCCTCATGCCATGGTGGTTGCCAGTAGCAACGAGCTTAACGCCAGAGATATTCAGCAGCACCTGCAGCAGTTCGTTGAGTCCGGACATATTTCAAAATGGGCGGTGCCCGAGCACATCACCCTGGTGGATGATATTCCCAAAACGTCGGTTGGCAAAATCAACAAAAAGGTAATTCGTGCCAGCCTGGCAGGCTAATCAATCGGCCGGAGCCGGGCTCCCGCCACCCGCTAATGCTAACTCAACATAGCCGCTTATTTCGGCTCAGCGTAGCCGGGCGCTATGGCCAGGTTATCCACATTGCGTAACGTAAACCGGTTCTGTAACCACAGTTGATACTCGGCTCCTTCAAGCGTGCCGCGCTCGGTGCAGTCTACATTCCAGCGGCGCAGTAAATAACCCGCCATGGCGGCCCGCACGTTTATCAGTAACTGACTGTTTTCCATTCCGTAATCCATTTCAATGGCAGTGGGAAAACTCACGTTTTTTGGATGCGGCACCAGCTGTAATGGGATCATCCTATGCCACTCGCTGTCATACTCAGCCAGTTCATTGTCGGCGGGTTCTGATTTTAATGTAACCTTACTGACACGGGTCAGCACGAAATCACGGAAACTCTGACTTTTGCGGTCAAACGCGCGCACATGCCAGCGCAGGCCATTATCTACAATCGCATGCGGCACCAGCTCCCGGGCAGCAGAGCCACTCGACAAAGACGTATAAATCACACTCACTGCGCGATTATTCAAAATGGCCTGAACCAGTTTTGCAACAATAAAAATATCCGGCACATTGAGGCTCGACGGCGCTTCCACCGGAAAGTGAATATCACCAATGGCATCAAACCCATCGGAAATGTCATTGGCCAGTTTAGTTAACGTACGCTGGGCGTCATGTTCAAATAACGGCTTAAACTGGCTGGTTTGAAAATAGCGTTTTTCCCGGGAATCATATTCCAGATTGTCTGGCGCCATTTCCTTATACAAATTAAAATCACGGGAGCCTGCCGACAAGCCCACTTCAAAACGGTTGATCAAATCCTGACGGTAGATCGCCCCTTTAAACAACAAACAAAAATCAATGTAGGCCAAACGCTGACGCTGGGCGAAACTTATACTTGCTAACATCTTTTCGACTCGAATAAGACTGCTCAATGCACCAATATGGTTTATTTTGATTCGGTTGTAAAGCGGGCATAGCCATTTCAGTCCAGCAAAAGATGAATCAGATGTCTGCTTACACTTACCAGCAACGAACTGTGCTGACGACCTTCGTTCTGCAGCGTCATTAGTTCTGCCCGGGTAAATAACCGGCCATTCTGAAAAACCAGTTGTGGTTGTTGTAACGTGTCAGGAGTAGACAATGGATCTTGGTTGTACACCACCAAATCGGCGCGATACCCCCTTGCCACTCTGCCCAGATCATTACTGCGGTTTAATACCTCTGCTGCATTGATGGTGGCACTTCGCAAAACCTCTTTTACAGGAATACCGGCTGCAATCATCAGCAACGCCTCCCGAATAGTTGCCGGCCCCGGCACGTCCACCAGCGCACCGGCATCGGAGCCAAGCGCCAGGGTTACGCCCTGCTCATAAAGGCTGAAGGTTAACTCATTGAGGTAGTCATCCACTTCGCGGTTATACTCGCCCAGCTCGGCAGATGCCCCTAACCAGCGCTGAAAGGAAGTCTGCTCATAAACCATGCGCGCAAACGGATTTATCGCGTTGATATCCTGCTGCGCCAGATAAGCCTGTTTTTGGGTGCTAAGCAAGGTGAGCTCCTGATTTACGGCCAGCGTTGGAATGAGTGGTACCTGATGCTCACGCAAAAAATCAGCGGCGAGCTTGACTCCTTGGGGGTTACGTTGCTGGTTTAAAAAACCGTCGAACACTTCTTCTACATGTTCAAAACTTGCCAGACTGGCATGTGCGGCCAGATTTTGTTGCATCAAATCGTAAGAAGGATGACCAGCCACCGATACACCAAGCTGCATCGCTTCATCGAGCACCGCCTCATACACCTCGGCATGGAGCCCTTCGTACACTTTGATAAAATCATAGCCCTGATTGATATAGTTACGCACAGCATGACGAGCCGTTTGCGGGCTATTCACTGTAAAGTGGGATAAAGGATCGCCCTGCTCCACACTATTAAAAATGGGTGACGAGAGCACCAGTTGACTACCAAACCAGTCGCCCTGCTCCAGTTCGTCACGCCATTTTAAATGATAGCGATAGCCGCCCATATTACGCAGCGTGGTCACCCCGGTGGCAAGGGCCATTTTGGCATAGCTGCGGTCAAGCACGTGCACGTGTAAATCTATCAGACCGGCCATTACAAAGCGGCCATTACCGTTTACTACCGGTAAATCCTCAGGTAGTGGTAATGCTGCTGATTGCACGGTTTCAATCACGCCATCTCGAATGATGACCGTCTGCTCGCTCAATACCGGTTCCTCTTCCAGCGTTAGCACATTCACATTAGTCAGAATATGACTTTGCGGACGAAACAGGTTTAAGGCGGTGCTGCCATGTTCGTAATGAACATAAACTGCCAGGGCGGTAACCGACAGCAACAGAATGCTGCAGATAAACAAAATCGACAGGCCAATGGCTTTGATGGGAATAAAATTAACGCTTGAGGTTCTCATGGAGTGCTCCGATGTAATTTGAATGGAGCTACTCTGCGCCAACGCTGACCTGTGGGCGACCAGAATCAGGATTCTGCACCTGTTAAACGTTATGTTGGACCCTCAAAAATCCTGCACTGCTGCGCTCAATCCCTCGCCCGTAAAGGCGTAAGATACTGGCCAGGCGTTTTACCGGTGTGTTTTTTAAATACTGCATTAAATGACGATTTAGAACTAAAGCCGGCGTCCATGGCAAGCTCAAGCAAGGTTTTATCTGGCATGGACTTGGCTAAGTCAGCCACCCGGTTGATACGCAGTTGATTGATGTAGTCGGCAAAGCTTATGCCGCCACCGGTATTAATTGACCAGGAAATGTCTTTTACCGAAAGACCGGTATAACCGGCAATATCCTGCAAACAAATACGCGGCTGACAATACCATTGTTGTTCTCGGATCTGACTATCCAATGCCTGAAAAATAACGGTGGCCTGATTGTCTTCGTGGGGTGCTGGCTCGGCAGCGGTTTGCTCAACCTCACTGAGCCCGTTAAACAACGCGGGTTGCCTGATAAGCCCGACAATAGCAACACACAACACCAGTAAAAACGCGCTCTGGTCGAGCAAATACCAGGAACTGCGAAAAGGCTCGGTAGTAATGCCCTGCAAATTCACCCGCACCATGTCCAGGATCAGCAATACCAACAGTACCACCAGTGTATTGAACAGCCAGTGCAAGCCTTTGCTTTCAGTATCGGCTTCACGTTCGGCCATCGCTGCGTGATAGCGTTTTAACCACCTGAATGCCAGTGCAAAGTAAATCAATTGGCTCAGCGCGCCGGCCAGCAACATCCACTGCAGATAGGACGTTAAAGGTAATGCCATCAGCGTTGGCAAAAAGTGAGCGCTGTCGCGATATGTTAAGGGTTGCTCGGGAACCAGTAACACCCGCACTAAAAGATAAAAAATGGGCCCCAAAGACAGGCTGAAAGCCGGGGTAATGTACCAGCCAACGGCGCCAGCATTGAGTTCTTCATATAAGTTAAAGCCCATCATCAGGCTCTGCATTAACAGCGCAAGAATAAGGCCGTTATAGCGCCGTTCGCCCGCCAGCAAAGCAATCCCCAGCAAGCCGGTGAACAGGCTTAATATCTGTATGATATTCACTGCTTGCAGGTGAAGTTCGGCTAATAGCACAGATGGTCCCTCTTTGGCTTACTCAGCTTTTGCCCGGTTATGGCATTTCTTTTTTAACTTTCTTGTTTAGCATTTCGTATACGCTGGTTAAGTTCAGGTAGCACCTTAGGGTGTTTAAAGAATGGATAGCCCTTAGTTGCCCTAAAAGTAATGCTATTGCCAAATTTACCAGAGCAAATGGTTTTTATTGTGATTAAGTGTTTATGATTTGAATAGGTAGAAGAAACTTCTAAAATATTGTTCAGGCTAATACTTCGCTTCTTTTGTCCTTTGATTACTTCTAGATGATCGCCGCAGTCCCAAACTTCATCCATCACTGACCATAAAGTTTTATTGAAATAGTAAATACCTATAAACAGCATCACAGAACAAATGCTTATCAGGACAAAATTGAAAGTTAGAGCACCAAGAATAAGCGTGATGCCAATTGCACCTAACCAGAATTTTGCAAAGAATTTGTCACAATTAGTTACTTGAAATGATATTAATTGCTTATGCATCAAAATGCCTGGCAGCCTATTATAGAGAATTCACAATAACTCGCAGTGCCACTCATTGCTAAATTCTTTACTAATTTATTGATAACAACACTTTACACTCGGATATGAGCTAGTTTCCAATGATTTATTTGGGATGGGAGAGGACGGACTGTTGATGGTGAGCCAGACTTTTGAGGCGATCCCTGATATCGCTCTGCGATGCAGGGATGACAGATTTAACCGGTCTAGTAAAAACCATAGTCTGACTTGGATTTAAAGCGCAGACTTAATAAACCAAGACATTATGAATGCTGTCGCTGCGCTGAAAGGTGGTTTGATACGTTACCGGTGATAACCGGCAGCTAAAGCCTATTCGTAATGACGTTCCATCCACATAATCTGCATTTTAAGATCATTGATTTCTTTTTTTGCATCAGCTAATTCTTCAACAATCGAAAGATCCTGGATTGCGCTATCATCACGTGAAGTGTTCAGAGCATTGCTATCTTGTTGTGACATAAGTATTTACCACGCTTTGTAATAGATGAAGGGTACGATTAAATGTAATTATGATTGGAAACATACAACAATTAATACAGAAAATCCAAAAAACGAGCGAATACCTGGCATTAATTTGATAAATAGTTATATGTCCGGCCTAATCCTTACAAATCATTATTGTGCCAAGCGCAATTTTCCAACATCGAAATAACAACACAAAATACTGTAATTAAAATACTTTTTATTGTTATAACAACCTCCCACAGTTTCGGGAGGTTTTTCTGAAAGTAAGCATGATAATAATCTTGCTCACCCAACCATGTAATAAACCCTGTAACCATTCTTAACGGTTACAAACTCTATCCCTCTTAGATCTGCCCTGGCATACCAATAAAGCCAGGGAGCTGCTTGATGCGATCGATCCAGGCCAGGATATGCGGATAATCATCCAGAGAAATACCGCCCTCTGGCGCAATCGCTACGTATGGCATCACGGCACAGTCGGCAATAGTTGGGTGCTCGAGCGCCAGCCAGTCATGCTCGGCCAGATGATCGTTCAGTAAGGTCAGAATACCCGCTGAAATATCCAGTGCGGTGGGCTTATCAAATTCAAAACCAAACTTATCTACCAAACGGGCCACATTGGGGCCGTGTTGAATTTCGTTGGCGGCAGTAGACAGCCATTGCTGTACTTCGGCCATTTGCTGTGGGTCGGAAGGTAACCAGCTCTCTAAATCATACAGGCGGGCAAGATAAACCAGCATTGCCTGGGAGTCGCGCAACACGACTTCTCCATGTTCTAACACCGGTAACTGGCCAAATGGGTTTAGCGCCAGCATGACTGAACTTTTGTGCTCACCAGCCATAAAATCTACTGGCACAATTTCCAGCTCAATATTTGCCAGGGCGGCGAAAAGACGCACTTTATAACAGTTTCCGGACAGCTCAAGATCATACAATTTCATGCTTTCTCTCCATGTTAAAAGAAGGTTAAATCACTCAAAACCACCTTAACTTGTCTGTTTTTCGCAAAAAATATGCGATATTTAATTTCTGTAAACCGTTTTTCGCACTAATAAGGCCAATATGGACAAATTAAAAGCCATGAAAGTCTTTGTTGAGATTGCTGATATGGGCAGCTTAACGGCGGCAGCCAACAGTCTGGAAACCTCGCTAACTTCGGTAGTGCGCACGCTCGCTGCGTTGGAAGACCACCTGAAAGTGCGACTGTTTAATCGCAATACCCGGCAAATTGCCATTACCGATGAGGGGCGTGAGTACTATCTGCGCTGCCGCACTATTCTGGCCGAAGTAAATGACGCCGAAAGCATGCTTATTGATCGTCAGGCCGAACCCTTAGGCAAAGTAACGGTAACCGCTCCGGTGACCTTTGGTAAACGCCATGTCGCGCCTAAAATTAACGCCTACCTTAACCAGTACCAAAAAATGCAGGTCAACCTGGTATTACTCGATCGCCCGGTGGATATGCTCAGTGAAGGGATTGATATCGCCCTGCGCATTGGTCGCATTGGCAACCATGATTTAGTAGCGCGACAGTTAGGCTCAATGCGTCATGTGCTGTGCGCCAGCCCAGACTTTATGGCCGGGCAGACGGCGCCTGAACACCCGCAGGATATCGCTGGCCAGCCCTGTGTTCATTTAAGTGTGCTGGATAACCCGGAAGACTGGCATTTTCAGCATGGCATTAAACTGATGTCGGTGGCCATGCAACCTCGCTTAATAACCAATCAGGTAGATGCTGCGCTCGACGCCTGCATTGCTGGCGTGGGTTATTGCCGCTTTTTACATTATCAGGTAAGTAACGCCGTTAAGCGCGGCGACTTACAGATTTTATTACCCGACTACGAACCTCACCCACTGCCAGTACACTTACTGTATGCACCGGTAAAACTACAAACCAAACGCCTTCGCTCTATGACTGACTGGCTTACTCAGTCGCTACAACAGGATCTCACTACTATCGCTCAGGGAGGACAGCCATGACAAGCGCTGCCGACTCGCTGCTGACAGAGATTCGAAGCTGCACACTGTGCGCCGGTAACCTGCCCTATCCACCGCGGCCAATTGTGCAAATTGAGGCGCAGGCACGCATCTTAATTATTGGTCAGGCACCGGGAATAAAAGCGCACGACAGCAGCCAACCCTGGAATGACGCCAGTGGCGATAAGCTACGTGGCTGGCTGGGCGTAAACCGCGAGCAGTTTTATTCGCCGGTCTTTACCCATCTGCCTATGGCGTTTTGCTTTCCCGGCTATAAAAATGGTGCGGATGCGCCGCCGCCTAAAATTTGCGCCGTTACCTGGCACGCTAAAGTGCAGGCGCACTTAAAACCCGCACTCACGTTATATATTGGCCGCTATGCTCAGCAGTATTATTTACCCGAACATAAAACACTAACCGAGGCAGTAAGGTCCACCACACAGTCATCAGGCAATGTTTACTCGCTGCCACACCCGTCGGGGCGTAACAATCGCTGGCAGGCCCGCAATCCCTGGTTTGAGGCGCATTCGCTTGAAGTGTTGCGCCACAGCGTTGCAGGCGTGATCAAGGGCTGAGGTATACGGGTACTAAAGCCTATATCGGAGTTGATAACGCTCACTGACTGAAGCATCAGATACAAAAAAAGCCGGGAATACAACCCGGCTCCTGCTACAACACCATTTAACTAATTTTCCACTTTTACCAATAACTCTTGCTGAGTTGATGCCTCTCGATAGGCCAGATAATTGGCGGTTGCATCATTATTGTTTCGCTCAGCGAACGCAATCACTGACATACCGTTATAGCGCAGATCACTAATAACCTTATCGTAGCTTAAACGGTGCTGACGCATCACTTTTAGCAATTCGAGTTTATTGCCACTCTGAATCACCTTACAAACCGCAACCAGTTTGTTTTCTGTCACGGTATCGAATGGAGCTGCGCTAACAGAGGCTATACCAAACGCAGTAGTAAGAGCAGTTGTCAGAATAAGAGCTTTCATCGTTTCACCTTTGCATATTTTTTAAACGTATTGCTGACATTTACTGCCTGAGTCAGCGTTTTCCGAAAGTCGGTAAGCTAAAGTCTATGGCGGGTGCGTTTTTTAAAACTGTGTGAAAGGTGATTTATTCCTTATCAATACATTATTTTAAATAACCCCTATTAAAAACATATAGGTAGAGCCACTTAAAGTTTAATCTGGACGGCTTGCGTAAAGTATTCGTAAGCTTTTTCATTCTATTGTTGTCATGCCTTGTCTGGGGTAATGCCGTTAACGCATCAGACTGAACAATGGTTTGGGAGCTTGTTGAGCATTTGTTGTGGCAATTAGCAGGTAAGTGTTGCTCTGTGAATTGAATATAGCTGTTTTGCGGTTGCCGGGAATGCCCCCTTACAAAAAAGTAACGCGAAGTTGGTTGTTATACTAAAGTTTAGCTAAAATGCGCGGGTAACGGATAAACCCGGCAAAGGAGTGTATTTTTCAGGCAGCCCAACGCATCGCGTTAAACCGCAGATTGCGGGCTTACGACCAATGCGGTCAATAAAACGCCACATCAGCTGGACAGTCCAGCAATGTTTCTTTATATTGCGCGCCTTTAATGCCTTTTCACTGGCGTTCGCCAATTTTTATCTATCCCGGGATCTGTTTTGATTACTACCGCCAACATCACAATGCAATTTGGCTCTGAGCCACTGTTTGAAAATATTTCTGCTAAATTCGGCAACGGCAATCGCTATGGGCTGATTGGCGCTAACGGCTGTGGTAAATCCACCCTGATGAAAATCCTGAGCGGCAAATTAACCCCTACTGCGGGCAACGTGTCGCTGGCTCCGGGCACCAAGCTGGGTATTTTGAATCAGGATCAGTTTGCCTTTGAAGATATGAGCGTAGTAGACGCTGTGATCATGGGCGACCGTGAACTCTGGGAAGTAAAACAGCGCCGCGACGAAATTTACTCCAAAGCCGAAATGACCGAAGCAGAGGGCATGGAAGTGGCCGAACTGGAAGTCCAGTTTGCGGAAATGGATGGTTACACCGCGGAGTCCCGCGCCGGTGACATTTTAATTTCTGCCGGTATTGAAGAAAGCTATCACTTTGGTTTAATGCGCGAAGTAGCGCCAGGGCGCAAGGTTCGTGTACTACTGGCCCAGGCCTTATTTGCCGAACCAGACGTACTGCTGCTCGACGAACCTACCAACAACCTGGATATTTACACCATTCACTGGCTGGCCGAAGAGCTTAACAAGCGAAAGTCCACCATGATCATTATTTCCCACGATCGCCACTTCTTAAACTCGGTTTGTACTCATATGGCCGATATTGATTACGGCGAACTGCGCATTTACCCGGGCAATTACGACGCTTTCGTAGAAGCGGCGGCACTGGTACAGGAACAACTGCAAAACGAAAATGCCAAGAAGAGTGCAGAAATTGAAGAACTGCAAAGCTTCGTCGCACGCTTCTCTGCCAACGCGTCGAAGGCAAAACAGGCCACCTCGCGGGCCAGGCGACTGGAGAAAATCGAGTTGGCCGACATTAAGGCTTCGAGCCGTCGTAAGCCTTATATTCAGTTTAAACAGCACAAAAAACTCCACCGTTTAGCCATTACCCTGGAAGAGCTCGGTCACGGCTACACTGGTGAGCACCTGTTCAGTGGCGGAAACCTGCTGCTGGAAGCAGGGGCTAAACTGGCCATTATTGGTGAAAACGGTGCCGGTAAAACTACCTTATTAAAATGCCTGATTGGTGATGAAACCGCCAAAGAAGGTACGGTAAAGTGGGCCGAAAATGCGGCTGTAGGTTACGTTCCTCAGGATAGCTCAAAAGACTTTGCCAACGACATGACCATGTTTGAATGGATGTCACAATGGCGCCAGCCGAAACACGATGATCTGCAGGTAAAAGCCATGCTGGGTCGCCTGCTGTTTGGCTCAGACGATTTTAACAAGAAAGTCAGCGTGTGCTCAGGGGGCGAAAAGAACCGCCTGCTGTTTGGTAAAATCATGCTTCAGGACATCAACGTACTGGTAATGGATGAGCCCACTAACCACCTGGACATGGAGTCTATCGAGGCGCTTAACCTTGCGCTGATGGCCTTTGAAGGCACCGTAATCTTTGTTAGCCACGACCGTGAATTTGTTGAGTCACTGGCCACTCAGGTGATCGAAATAAAAGATAAGCAAATCACTCACTTCGACGGCACCTACGAAGAGTTCCAGGCGCACCTGGGCAACTAATCGGCAGTGGTACTGGCTTTAGGCGCAAGCCGGGCCAGTACCGTTACCAGTACGGCGGGTAAAAATGTCACGCTCAACAAAGTGGACACAAAAATACCACTGAGTACGATAATCCCTACCCCGCGATAAAGCTCTGTCCCCTCTCCGGGGATCACCACCAGCGGCGCCAGCCCGAAGATAGTGGTACAGGTAGACATCATTATTGGTCGTAAACGCACTTCCACAGCTTGTTTTACTGCACTGTGCAAAGCTTCGCCCTGGGCCAGTAATCGCCGGGTCTGATCGACTATCAATATAGGATTATTCACCACCGTGCCAAGCAAAATTAAAAAGCCCAGCATGGTGATCATGTCAAAGGGTTGGTAAGCACCGCCGAGCATGGCTGATAAAGCGTTGTTGGCGATTAACCCCAACAGGCCGCCTGCCATCCCCAAAGGAATAATGGTGAGAATAAACGCCGGATAGCCCCAGTGATTGAAGATGGCCACCAGCAACAGGTAACACAGCGCAATGGCAATCAAAAAGTTTACTGATAGGGCTTCCTGCGTGGCGGCGAGCTGATCGGCCGCACCGGTGATACGGGTGCTCACGCTTTGCGGGATAGCGCCGCTATCGCGCAATGCCGGCAATAAGGTGTTTTTAACCGTGTTAACAGCCGTTTCAAGCGCCACTTCCTTCGGGGCAATCACATATACCGAAACCGTACGCTCGCCATCGATCCGGCGCACCGTGTCGCTGCGTTTACTCTCCAGCAAAGTGGCAATGGCGTTTAGCGGTAAAATGGTACCTTGCGGGGTAAGAATGGGCGTTGTGGCAAGTTGCTCAATGCTCTGCTGATTGCCGGCATTGCTGAACAAAAACATATCCACCTGATCGTCATTAAGTAAAAACTCGTCCACAAAGGCCCCGTCGCTCACAGCGGCCACCGAGTAGCCAAAATCATCACCATTCATGCCGAGTTCGGCAAGTCGCTGCCAGTCCGGGCGAATTTCAATAAAGGGCTGTTCAAGAGTCAGCGAGCCGGGGTCAGAGTTAATCTGGGGGTTATTAAAATAACTCTCCGCTTTGGTGTATAACGCATTGGCCGCCTGGTATAGCGCATTAATATCGCTGCCGGAAAAGTCTACCGCCACCGCCCGGGTACCGCCATCGTTACTGGAGATAATCGACCCTTTGGTGGAAAACGCCCGCATGCCGGGGTAGCTCTCAAACTTCTCGTTAATGAGCGCCATCATATCGCCCACTTCGTCGGGATTAACCGGCATGGTGACCATCCACACACTACCGATACTCACTCGCATGTTATAAAACTGTAAGGCCGGGAATTCTGCCTCTCCACGCCCGTAAGCTTCCGGATCGGCATTAACAAATGGAGTAAAGAATGCCCTGAGTTCATCGCCAATCTTCTGCATGGCCGATAAATTATAATCCGGCGGCGCGGTCATGGTCGAAAAAGCTTTGGGCTCCTCGCCTTCCGGCAGGTATTCAGCCGCAGGCATCAGCCACCAGGCGCTGCCTAATATCAACACCGCTCCTGCCACGACGACTGCCAGCGCCCGAAGACGCGAAGCAATAACCGCCGAAACCAGCCCCAGACACTTTGCGGTAAGCCACTGCTGGCCGCTGGCATCGTTATCTTCGGGCTTGGGCTGGCGGGCCATGGCTACCGGAATAACGAAAATGGCGGCTAGCATAGAGGCGAATATCGCCCCGGCAATAGCAATGGCAACATCGGAATACAGTTGTCCGGCCTCCTGCTCAATAAACAAAATAGGCGCAAACACCAGGATGGTGGTTACCGTAGAGGCAAGCACCGCTGGCCACACATCCTTAACCCCTTCTACCGAAGCCTTATTTTTACTCAGTCCCTGTCGCCGAAACTGCACAATGGACTCAAGCACCACGATGGTGTTATCTACCGTCATGCCGATGGCGAAAGCCACCCCTGCCATGGAAATAACATTAATAGTGCGGCCAAAGGCCAGTAAGGCAATAAACGCGGCAATGGTACACAGCGGGATGCCCATCACACCAATGAGCGTGGAACGCACCGAGCGCAGGAAATAAAACATCACCAGCGTAGCCAGCCCTGCCCCTAACGCCAGGTTAACAAGCACGTTGCGCAACGAACTGGATACATACAGCACGTCGTCGGTAAAGAGCTCCATTTTAAGGCCGTTGGGGCGTAATATCTGTTCGTTAAGCTCATCAACAATTGGCAGGATCTGCTGCTTAATGGCAATTACGTTTGAGCCGGTTTCGCGGCGCACCGCAAGCCCGAGGTTTCGTT
The DNA here is from genome assembly GCA_950073835.1 of uncultured Alteromonadaceae bacterium. GTDB lineage: Bacteria > Pseudomonadota > Gammaproteobacteria > Enterobacterales > Alteromonadaceae > Alteromonas. The sequence continues at coordinate 29,264 of CATMRP010000014.1, forward strand.
CGCCATTGGCATAGGAAAGCTGGCGCCGCTCAAAGTGATCGAGTTTTACTTCGGCCACGTCTTTTAAATACACGTAGGTATTGTTGATGCGCCGGATGATAAGATTTTCCAGCTCATTTAACTGCTCAAAACGCCCCACCACACGCAATAAGTAGCGGCTTTTATCAGCCTCAATATCACCGGCGGAGGAGTCCTGGTTGCGCTGGGTAATGGCATTGCGCACCTCAATCAGACTGATACCGCGCTGCGCCAGCTTTGCCGGGTCGACCATAATTTGCACCTGACGACGGGAGCCACCGCTGATTTCAATTTGCGATACGCCTTCCACGCTTTCCATTTGCGGGCGAACCACCTCGTCGGCAAAGTCGTATAGCATATCAATATCCAGCGCCATGGGATTGCCCTCAGCGGGGATCAGTTGAAAGTACATAAAGGCGTTACTGGAAAAGGAATCGGAGAATAACTGGGGCTGGTCGACATTCTCCGGGTAATCAGGCACCTGACTCAGCGCGTTACTAACCCGAATTAAGGCTTCGTTCACATCCACACCAAAGGGAAATTCCAGCTCCACCCGTCCCTCGCCCATTTCGGCATAGGAGATCATGCGTTTTAACCCGGTAATATTGCGCAGGTAACGCTCCTGTTCAATGAGGATTTCTTTTTCGATATCTTGCGGTGTAGCACCTGGCCAGCCGGTTTGCACGGTGATGGTTCTGACTTCAAGGTCCGGGATCATCTGCACCGGAATCGACAGCGCCGCCACAATCCCCATAATGCAGCTAATCCCAACGATTACGGCAACTAAAATGCCGCGCTTTACCGTTGCCTCAATCATTGATTTCAGACCTGTTGGTCACGGTGACTGCTGCCTCGTTATACAACCGTGAAACACCAGAGATAGCGTATAACTGATCTGCACTGGCATTCGCTACCAGCACCGCATCTCCCTGCTGACGAACAATATTCACCAGTACCCGGCTGACCTTATTGTTGTGAATAGCAAACACGCTGGCACCACCATCGGGATGCTGCCTGATAGCGCTGGCCGGTAACCACAATTGTTTGTTTTCCAGTTGCGGCAGCATGATTTCTGCTTCGGCAGACATCCCCACCAGCAAGTCGGTAGTCTCTGGCAGCGCGATGTGCGCGGTGAAGCTGCGGCCCTGACTGCCTGACGCGGCAACCAGGCGCTCCAGTTTGCCAGTAATGGTGTCGTGCAGGCCCGTATCCGGATGAATACTGATGTCGCTATTGAGGCTGGTAAAGTAACTGTAATATTCCTGCGGCACCTGGATGGTAAGGCGTTTTGCCTGCTGAGAAACCAAACCAAGCACGGCAGTGGTTGGCTCCACCCACTCGCCCACATCAACAACACGCTGATAAATAACGCCATCAAACGGCGCTTTTAACGTATGGCGGGCAACGATTTCTGTGCGCAGAGCAAGGGTGGCATTTCGTCTGGCCAGTTCCGCTTTGGCGTTGGCCACTTCGGCTTTGCGCTGCTGATATAAGGTTTTGGCAGCAAGCTGTTGTTGAGATAGCGCATCCACTTCCTTTAGCAGGCGTTCTGCTTCGCGGTAAGCAACAGTACCCACTTCGAACTCTGCCTCGGCTTGTTGAAGGGCCAGTTCTGCTAGTTTGCTGTCGAGTGTTAGCAATGGCTGACCTTGCTGAACCTTATCGCCCACTTCCACAAACAATTTATCCACAAGGCCAGCCTGTAGCGGAGCAAGAAAAGCATCATTGGCGGAGCTGACTGCGCCACTCAGGGTGATGCTTTGATATTTCTGACTGGCCACCGGATAGGCTGCAGTCACTTCAATTGGTGAGTCTTGTGCACTTGTCGTGTAACTGATGCCCACAAAAACCAATAAAATGAACAGGTATTTAACACAGCCGTACATTGCGCCTCCGGTGTTTCCATCACTGTTTACCCCGGTCGGGTAGTTATTTGCAGAGTGCAACCGGTTACAAAACAGCCACTCCCTGAGTTTGAGTTTAGTACCTGTGCAGGTAAAAAATAGATCAGTGATGTCACAAGCCGGTAAGTACTGAGGCCAGAACGATACCCGGGCCGCGAGAGCGACCCGGCAGGTGGGAAAATAAGATCAGGCCGTAGTGATTAGTGTCAGGCCATCAACAGAAACATCAACGTGGTGTTCGATATCATTATCAACATAAGTAACTGATGCCGTGAGTGAAGCAAAATCAACTGTTAGCTGCGCAACAGACTGCTCCGCCTGCCAGTTAAGACGCAGAATATTTTCCTGTTGTGAAACGCTAAACTCCCCTGCCAGCGCGGCCAGCGAATTCCGTAATCGAATCAGTGCAATCAGCGCTTTAACTACCGGCTTTTCAAGCGACTTGCTGACTGCCTGTTCATCCAGATAAGGACGGTTGATGTCTCGACCCACATTGGTTTTGGCCAGCAGTGCCATGTCATTTTCGGCAGCAAAGAGTCCGGCGTAATACACCTGTGGGATCCCCGGTGAGAATATCTGCACGGCACGGGCAATCAGATAAGCCTGGTCATTGGCGCCCAGCGCGTTGTAATATGTACAGTTGACCTGGTACAAATCAAGGTTACTGGCCGCTGCACCGGTGGCCGCGCGGCTCTGGCCATTACTGTTATGGTGAATTTGCTCAACCAGCGCATCAATCTGAGCGGCGTTAAGTAACCCGGGCTTGTCACCTTCCGGGCCCACATCCACAATGCCAATACCATCGTGAGTGTCCAGCACAGTAACGCAGTTGCGCGGCGAAACTTGTAACCAGTTAGCCAGTGCTGAGGGATCGCCACTAAACAGGCTGTGCAATACCAGCGGTGGCATGGCAAAGTCGTACACCATATCGCAGCGCCTGGCGATTTCTATTTGGGTTTTATAGTAGCTGTGGATCTCCACCAGGCACTTCATGTTGCGGCTGTGAGCTCGCTGGCTGAGGTTTTCGATAAAATCAAAGGTTTCTTGCAGCATAAAGCAGTTGGTACCCGGCTTTTTAATAGCGTAGCCAGCGGCATCCAAACGAATAAGATCCACGTTATTGCGCTCAAACGCAGTTAAGATTTTTTCAAGGTACGCCTGACCCGCCTGCGAGGTAACATCAATGTCGATCTGGTTTGAGGTAAAGGTCGTCCAGAACGGTACGATTTTGCCATTTTGCAGGGTAATATCGGTAAAGCACGGCGTGGGGCGTGGACGATAGATTTTGGCGATATCCTGTTGTTCATCTGCGGCAAAGACTTTGTCGCGGGTCAGAAATAGTGGCCAGTACGGCGATGCCTGACCATTTGCCAGCACATCCTGAAACTGAGGGCTCTGAGCCGACATGTGATTAACAATCATATCGGCCATGATGTCCATGTTTTCACCCAGCTCACCAACGTCCTGCCAACTGCCTAGCCGGCTATCCACTTCAGTATGGTCAATGGGATCAAAACCGGCATCCTCGCCATCGACAGGATAGAAAAAGGGTAACAAATGCACCCCGCCAAACACGCCTTTTAATTGTTTATTCAACAGCGCATTTAACGCCTTGATGTCACCACCGCCTAATCGGTCTACGTAGGTAATTAACTGGACGTCATTTGTACGATTCATAACACTACTCACAAAAAACTTAATCGATTAAGTTAATAATCGGATAATTCGCTCCGCTTCGCAAGTGTTATTTTAATGTTAATAGGTTAATAACCGCTCCCCTGCTTACCAAGCTACAGAAAACTCTCACAAAAATAGCAACCTGCAGGAAGCGAAGAAATAGTGGCATACATTACAGAAGCCTATTACCTGTCGTTCTGAATCATAAAAGTTTGTATGGCGTACCACCGGATGATGGCTACCCAACACGCTTTGTTGCTGTCATAAACTTAACAGACTCTTAATCTGACTTAACCAGTTAAGTCAGATTAAGAACCTTGTACACAGTGCGGTATTATAAAGTTATTCGGCAGATATCGTTATTGTGGCCGGAGATAACCCTTCAGCTTTCGCTGTTACGACTATGTCGCCCGCCGATCTGGCTGATTTAACAATAGCCAGCGCTTTACCGCTAAACGCTTTGCGCGTGGCAGAGGGAAATGGCGTAAAGTTGGTTGAGTCACCATTGTCGGTAGCCACCAGTTGGCCAGCACCATCGACTGAAAACGCAATCTGGTGAGTGGCTGTCGGCACCACGCGCCCGGCTGAGTCGATGACCTCAAGGGTAACAAATGACAGGTCTGTGCCATCTGCGGCAATGTTTCCACGGTCGGCGGTCAGGCGCAGAGCAGTAGCTTTGCCCGTGGTGCTAATGGTCTGCTCGGCCCATTTACGGCCATTTTTATAGGCAACAGCTGTTACTTCACCAGGCTCGTAGCGAATATCATCAAAACGAATTCGGTAAGTTAACTCTGCCATTTTCTTACGCCCCATTGATTGCCCGTTTATGAATAACTCCACTTCGTCGCCGGACGTAAAAATGTGTACCGGTGTGACTTTGCCAACTCGCTCGGGCCAGTTCCAGTGCGGCAGAATATGTACCATAGGTAACTCTGGCCGCCATTGACTCTGATACAGGTAAAAACGGTCCTTTTTAAACCCGGCTAAGTCAATGATACCGGAATACGAACTTCGTGAAGAATAATAAGGCGTGGGTTCGCCCAGATAATCAAAGCCGTTCCACACAAACTGTCCCGCTACATAGGGGTGAGTGTCTAAGTACTTAAACACCTTGTCGGCCGAGGAACCAAAATCCACAGCATGCAACTCATAGGAGCTCACCTGATGAATGCTGGAATCACCGCCTCGCCCGTCCCGGGTTGGCGCGCTCATCTCGGGTGTCACCGGGAACAAATAAATCCCCCGGGAACTAAAAGCAGAAGCGGTCTCACTGGATAAAATAACCTTGTCGGGGTGTGCTTTGTGAAACGCCGGATAGGACGGTGGCGTGCGAATGCGGTTGGTTCCTTCAAACTCAGGCAACTGACGGATCCCTTCGCCCTGGTAATTTAAGCTAATCAGGTCAAGCGCAGCCGAAAACGGAAAGTCGGCTTTTGCCCAGTTTTTCGAAGCGGTGACAGGACGGGTGGGATCTTCCTGCTTTACTATGCTCTTCAGTTTCAGGGCGACCTCTGCACCTTCTTCCCCGGTGTACTGCTCGCCCACTTCGTTGCCGATATACCACATTATAACCGACGGATGATTACGGTCGCGGCGCACCAGAGCACGCAAGTCCTGTTCGTGCCAGTCGGCAAAGATCAGGTGAAAGTCGTGAGGTGTTTTCTTCTTGTACCAGCTATCGAAGGATTCATTGAGCACCAGAATGCCCATTTTATCGGTAAGCGCAAGTAGTTCCGGCGCCGGTGGATTATGCGCCATCCGAATCGCATTAACGCCCATTTCCTGGAGGATTTCTAGTTGACGCTGCGCTGCACGCACGTTAAACGCTGCGCCGAGAGCCCCTAAATCGTGGTGCTGGTTAACTCCCTGCAGCGCAATATGTTCGCCATTGACCAACACCCCCTGGTTGGGATCAAACTCAATCTTACGAATACCGAAGACCGTATGATACTCATCTAATAACTTATCCCCCTGATAAACTTGTGACACAATCACATAACGATGCGGCGTTTGTGTCGGCACCGGCCCCCATAATTTGGGATTGGATACAGTCACAAGATTGGTCACAGCTTCACTGTTATTTCCGGCTATCATGGCGTGTCTGGTTGCGAACTTACTGACTAATGCTCCGGTGGGATTACCATCGTTACTCGCCTGATAAATCTCATTTACCAGGCGCACTGCCTGCCCTCGCATTTGGGTATTCTTTATATTAAGCGTTAACTTCACATCGGCCGATTTTGTACTAACGTTTTCAGTAACAACCTGTGTGCCCCATTGTTCAACATGCACGGGAGAAGTCTTTACCAACCATACATTTCGATAAATACCGCCACCCGGGTACCAGCGTGAGGAGTTGTTGGGGTTATCGAGACGGATTGCCAGTTGATTAACCCCTTCAACATTCAGATAAGGCGTGAGATCCAGCCGATAGGAGCTGTAACCGTAGGGCCAGCCTCCCACCAGATGGCCGTTAAGCCACACCATGGAGTAAGACATAGCCCCATCAATATCCAGGTAGATCTGCTTGCCTGCATCGTCATCAGCCAGTTTGAACTGTTTGCGATACCAGGCTACACCGTGACTGGGCAAGCGACCCATACCGCCGCCTACTTCCGGATTATTACCGGCGTAAAACGGTCCTTCGATGGCCCAGTCGTGTGGTAAGTTAAGTGCTTCCCACTGACTGTCATCGAAATCGGTCTGTACAAAGGCAAAGTCTGCCCCAGGTTCTCCGGAAGGCCGTTGATGTTGGTGAGATTTATCATTAATGAACGCATTGCCCGTAGGCAGTATCCATGGCTTGAGTACCCGCTCTGAGGCAGCAACTGCTGCTGCGTCGGTTGGTTTAGCATCGGCGTTAATCGAATCATCATAGCCGTTAATAGCCGGGCGCACATCATAAATTAGCCCATCAGCTTCCTGAGCTGCGGGGTACTTATAAAACCGCCAGTCCTCATTAAAATTTATCCGCTCACGCACTTGTGCATAACCAGGTAATGACACAAACAGAAAAACAATCAACAAAAACCGTGCCGCGCAGGATGCCATCAAAACCTCTTAGTTCCTCAAATAAAAGCGAACAACAGGATAAGAATAAAAGCGGCGTTGTTAAGCTATTATTAAATTAACGTAAAAGAGAAACCAGTAATCGAAAGTAGCGGTCGCAAATACGCTTATTATTATTTGACCGCATAAAAAAGCTCCGCAAGCGTCATCCACCCTATCCCAAGCAAATTGTAAAATTTATGTTAATAAAACAAATTTTCCACTACACTGAAAAGTAACAATGCGATAGTTTCGATGTGGTCACACAGCGATGCATATACAAAAGGATCCTATATGCCAGGGTATTTAAAGCCTATTCGTCTGATGTATTGGGTATCATCTTTTTATTGCTTGCTAATGCCTTTCACCGTACAAAGCAACGTGAGCGATTTTAATCTTGTCCGTCAGGAGCTGGAGTATAAAGAGGCTGGTCTGGCGACACTGGAACGACTGAAAAGTCATGTTGCTACAGACTATAACGCAGGTATATCGGTGCTGAGCAATAAGCTCAAAGGGGAGCCGTTGCCTCTCCATGAAAAGATAAACTTGTACAAAACGCTTATTTACCTCCACTTTTCCTTTGACGAGCCTATCCAGGTAATCAATTACGCCAATGATTTACTCGCTTTGGTACGGCCTCTACCCAATCCTCGATACGCAAATTTTGCCCGACTGGTACTTATCGCTGAAGCTAATAATGTGAGCCGGGATAGTCGACTAAAGAAGTTAGATAAGTTTTACGCCGCACTCCCGATTGAGCAACAAAACGATGTTAAGTTTTACTATTCATTATTCAAAGCCTGGCTGGACCGTCGTAGCCGAGAGGCCTTAACCCTTAATCTGTTGTTGTCAGAAAAATCCAAAACTGAAAGTACAGATATAGAGCTTTCGCTCTACACATGTCTTACGTTGTAGAAGACGTACCGGAAATGAAATTTGCATTTCTGAATGAATACCTTGATCTCGCTGATAAAAATAATATTCCCGTAAAGTACGTTGTTCATTATTACAATGTAATCAGTTATATACTTTATGTATTAGGTGATGAAAGCCTGGTTGAACCTTTTACTAACCATTACTTGCAATATGCCTTAAGTACTGGCGTGCCCTCTGAAATATTTTTTGCCTACCTGAAAAAAGCCCAGCAATTGACACTGGCTCGTCACTCACAGGAAGGCTTGCAGCTCATTCAACGAGCCCGCCCGTTTCAAAACAGCGTGTCGAAACGGTGGCAATTACAATTATCGCTACTTGAGGCAGAACAACTAGCCATTCTTGGCCGCCTTACTGAGGCAGAAAGTGCCCTGGCTGTAATTTTAAGCGAACTCAATGTCTATGAAGCTGAACCGCCACCCGATATAAATAGGATCAAAGCATTAATTCAGTTGCAAAAGCAAGATTTTGACAATGCATTGCTTGAAATCACCGATGTATTTCAAAGCTACCGCAATATTCTAAATGTTGATCGCCTGAACTACTTGCGTGAGATTAACACCTTGCGGCAGAAGGAACACCTCGCTTACATAGATTCTGAGGAGAACTTAAGCCAGGTAGAATTCCGTAATAATCTGCTGACTGGCGCGATCGCATTAATTTCGCTCCTTCTAGCCGTGCTGGCTGTGTTGATGATTAAACAGCGCAAAATCCACTATACCCTTGTTGCACTCAGTCAGCGCGACAGTTTAACCCAAATGTTTAATAGAGGTTACTGGCAGGAATGTCTGGAACACATTCTGGGGCAACAACGGCAATCTCCGGACACTGAAAGTTGTTTATTGCTAATAGACGTCGATCATTTTAAACAAATTAGTGATAAGTACGGCCACACAACCGGCGACTCTGTGTTGAAACAGGTCGCTAGACTCATTCTTGAATCGATCAGGCAGTCTGATTATGCCGGCCGCTATGGCGGCGAAGAATTTGCCCTTATTCTGACTGCGACTCCGATTGAAAAGGCCAACGAAATAGCCGAGCGACTTCGTAAGAATATTGCTGGTTTCGAATTTGATGGTATCGATGGTGTAATAACAGTAAGCATAGGGATAGCGAAGTTTGACAGCGCATTTGTCAGTATCACTGATTGGATAAATGCCGCCGATTCAGCACTGTACAAAGCCAAACGACAGGGCCGGAACAAAGTGGTCTTTTTCTGATAAAGCAATAATTTACTTAATAATTCCGTTCGTTTTTTTAAGGCGCCGCAGACCTTCGTCAAACAAGTTAATTTTGGCTTCGAGATTTTCGGCTTTGGATGAAAATGCCACATAGATATCACTAATATGATTTAGCTTACCTTTGCGGATCGCGTCCTGTGGTAATTGCATGGTGGCCAGCGTGTAAGAAGCCACATCGTCGAACATTATCGCCATATGCACCTTGTTTTCCAGCAACATATTGATTATCTGGCGCTGATTGGCCACCCTTACTTCTTTAAATCGCTTCCGGTGAGCTTCATAACGGTCGCCATATTCATAGCCAGTAATCAGTGCGATGTTTATGCCACCGGGAAACTTATCTACACTGGCATAATCAAAGGTTGAGCCCCGGGGGTAATAGAATGACGCTTTGGCCTGAAACAACGGCTCGTTACCAAATACGAATCGTTGCAGGGTATTTTTTTGCAGCGTGACATTATACGCCCCGTCTACCTGGCCATTTTCGGCCATTTTCAATGCTCTGGCGTAGGGCACCGTAATAAATGTGGCGGTTGACCCGCTGTAGGAAAGTGCCTGTTCAATAATATCACGCGATAGCCCTCTGCCATCGGCCCTGGCAAACGGTGGCCAGCTGTTTTCGGCCGCAAACGTAAATGTTTCACCGGCCATCACCCAGCGGGATAAAGCCAAACAAGTAATAGCCAGGATCCAATGCTTTTTAATAGATGAATACAAGGGCAAAACCTTTAAATACAACGCGTCAAAAGTAAGCGAAACAGGCCAGTATTACTTAGAACACCGGCATCTTATAGCTATTTTAGATCTATCTCATTGATAAAACATCATATAAATGTAGTAATGTTGGCTGAGTGACTCACAAAAAAGCACGTTAAAGCGGCGCTAACTTACAGTGCAAAGATACCCCCGCATTATCACCGGCTAACTTTTCGCCGCTAACGGAAACACCTCAAATGTCACGCCTTCGGCACCGGTTTGCATAAAATTACGAATATTGGCATGGTCTGAACCAGCAGGGTTACCCTGTACATCGTCACGGTAGTAGTTGCCAAAGAGTGCCAGGGTTTGTTCGTTGGTCAGCTCAAGGTATTGACCCAGTGCCAGTAGTTTGCAGGAACCATTGTTCTGATTTGCGTCATTCTGCACTTTTCCATTGGTAAATGCCGTCGGGGTAAAGATGAAGTTTGCTTCGATAAAAGCAATGATATCCTGAAATTCGATGCGCTCCGGCGCGCTGTTAAGTTGTTCTAAAAGTACTTGCTGATTGCGGTAAACCACTGGTATCTCCTCTGAATAGTCACATATTTACTGAAAATTTTGCGCGCTATTAAAGCAGATTCTCTTGCATATACCTATTTCAAAATACTGATCAAAAGTTTCTCTCTGGCAGTACAGATACAGGCAGTTAAAGCTAATTCCACACGATCAGGCAATAGCCAGATAGGATCAGGCACGTGGGCTTCTGCATCATACTGCATAATATACCGCAGGCTACTAAAGCACTTTTTAACGACCAGAAAAAGAGGTAACACTATGAAAACAGTTGGCTACGCTGCATTCTCCAACGATGCTCACATGAAACCCTATCATTTTGAGCGCCGTGATCTGCGCGCCAATGATGTTGCAATTGAAATTTTATATTGTGGTGTATGTCACTCAGATTTACACACGGTAAACGGTGACTGGGGTCCGCAACCCTACCCTTTAATTCCGGGGCATGAAATTGTTGGTGCGGTTACCGCTATTGGTGACGATGTGAAAAACTATAAAGTGGGTCAAAATGTGGCGGTTGGCTGCATGGTAGACAGCTGCCAGGAATGTGACCAGTGTCACAATCACGAAGAGCAATTCTGCCGTAACGGCATGACCCCTACCTACGGTGCACCGGATCGAATCTCGGGTGACACCACCCAGGGCGGCTACTCCAAGCACATTGTAGTGCGTGAGGAGTTTGTTCTGAACGTGCCAGAAGGCATGGATCTGGCGAAAACGGCGCCCATTCTTTGTGCCGGTATCACCACCTTTTCTCCGCTACGCACCTGGGGGGTTAAACAAGGTACCCGCGTTGGCGTAATTGGCCTGGGTGGTCTTGGTCATATGGCCGTTAAGCTGGCTGCCGCCATGGGCGCAGAAGTAACAGCCATCAGCCGTTCCAACAAAAAAGAAACGGAAGCGAAAGCCATGGGTGCTAAAGACATGCTGGTATCTACTGATGAAGATGCAATGAAAGCCGCTGCTAACTCGTTCGATCTGATCATCGATACCGCACCGGTTAAGCACGACGTAGGGCAATACGCACCGCTTCTGGACATCGATGGCACTATTGTTATTGTAGGTCAGGTTGGCCCGATGGAAGAGCTGATGACGCCACCACTGGTAATGGGGCGTCGCCGGGTCGCAGGCTCCTTAATTGGTGGCATAAAGGAAACGCAGGAAGTGCTGGATTTCTGCGCGGAGCACGGTATTTATCCCGACTGCCAAATGATTAAAATGGATGAAATTAACGGCGCCTTTGAAACCCTGGCTAAGGGCGATCTGGCACAGCGTTTTGTTATCGACATGGCGTCTCTGAGCGCCGAGTAAACACACTTTGGCATAAGCAAATCGTTCAAAAAAGCAGCGCGTCATTGCGCTGCTTTTTTATGCCTGTTGTTAAGGGAATTAAACGCCCTGAGCCACCATGGCATTGGCAAGCTGCCTGAAGGCGGTGATGTTTGCGCCTTTAGCATAATTAACCTTATCGTTTTCTTTACCTTCTTCGGCACAGCGGTCGTGAATATAGGTCATAATGGCTTTGAGTTCGTCATCAAGCCGGGCGAAGGTTTTACGCTCAAAAGCGGCATTTTGCGACATCTCCATACCCGACATTGCAACGCCTCCGGCATTCGCCGCTTTACCCGGTACAAACACTATACCAGCATCGGCGATCAGCGTTTTGGCCTCATGGGTAGTCGGCATGTTGGCGCCTTCCAGTAGGTATTTACAGTGGTTGTCTGCCAGACGTTTTGCCGATGGCTCATCCAGTTCATTCTGGGTGGCGCACGGCAATGCTACATCGCAGCCGCAGCCCCAGGGCTTTTCATCGCTTAACCAGCTCCCTCCGCGTTTTTCAGCCAGCGCAGTAAGAATATTATCTTCGTTCATGCGGTTATCAATGGCCCATTGAATATCAGCACTGCTCAGGCCCTCTTCCTTGATTAAACTGCCACGACTGTTAGATAAACTGATCACCGTACCACCTAACTCAGCGGCTTTGAGCGCTGCATGCAAAGCTACATTACCGGCACCCGAGATAGCTATCCGCTTACCTTCAATCTTGTCATCGTGATGCTTCAGTACGCACTGCAGCATATAAATTAAGCCAAAGCCTGTGGCTTCGGTACGCACGTGGCTGCCACCAAAATCGATGTCTTTGCCGGTAAGGCTGCCGCCGAATTCGTTGTGCATGCGGCGGTACTGGCCATACAGAAAGCCGATTTCGCGGGCGCCTACATTAATGTCGCCAGCAGGTACGTCGGTACGCGGGCCAATATGGCGCTGCAATTCCTCCATAAAAGCCTGACAAAAACGCATAATTTCGTTATCGCTGCGGCCTTTCGGGTTAAACTCCGAGCCGCCTTTGGCACCGCCCATAGGTAAGCCAGTCAGCGCATTCTTAAAAGACTGCTCAAAAGCCAGAAACTTCAGTACCGACTCGTTAACCGTGGGATGAAAACGTAAACCACCTTTATAGGGGCCAATCAGGCCACTGTGTTGCACCCGCCAGCCCCGGTTAACCTCTACCTCGCCATTGTCATTCATCCAGTGTACGGCAAAATGCACTACCCGCTCGGGCTCACTCAGACGTTTAAGTACGTTATAGCGCTTATACTCTGCATGCGCATTGTAAATCGGCATTACATCGGCAGCGAGCTCTTTGGTGGCCTGCAAGTATTCCGGGTGATGCGGGTACCGGCTTTCAATCCACTGGTTAAACTCGTCTAAATTCGATTTCGCTGTCATACCAATCCTTTAAATAATACAAAACACCCGATTTGTACTGGTTTTTCGCTATGTCTGATCATTTTCCAATACCAGCGCCTGAGGTAAGATTTTTGATCCGGTAAAAAGCTGACCGATTGTGCAGGTAATCCTTACCTTGGCGATTGGCACGCACACGATTACACCTTATACTAAAGGCCTAATTTTCCGACAGTTGTAAATGCGCCGTTTGTCGCCGGGTATTTTGCAAGCAAAGTAGTGATGAATGTGGTGCGTGCTTTGTCTATTTCTAAACGTCTTTTGAAACCTCTGAACCTCCTCTGGCTTGCGCTATACGTTTGCGCAGCAGTTCACGCCAGCGAGAATCAATGGCAATCCCGTGCGCAGCCGGTGTTTCTGTCGCCGCTGGGCAATTCCACGCCCTTAGAGGGGCAAATAGATAGCATACTGGAAGACCAACAGGGCTTTATCTGGTTAGTTGCAGCTAATGGTTTGTGGCGCTGGGATTCACAATCGCTGATACCCGCACAATTTAAAAGTACCGGTGACGAGGTTACCGCCCCTCAGGTTAACTCTGGATTCAGCGATGCCAGGGGTCGTATCTGGATTGGCACCAGCAACGGCTTGTACCGCCTCATCCCTGGCACCAGCTCGTTTAATGCTGTTGCTCCCAACCAGCTGCAGGGCATCACCGTGCAGGCTGGCGCGCTAGTTAGCTTGCCACACACAGACCTTGTCATACTCGCCAGCGACCGCGCGCTATATCAGTTTGATACGGCTTCAGAGCAACTTAGCCAACTTCACATTACGCCGGATGCGCGGATCCATGCTATCCATGTAACCCCGGCCAAAGCGCTTTGGGTGGGGACCGACAAAGGCTTATACCGCAGTGAACTGAGCAATAATCGGTTTGCACCACTGCAAGCTGAACCGCACTTCCCTGAAGGTATCAGGGTCAGCACTATTACCACCACGGCGACCGGAAACCTTGTGGTAGGCACTGCCGCCGAGGGCTTGTTTGTTCAGACTGAAGCGGCCAGGTTCACTCATTACACCCTCGCTCAGGATGCCAGCCCCTGGTTGTTTGCGGTTACCGAAATTCGCCCCGATGTATTGCTGATAGGTACCTTTGGTGATGGGCTGATTGAGTTTAATTTAGCGAACCAATCGACGCGCCGCTTCCGGCACAACCGTTTATTACCGGCCAGCCTGAGCGATAATGACATCTGGTCGTTATTTTATGACTCCAGAGGATTAGTATGGATTGGCAGTGGCGCCACGCTTAATGTTTATGATGCCGGCAATGTTGCCGTTTCACATATTTTTGGTGACAGCGGGCAACCCGGAGATTTGAAGAGTCGGAAAGTACATGCGGTTCAGGCAGTCGGGAATAAACTCATTGTCGGTGCTGGCGACCAGGGGCTGGAAGAGTTCACTGCCGACCAAGGCAGCACCCGGCAACTGTGGCAAAACGGCACCGATCCGGTGGAAACCTTATTTGCTGATCCGTCGGATACTCTTTATGCTTCGGCGAATTTCGCATCGGTGATTATCCCCCCAGGAAGTGAACAGCCTTTACCACTAAACGTAGACGGTAGGAATGCATCTACGTTTACTACCGCTCTGGCCAGCTCATCCAAGGCATTGTGGATAGGTGGTACCGATGGTTTATGGCAACAGCCAGCGATAGCGACTGAGCCAACTGTGCAGTTACTGCCGGAGCAGTTTAGTGAGCGTCGCGTGGCATCGCTGCTGGCAACAGCTGATTCACTTTGGGTCGGTAGCTGGCAAGGCTTACTGCACGGCAAGCTTACCAATGGGTTGCTTAACAGTGGAGATATTAAAGCGGTAAACCATCCGCGTCTGGCGCAACAATTTATTGCCGACTTATATGCCGATAGTCTCGGTCAACTGTGGGTGGCAACCAGCGGTAGCGGATTGTTTGTACTCACCACGGATAATCACTGGCTTGAATTCACTACTGCCGTTGGCCTGCCCGGCGACAATGTTATAGCCATCGCCGGTGAGAGTGATAATCAGGTATGGGTAGGCACATCGCGCGGGATTGCGGCCATCGATATTGAACAAAAACACTTACGTGTGATAACCGCCGGACCTGTTGCCGTAAACAGCCCTTACTCCCGTGCTGCTGCCACAATGACAGCGGCGGGCGATCTGGTATTTGGCGGTAAGAATGGCCTGACTATCATCTCTCCGGGAGAATTACCTCGCCAGATTAGGCCTTTAGCCCTGAACTTTACGCAACTGGAAGTCATTACTGCGGATAACCGCAAGGTTCACCCGGCCGCCACACAGGCGCACATTAAAATCAGTGCACAACCCAAACGTATTTCATTTGAATTTGTCGCACTGGACTTCCTTGACCCGGATCATTTGCAATACCGCTATCGCCTGGCCACAAGTGAGGACAGCTGGACACGTCTCGATGCTGACCACCGCATTGTTACGCTCACCGATCCGGCCCCGGGCGAGTACGTACTGGAACTGCAATACTCCGACAACGGCACAACCTGGCAACAGGCAACGCTCAGCCAGCGATTTACTGTGCTTCCCGCGTGGTATCAGACTATCTATGCCAGCATGGCCAGCCTGTTGCTGTTGGCCATTGCTATTTTTGTTTTGCATCAGTTAGGTCTGCGCCATTACCGCCACCGCCAAAATGTGCTGGAGCAAAAAATTGCCGAGCGCACGGCTGAACTATTAAGCGCTAATGAGAAACTCAGTGAGCAGGCCCTTGCCCTTGAAAAAGCCAGCTTAACTGATGCACTAACCGGTTTACATAACCGGCGTTTCTTAAACCAGAACATACAGCGGGATATCAGCCGCATAAATCGTTACTACAAAGACTGCCAGGCCACCAATACGCCCCCGGGTAATCAGTCTGATACATTATTTTTTATTATCGACCTGGATCATTTCAAGCGCATTAACGATAACTATGGCCACCAGGCGGGTGATGCGGTACTGGTAGCAACCCAAAAGCGGCTGTCGGCCATTTTCCGCGACAGTGACTATCTGGTGCGCTGGGGTGGCGAGGAATTTTTGGCGGTAGTACAGGATACGCCTCGGGAAGAAGCTTATCTGCTGGCCGAGCGTATAGTCGATGCAGTGAACAGCAGTGATATGAGTATTAACAGGCACACGCAACTAAAGGTAACCTGCTCGGTAGGCTTCGCCGCTTATCCTCTGCACCAGCACCGCTTTACCTTTTTTGACTGGCAGAGCACCGTTGGCATTGCCGATGCGGCGTTGTACGGTGCCAAACGCCGTGGTCGCGATACCTGGATGGGCATTACCGGCATTCGGTCTACGGTATCCGACAGCAGCCTGGAACTTATCAAACAGCAACCCGCACGCATCTTCGATCATGCTAACGTCCTGGTTCGTCAGTAATGCAGTATTAGCTTTGCCTTTTGATATGCCGAATTGCCAGCATGTCTACCGGTGTATTACGGCCCCGGTACTGGTAACGGATAAGGTGAGCCAGTTCGCCGTAAAGTGCGGTAATTTCACCCGGCATCTGTGAGGGTTGCTTATCCTGCATGTAATGGAACAATAATTTAAGCTGATGTTCACGAACCTGATAGCGCACCAGGCGATTAAGCGCGGCCTGCCAGTGCCGCCAGTTGGTAACGCGCAGACCGTCGAAATAAAACTGCGCCGCAGGCACTACCCGAAGCCGTTTACTGGGCGCAAACAACTGCTGGTATTCAATGCTGCCTTTGGTCAGGCAGGTTACTATAAAGTCTTCGCCAATCAGACCGGCGGGCAGCGTGATAGACTCTTCGCGAATTTCGTTTACCAACTCACCTCTCAGGGCGTAAAGCGCCCCTGCCAGCCGCCCCCAACGCTGCATATTAGTGAGCCATTTCACGCGGCTGCGACCATTGGCCGGCACCGCCGCTGTAGCCAGAACATGGGAAGTATTCTGTAACGGCGCTAACAGTTCAGGCAACGCGTTGTCAGCCAGATAAATATCACCATCGACAAACACATGAAAATCCGCATCGCCGGATAACGTTTGCACATAATGATTCCAGCTGGCGGCTTTATCGGCCCTGTCCAGCCACACGCCAATCACCTCTGGTTGGTTTGCACTTAGCCGGGTCACCACATCAGCGGTGTCATCGGTACAGCCATTTACCAACACATAAATGTACTGCAACCCCTCAGTGGCATGCGCCAGTATGCTCTCAAGGCAGCGGGTGATCCGCCGCGCTTCGTTATGGGCGAGTACCACTACATTATAAGAGCGAGTGCCTGACATGTTTGTCCTTTTTTTAAGCATCTTATACCAATCTACCGGGTTAACCAGGCAGTTACAAATGTGCAGCCGTGATGTTCCCCCAGACAAACCACGATAAAACCATTAAACGGGCAAGAACAACGAAGATAAATCCTGATGACGAGAAAGGCCGGTTGAATCTGTTTGAACGTAAAGCCAGGTTACTATCGGTTAACCACATCATGAAGGAGAAGATCCGGTACCACAATTACCTTGCGTAATCTGTAAGAGTAAACCATTGGCCTCCCTGGCCGATAGGATCATGCTTAAATACCCGTTACGTAGAGTCAGCCAACGGCGAAAAGCGCAGCCTGATGTGGCGCCGCTGTGAGCGTGGTTAACTCAGCAGCTTGGCAATTTACGCCGCACCCGACGTTACAATTCAAAATGGCATAACTCACTGAATAAGCGGTAAGCGTTCGCAGCGATTAAGACTCTGGCATTTTAGTTAAGGATAAGATTTAATAGCAGCCACGTTTAGCTGTTCACCAGGTAATCAGGGATTAAACATGAAACAACAAGGGTTTACTTTAGTAGAGCTGATTGTGGTTATTGTCATTTTGGGTATTTTGGCGGTAACCGCCGCACCACGATTTATTGATTTTCAGGGGGATGCCCGAAGAGCCACACTACAAGGGGTTAAAGCTGCCCTGCAGGGTGGTTCACAACTGGTGTATGCTAAAGCGGCCATCGCTGGTATTCAGCGCTCTGATGACGACAACCTGCAAATTAATGGTAGTACGGTTTACACCGTATATGGGTACCCGGCTATTCGTGATGTGGTGACAAACCTCAGCGCCTGGGCCGATATCAACGGCAGTGGCAGTGGTAACAACACCGATTTCCGCATTGGCGTATCCACTGATTCGGCCCCGGCCGCAGTCACCGAAACCGATCAGTTTGCGATCCTGCCCAGTGGTGTGGGGTCAACCGAGAGCTGCAAAGTGATTTACGAAGAAGCTCAAACCCAGGGAGCCAGCCCCACCATCACCGTATTAGACAGCGACTGTTAGTCAAGACACTGTGACTAATATCTGGCGTGTAAACCGAGCGCCAGATAGCTCACTCGCTGCGAGTAATTATAAAGCTCGTCCAGGTACCCATTGTGATATCGGATCACCATGGGTACTGCAAACAGTTCCAGTTTCGGTAAATTAAAAAGGCTGGCTATTCCCCGCCCTACCGGAACGTCTACATAGTAACGCACATCAACAGAGTGCCGCTTAAAAGGACTGCCTCCTATTAACTGGCCGGTTCGATAAGTAATACGCAATGCAGTCTCTACATTACCCATACGCAATGGCGCATTGATATCGATTTCAGTTCCCACATAGTCTTTTAATTCGGCGGATCCACCTTCCCGCCACCAAATGTGGTCTTCTGGTTCTTTATCGAGTTGGTGTCTTACTTTAGTGAAGATAGCAATACAATTGAAACGACTGGCACAATCCTTATGACTATCTTTACCTAATCGGTAATTGGCACCAAAAGCGACGAAATTGTTAGAACGACTAATGGTTTGCTGAGCCATTTCAAATATATCAGCGGCTGACACATCTTCGTCTCCCTCGTAATCCAGGGCAAAGGCAGTTAGCTCACTTTGCAATCGTTCCTGGGTGTCGGTCACCTGACCATTGGATTCATGTTCCAGCGATACAAACCATGACGATAAGCCTGTTTTAATTGGATCCCACATTCTGGTGTAAATGATACTTGGGTTATGCCGAGTGGTGACCACCGGACTGGAGTTACGTGTAAGTGCAAAAAAATCAAATTCGCCCTGATACGCTATAGCCACGGCATACTCAGCTTCGTTACCTTGCGGTACCGGGGTATTGGTCATCAGATAGCGAAATCCCAGGCTTACATCTGCATGACGCCGGGTTCCGTTTGTATCGGTGTAGCGAGCGAGGATTTCGTTATCGCCCCATTGGGCGAACTTACTAAAAAATTTAGTATCAGTGTTATCGGTACGTTCACGTTTGATTTTATCGGTGATCTCGATGGATTGCGTTGCAGCCAAAGCCGACCCGGGTACAAGTAAACAAAGCAGTGCCAGTATTTTCATAAGTATTTTCCTTAAGTGGATATCTCATCACGCGGGACTTCATTACGTCATGTACGGCTATTCATCTAAACAAAGCTGGTGATATGTTTTGATGAAATCTCTCACCTTCGTGAGTGTGGGGAATGACTTTAAACGCTGCGGCTAATCTGCCAACCACATCATGTTATGCTATCTTTTCTAAGCTGGTTGCCTTGTACAGTGGCGATATTCGACTCAACAACCCATGGAATAGACCATGCCCAACATTAAGCATCCCGGCGTTTACATTCAGGAAATCCCCACGATTCATACCCGTATCGTTGCTGTTCCTACTGCCGTACCCGCGTTTATTGGCTATACGCAAAACGCCGCGCGTAAAAAAGATGGCGATTTACATCTGACTCCCACGAAAATCACCTCCTTTGAGCAGTACTGCCGGTTATTCGGCCAAAGTGAAGCAGAGCCTCTGCATCTGGAACTCACATCCACATCAGGCGGAATGGTATTGAAAAATACATCGCCAGTATTGCCCCGCCAGATGCTGTGGTATGCCATCAGACTCTTTTTTGATAATGGCGGCGGTGAGTGCTACGTGGTATCGACAGGTAACTATCAAATATCCCTTACGCTGTCTGCTCTATCTGACGGCGTGCAGGCAGCGGCGAAGGTGGATGAAATAACGCTGTTGATTGCACCTGAAAGCGTGTTGCTGGCAACAGCCGATTACCAGCAGATAGTCAATTTGATGCTCTCGCAATGCGACCAATTAGCCGACCGTATGGCACTTTTTGACCTGCCCGACGGAGATAAATCGCTAAATACTGCCCGGTTAAGCACCAACCGCGCCAACCTTGGTAACAATCACCTCGATTTTGGCGCCTGCTATTACCCTTTTTTAACCACCACTCAACGCTGGCAGTCGGCCCGTAACCAGCAACACATAACGGTTAGCCTTGATAACGGCAAGACAACCCAACTCAGCCAGGTGAAAGCCGACAACCCTGAGCAATTTACAGTAATTGAATCTCTGCTGGCTGACCTTTACGTTTGCTTACCGGCTTCGGTGGCGGTAGCCGGGGCTATCGCCCTGGTCGATGCCAGTGAAGGCGTGTGGAAAGCCCCGGCAAATGTGCAACTGCGCGGCATCAGCCACCCCATGGTAAGCATTTCTGACACTGCGAACGAAGTGTTAAATACCGATACCTCTACCGGTAAATCCATCAATGCAATCCGCGAATTCAGCGGCCGTGGCGTTCGTATTTGGGGTGCTCGTACGTTAGCTGGCAACGATAACCAGTGGCGTTACCTCAGCACCCGGCGATTAGCCAACATGGTCCAAGAGTCGGTGCAAAAGTCGCTAAGCTGGGCCGTTTTTGAACCTAACGACGCTAATACCTGGGCCCGTGTTACCCTTTCAGTTGAGCAATTCCTCGTTAATTTATGGAAACTCGGAGCACTAACCGCCACCCGCTCTGATGAAGCGTTTTATGTACACTGTGGCCTGGGTACAACCATGACAGCCAATGATATACATCAGGGGATCATGAACATCGAAATTGGTATGGCGGTTGTACGGCCCGCGGAGTTTATTATCCTTAGACTTCAGCTTCATTCTCAGCAAGCCTGAAGCCGGTTTGCGCTTTTTAATGATGCTCGTTATTGTGCGCTTTTAAAGCGTGAAAAATAGCGTATATTACGCGCATATAACTGCACCAGATTATTACCGCTTTGGGTTGAAATAGCCTTAGCAATCAAAGAAGAAGGATCACCTGTGACAGCGACGCCATGTTTAAAAGTGTTAATTATTGATCACAATAAAACCCGGCTGATCACCACTCAACAGCACCTGGAGTCGGTAGTATCGGTGCTCGACCGCAGCGATTTATCACTGGAGTTTCTGGCCGTTAACTCTGAATCTGCAGCAGTCACCGAGCTCGACAACGATGGCGATATTCAGGCGGTGTTACTCAGTTGGGAAACCCTTGGCGACAGTCTGCGCGATTCATCCATTATTGATGCGATTAAATCCCGACGTCTGGAAGTACCGGTGTACGTTACTGGTGAAGATGAGGTGGGTTTTGATATCGTTAGTCGTTCGAGCAAAATTGAAGCATTTTTTGCGCTGCATGATATTGCCTCGGATCCGGAGTCCTGTCTGGCTTATATCATTAATGACTATGACGATCGCAGCGAAACCCCTTTCTGGACGGCTTATAAAAAATATGCAGTGGAAACCAACGATTCCTGGCACACGCCGGGACACAGTGGTGGTGCCAGTTTCCGCAGCTCAAGCTACATCAACGACTTTTATAAGTTCTTTGGCCGTAACATGTTTATTAGTGATCTGTCGGTCAGTGTGGACTCTTTAGGGTCTTTATCCGACGGCACTAATGCCATAGGTAAAGCGCAGAACCTGGTAGCCAATACCTTTGAGGTAAACCACTCTTACTTTGTTACCAACGGCTCTTCCACCTCCAATAAGATTATCCTGCAGACCCTGCTCCGCGAGGGGGATAAAGTCATTGTAGACAGAAACTGCCACAAGTCGGTGCATTATGGCATTGTGCAGGCTCGCGCCCTGCCCTTGTATCTCGACAGCATTCTGGATCCTAAATACGGTATTTTTGCACCGCCTTCGCTAAGCCAGCTAAAAGCGTTTATCAGCGATAATAAAGACGCCAAACTAATAGTGCTGACCGGCTGTACCTACGATGGCCTGTTAACCGACTTAAAGCAGGTTGTGGATTATGCTCACCAATACGACATCAAAGTGTTTATTGATGAAGCCTGGTTTGCTTATTCGCTGTTTCATCCGCAATACCGCGAGTACTCGGCCATTAATGCCGGTGCGGACTACGTTACTCATTCGGCTCACAAGGTGGTTTCGGCATTTTCGCAGGCTTCATATATTCACATTAACGATCCGGAGTTCGACAAGGATTTCTTTAAAGAAATTTACGCCATTCATACCAGCACTTCTCCCCAGTACCACCTGATTGCGTCGCTGGATGTGTGCCGTAAACAGCTGGAAATGGAAGGCTTTAAGGTAATTAACAACCTGCTCAATCATGTGCGGGAGTTTAAGGAACAGGCAGCTAAATTTAGTCGTATTCGTATTTTAGGCAAAGACGACTTCCGGCAGATGTTCAGCCATTTTGAAGCCGATAATATTGGTCACGATCCACTTAAAATTCTTATTGATATCTCTGCGCTGTCCTACTCCAACCAGGAGATCCATCGTTTCCTGATGGACGAAGTGGGTTTGGAAATCGAGAAGTTTACCCACAGTACACTACTGGTTTTACTTACCTTTGGCGGGATGCGCTCTAAAATTGTACGCCTGTATAACGCGCTGAA